>JAHJQG010000015.1 GCA_018819345.1 Nanobdellota archaeon
ATTCTTATAAAATCCTTTAGTATAAAAGCAATTGCCAGGGTCATTATTACTAAATCAACTATTTCATTAGCACTTAATATCATATTCTAAAGTTAAAAGCTGCTTATTTAAAAAAGTTGTGCAAAAATATTAGGATACTACACAAAAATATTTAAACAATCATGCTTTCTTTTGTTTCATGACAGATTTAGTAGCATGCCTAAGCACTGGAAAGGGAACATGGACTCATGTTAAAGGGGTTATCTCTGGCTGCGAGTGGGATAATATATTTCTTATTACAAATGAGTTTGGCAGGGAAAAGTTCAGTTCAGAAAAAAAAGTTGAATTTGTTGTGGTTGATTCAAACAAGCCATTGCTGGAGCTTGTTGAAGACATTAAAAAACAGCTGAAAGACAAGATAACTGGAACAGAAGTTGCATTAAATATTGTATCTGGGGCAGGGAAGGAACATATGGCCATTTTATCTGCTGTTTTGAAATTGGGCCTAGGAGTAAGGCTTGTTGCCCTTGCAAAAGACGGAATAAAAGAGATTTAGGTTTCTTGAGAAAATCAGATTAAAGCTTATTTGTATATTATTATAACATCCTAATTCTTTTTATTGTTTCTTTTTTCTTAATTCTTCAATTTTTTCTATTAGAACAGGCATATTTTCATATTCTTCCTTCTTTAATGCAACTATTTTATCTAAATAAATATTAGCCAAATCAATGTTTTCTTTTTTGCCTTTTTTTATTAAAAATGGAATCTGCATGAAATCTTCTAACAGAATATCACAACCCTCACTAAATTTTGTTATAAACTCCTGTTGTATTATTTTAAATTCTTTTGTAAGTCCATTTTTTATAGCCCTATCCATTGGAATTATGTATTTGTTTATGATATACTGCTGAATCTCATCTTTATTAATGCTCTCATAAGTTTTGATAAGTTTTTGGGTTTTTGATTCGGTATTTTTATTTAAAGAAAAAATGCCTTGTCCCCTGTTCTTTTGTTCTTTTAATTCTAGCATATATTTATTGATCATACTTTGGTCTGCATTAAAACATCTCTCAACATCAGAATACTCGCCTGCAAATATAATATCCTCTAAACTTATTGGTAAACCTCTAAAATCACCATAAAGGAATATTGAATAAATTGAGAACTTTTTTGTTTTGGATGATTTATCTTGGTAAACGTCATACATTTCTTTAAGTTTTCTATCATTATCATTAATAATATCATTAATTTTTGTTTCTGGAATGCCAAACTCATTTTTGTTTTTTCTACTGAACTCAGAGCGGTCTATTGTAGCATAAATAAGGACTATGTCTCCATCCTGAATATGTTCAAAAACAGTTCCCTTGTAATTCCTATTTAAATCTTTGAACCTAGAATAAGCTATTACTTTCCCTTTCAAATTATCTGGGTCTCCTTGTTCTAAATCTATCATATTTAGGTTTAAGAATAAATTATTTATAAATCTTTCGTTTATGTCACTACTAAAAAGATGTTAAGTTATATATAAATCCTTAAAAATAAAATAGTAAGAAATAAAAGCAAATGGCATAGTTTAAGCAGTTTTTAAGGCTGTGCCTAGGAGCAAGGCTTGTTGCCCTTGCAAAAGACGGAATAAAAGAGATTTAAAGCCTTGCGAAAGACTTAAATAGTTGTTTTACTTTGTACTAACTTGGTGGAGCAACTTAGAATAAGTAATAGTAATATTATTGAATGAATGGATCTTCGGAAAAGTTCAATTCTAAGCTCGTACACCATTTCTTTTTCTTATTTTTATAGAAAAACATAAATAAAACAACTATTCTTTAAGGCATATGATAAAATTTTTTGCTCGCTTATTTGGTGGAAAAGAAGAATTAAAACAGCTGAAGAAAAGTGAGCTAGAGAGTTATATTAAAAAACAGCTTGATAAAGATAGTATAAATTCTCTTTTAAAAGAATTCTCAGGAAGAATTGATGGAATTTCAGAAACCATAAAGCAAAGATGTGATGAGCTTGAGAAAGCTGAGCTGCAGAATAAAAACATACCTCCAAGAGCAATAACAATAATGGAGGGAAACAGAAAAGCCTACATACATAAAACAATGCATTTCACAGGCAAAATAAGGGAAATTTTAAGTGAAATCAAAACATTAACTGATTCCAGCAATATAATTGATAAGGTTTCAAAAATAAATGAGATATTTGATGAATACAACAAAACAACTCAAAAACCATATTATATTTTGCAGGAATTTTTTGCAAATGAATCACACAAAATAGCCTCTGGCATAAAGGAAATAAGCGATTCAATACAGCAATTTAAGGACAGTTTGAAAAAATCAGATGCCCATAAATTCCAGGAAATTCTTAATTTGCTTGATAAGATAGGGAATAGAAAACAAAAGAAAAAAGAGCTTGAAAACAGGAAAAAAGAGCTTGAGAAAAATTTTGATGAAGAGGAAAAAAATATTTCAGTTTTAAAAGATGAAATAAAAAAAATAAAGGAATCACCAGAATTTAATGAGCTGGCAGAACTTAATGACAAGTTAAGGATAGCAAAGGATGAGCAGAAAAGATTTTCTGATGAGATATATTATAAGCTTGCCCCGTTGTCAAGAGCACTCAGAAAATATGCCAAGATATCCTTTGATGAAAAAAGCATAGAAATGATTATCTCTGACCCTTTTAAAGCAATGGCCCGGATTGAAACTGAAGCATTAAATAAGGTTTTTTCAGGACTTATCAAGAGCATTAAGGATGGAAAGATTGCACTTAAAGAGAATGTCAGAAAAAAGAATTTGGAAATATTAAATGAAATTGACCCAGAGTTTGTAAAAAATACACAGGCAAATATAAAATCACAAAAAGACAATATTCAAGAACTTTCAACCACAGTTGAAAAAAATACCTTATGGTTCAGAATTGAGGAGTTAAATAAGAAAATAGAAAAAAATCAGCAGCACCTTTCCTATGTAAACAAGGAGATGCAAAATATTGAGCATGAAATAAGCAAAATCACAACAGATGATATTTATAAGAAAATAAAAGACATTTTAAAATCATTAAACATAGAATTAGTAGAATAAGGTTATCTTATTTCAAAGAATTTAATTTAGAGGATTTATGTTTATTTGGTTTAAATCCTTTTTCGAACCTGATAATCTTTGAGTTTAAGCCTCTTTTCTTTAATATTGCCTTTAAATTAGCAGTGAAAGAGTTTTGATCATATCCAAGGCAGATAACATCTGGATTTAGTTCTTCAATAATTTTGTACTTATCTTCTTCATATCCTAAAAAAGCATTATCAACATAATCTAAATTTTGTATTTTAGCAAGCCTTTTTAGTTCATTGTTTAAAGGATATTTTCCCTTAATCTGTTTCACTGTTAAATCTCTTGCAACTACCACATTAAGTGTATTTCCATGCTTTCTTGCTTCCTTTAGGTAAAATTCATGACCTTTGTGAAATACATCAAATGTTCCAAAAGCAAGTACTTTTTTTGTTTTATTCATTCTATTATAGCAGAATCTGATAAGCATTTAAATAATTTTAGTTGGGTTTTTTTTAATATCAGCGAAAACTATATAAATAATATAAAAACCCATTCAGATATGCCTCTGTAGCTTAGCAGGTAGAGCGTGCGGCTGTTAACCTTGCTTTGTTTTAAGCAAAGCTTGGAATGAAACCGCAAGGTCACCAGTTCGAGTCTGGTCAGAGGCGCTTTGGGCCCATAGCTTAGCCTGGAAAATTTTTGCGAAAGCATAGTTTAGGCAATAGAGTGCTCGACTGATATATTGGCCACAGGACAATAACCTGGCCAGTGAGAGAAATCGAGTGGTCCGGAGTTCAAATCTCCGTGGGCCCATTCTTTAACAAACCTTTTAAAGAAAAACTTATTCTTGGTTTGTATGAAAACAGTTGAAATATTAAGGTCTACTGACAATCATGTGATTAATCTTGCAATTGATACTATAAAAAGAGATAAGCAGGCCCTTGTTTTTGTAAATACAAAACGCTCAGCAGAAAAAGCTGCAGAAGATATTTCAAAGCAGATAAAAAAGCAGGATGAAAAGCTTGATGAGCTTTCTGAGGGGATTTTAAAGGCGCTTTCAAGGCCAACAAAGCAGTGTGAAAGGCTTGCCAGATGCATAAAAAAAGGAATTGCATTTCATCATGCAGGACTTGTTGCAAAGCAAAGGGAATTAATTGAGGATTCTTTCAGGCAGGGAATAATAAAGATAATTTGCTCTACTCCTACC
>JAHJQG010000005.1 GCA_018819345.1 Nanobdellota archaeon
ATACAAATCTGCGGGGATTATCTTATTGAAGTATGGAAAACCTGCGGCATGGATGTTGATAAGGTTGAGTTCATAAGGGCTTCAGATGTTGTTAACAGCATGGAATACTGGAAAAAGGTAATGCAGGTTGCAAGAAACACAACAGTGAAGAGAATAACAAGATGCGGCCAGATAATGGGAAGAAATGATTCTGATGTGCAGCAGGCATCACAGATATTATACCCTTGTATGCAGTGCGCTGATATATTTGAGCTTAAGGCAGATATAACACAGCTTGGCATGGACCAGAGAAAGGTAAATGTTCTTGCAAGGGAAATAGGGCCATCAATTGGTTTCTGGAAGCCTGTTGTTGTAAGCCATCATATGCTGATGGGCCTTGGAAAGCCAATAACCAGTAAGACAGGCGTTGAAAGGGGTATTGACTTAAAGATGTCAAAATCAAAGCCAGATACTGCTATATTTATGACAGATTCAGAAGAGGAAATAAAAAGAAAAATCAACAAGGCATACTGCCCTGAGAAAATAATTGATGAAAACCCTTTAATGGAATATGCAAAATACATAATCTTTGAGAAGTTTGATACAGTAAAGATTGAGAGGCCAGAGAAGTTTGGCGGAGACCTTGAACTTCATAATTATGATGAGCTTGTTAAGGTTTTTGAAAAAGGCGATTTGCATCCAATGGATTTAAAGCCTATGATTGCAGATTACATAAATAAGATACTAAAACCAGTAAGAGAGCACTTTAAGAAAGACAAAAAAGCAAAAGAACTTCTTGAAAAAGTCAAAAGCTTTAAGATTACAAAGTAAATTTATAGGATTTTATAAATAATAGGGGGTGATAGAGGACTTAATATGACAGAATCCACTGCATTTATTATAAATCGAAGGGCATCAGGGCTAAGGAAAGAGGAGAATTGGGAAAAAACCAAAATATTTCTAAAGGAGAATTTTGGCAAACTAAACAATACAACATATTACCTTGAAGAAGGATTAGAAAAAGGTATTATCGGATTGTATAATACCTCATATTACAAAGATATTAAAGAGATTAATTTTAAGAGCCATAAAAACTTCATTATTCTTGGCGGGGATGGAACCATCCAAGTCACATTACAAGAACTTAAAAAACTAGAATCGCTTGAAGAAAAAATTCTTGGCATTATTCCCTGTGGTGCAGGAGATGATATTTCTAAGGAACTTAACATGCCTACTAGGAAAATAGCAGCAAAATGCATTAACAATGCATTAAATGGCAATAATAATTATATCAAAAGAGTGGACCTTGGAGAAGCAACTTTATTCAAGGACAATATAAAAAAGGAACTTTACTTTCTTGGTGCTGTTGGAATTGGCATAGATGGTGATATTATCAAGAAGCTTGAGCATGAACTAGAACAAGTTAAGAATATTGTATCTTACTTTAAGGGCGAGAACAGTAAACTTATGCAAAATATTGGAAAGTTTATTTATAATGTAGGTACTTTATATTCCCTAGGTACATATAAGTCAAGAAATTATTTAGTTAAGATTAATAATAAATGTACACTCTATGAAAAAGTTTTCTCACTTAATGTTTCAAATGTTAAGACAAGTGGTGGGGGAATTAAGATATGCCCTGATGCAGAGATAGATAATGGTTATCTTGATGTATGCATTGTAAATAATATATCAAAACTCTATGGTGTTTCTTTGCTTTTAAAGGCAAACAAGGGTCAACATATAGGAAAAAGAGGTGTTGAATATTATAACAAAGAAGACAAGATAGAAAGGGTTAGTGTTGAAAGCCTAGATAACAAATTATTTGATATGCACTTAAGTGGGGAATATGAGAATCCAAACAAAGCTGTGCTTGAGATTATCCCAAGGGGACTTAATACTGTTTATAATCCTAATTAATTCAAATAATAAGTTAATTAAGAGACCATTTTGGCAAGGTAAAATACCCAAAACAAAGATTTAAATATATTCCCTGAATTCTAAATTTTAAGATGTTTAAAGAGCTGGCAGACTTTGCAGTTAAGTATGCATTAAAACTAGGAGCAAATTATTCTGAGGTAAGGCTAGAGTCAACAACATCAAACAGCTTTATCCTAAAAAATGGAATAGCAGAGGCATCTGGCTTTGGCAAGATTAACGGCCTTGGAATGAGAATCATAAAAAACAAAACCCTTGGCTTTGCATCAACAAACCACATGGATAAAGAAAAAATAAAAAAATTAATCCAAAATACAATAAACACAACAGAAAAGGCCTCGCACCTAAGAGAGGAAATAAATCTTTCTGAGGAAAAAGCAAACAAAGATAGATATAGGGTTAAGCAAAAGATTAATTTAAATGATGTTGGGCCAGAAGAAAAAATAAGACTATTGTTTGATGCAGAAAAAGAGCTTATTGACACGAAAATAAAAATTCCATCAAGGTATCTTTCTTTATCAGACAGCATAACAACAGAATACCTTGTTAATTCTGATGGAACAAATATATTGGCAACTGTTCCAAGGGTTTGTTTTTTTTACCTATTGACTGTTGAAAAAAATGATAAAACCTCGCAGAGAATATGGCAGTATGGACAGACAGGCGGCTTTGAATTTGTAAAAAAATGGGATATTCCCTCAATCGTTGTAAATGAGGTAAAGGCATTGCAGAAAAACCTTAGGTTTGGTGTTAAGCCTCCAAAGCAGGCTGTTGATATTGTTGCAGCACCGCAAATAGTTGGAATCATGGTCCATGAAAGCGGAGGCCATCCATATGAAGCAGACAGGATTATTGGAAGAGAGGGAGCACAGGCAGGAGAATCATTTATAACAAAAGAAATGATGGGAACAAGGATTGGAAGCAAAGTTGTGAATGTTGTTGATGATCCAACATTAGAAAATAGTTATGGATTTTATAAATATGATAATGAAGGTGTCAAAGCAGGAAGAAAATACTTAATTAAAAAAGGAATAATAAATGAGTTCCTTCATAACAGGGAAACAGCTTATTGCATGGGAATAAAAAGCAATGGCTCTTCAAGGTCTGTGAACTATGACAGGGAAAGTATTGTAAGGATGTCAAATACATTTATGCTTCCTGGAAAATATAGTGAAGAGGAATTAATAGAAGATGTTAAACTAGGGATTTACATGAAAAATTTTATGGAATGGAACATTGATGACAAAAGAATTAACCAGAAATATGTTGGTGCAGAATCATATTTAATAAAAAATGGAGAGATAAAAGAGCCTGTTATAAAGCCTGTGATTGAGATAACAACTCCTCAATTATACAAATCTATTGATGCAGTTGCAAAAAACATGGAATATCATGCCGGCAACTGCGGCAAGGGAGAGCCAATGCAGCCAATTCCTGTCTGGTTTGGAGGGCCGTCAATCAGATTAAGGAAAATAAGATTAGGAAACTAAAATGGAGCCGGAAGAGATAAGCAGCCATGTTTTGAATAAGCTTCTGAAAGCAGGTGCAGATGATGTTATAGTTTCTGTATCAAAACAGGAAAGCTCACAGATTAAGTATTCTAATAATCTTATAAACACAACAAAGACATGGGAAAAAATTGATCTTGGAATTTTCATGGCATTAAAGAAAAAGATTGTCCTGACAAATATAAAGGAATTTTCATTAAGTGCTGCAGATGATATTGTTAATAAATTATTGAAGTTTGTCAAGTCAGCTAGCCCAAATAGTGAATATGCAGGGATTGCAAAGGGCCCTTTTTCATATAAAGAAGTTGAGAATGGTTATGACAAAAAAATTGTTTCTTTAGGTGATAAATCCATTGATTATGTTGAAAAGGCAATAAACAAGGCCTTGGAAAGTGGAGCAAAAAGAACAGCAGGTGTTTTTGAAAATTCTGTAACAAATGTTTCTTTACTGACCTCAAACAATATTAAGGCAACTGATAAAGGAACTCATAGTTATTTTTCAATAAGGGCTTTTAACAGCAAGGATGCATCTGGGCAGAAGGTTGGTTTTTCAAGAATTCTTAATCTGCTTGATGTTGAAAAACTTGCAGAAGAAGCTGCATTGATATCAAAACAATCCTTAAATCCAGAGCATGGAAAATTCGGAAAGTTTGATGTTGTTTTTGAACCATTGCCATTTGCAAATATTATTGATAACCTAGGCATGGCAATGTCTGCTTTTTCAGTTGAGGCAGGGCTTTCCTGCCTAAAGAACATGATTGGGAAACAGGTTGCCAACAAAAAAATAACAATTATTGATGACGGCACCCTAAAAAATGGGTTTGGCTCTTCAAAGTTTGATGCAGAGGGAGTTCCAACACAAAAAAACATTATGGTTGGCAAAGGTATTTTAAAAACCTATTTACATAACACCTCAACTGCCAAAAGATTTAATACAAAAACAACTGCAAATGCTGGATTGCTTTCACCAGGGCCAACAAATCTTATTGTCAAAAAAGGAAGTTTCTCAAAACAAGAATTATTTGAGCAGGTTAAAAACGGGCTTTACATAACAAATATATGGTACACAAGGTTTCAGAACTATAATACCGGTGATTTCTCAACAATTCCAAGGGATGGAATATTTATGATAAAGAACGGCAGGATAGGCCAGCCAATAAAAGGGATAAGAATAAGCGAGAATATACTAAATCTCCTGAAAAATGCTGCTGCAATAGGAAACAAGCCTGAAAGAGTAATTGGCTGGGAAGTTGAGACACCTGTTGTAACACCTGCTGTTTTGGTTAAGGATGTTAATATCACTAGGCCTGTTGATTAACTTCTTCTTAAATAATCTTAAAATTAAAAAAGGCATGTGCTCCTAAGTTACTTCCGTTCATCATTCTTTCGTCAGTTGGTGTTCACTAAGTCACAGCACATGCCATAATAATAGAAGTTTATCTTATATATAATTATTTCCCTTGAAGGCCTTAAACAAAAAGTTTGTTAAATGGTTGGTATACAATCAGCTTTTGGACGCAAAGATTATATACTAGCTGACCCTTATAAACAACAATAAGTGGGTAATATGGGCCTTGGAACCTGGATAAACTCAAAAATAAAAAAGTGCAATTGGGTTGATATGCAGTTTGTTAAACTAAGTGTTGCTGGTTTTGTTTTAATGATAACAAAACTCTGGAAACCCTTGCTTAGTTTAGAGTGGTATTGGTATGCTATGATTTTTGTGTTAGCACTAATAAAACCAATGTGTAAAGCATTTGGGAAATAAGCATCAGCCAGATGAAAAATAAAAAAAATATTCACAAAATAGTTTTAATTTTAATAGTAATATTTATTGCTTTAATTTTTATAATAAACAAACCTGTTCTGAAAAATTATATTGAAGAAAATGAAACCAGTGAGCAAGTTGATAAATATACAAAACCAAGAGAAGACATGGTTGAAAATCAGTTGAAAAACAGGGATATAAATGATGACAAGGTTTTAGAGGTTATGAATAATGTAAAAAGGCACAAATTTGTTCCCTCTAATTTAATAGACCAGGCATATGATGACAATCCTTTGCCAATTGGTTATGGCCAAACAATAAGTCAGCCATATATTGTGGCTTTAATGACTCAAATCTTACAGTTAAAAGAAAATGATAGAGTATTGGAGATAGGAACTGGTTCTGGCTATCAGGCAGCTGTTTTAGCTGAGATTGTAAAAGATGTCTATACAATAGAGATAATTAAAGAGTTGGCAGACTCTGCTGAAAATAGATTAAATAACCTAGGTTACAAAAATGTAAGAGTAAAAAATGCTGATGGTTATTTTGGCTGGGAAGAACAAGCACCTTTTGATGCAATAATCATAACAGCAGCAGCTAATCATATACCTCCGCCTTTACTAAACCAATTAAAAGATAAAGGAAAATTAATCATTCCACTAGGCAGCACTTTAAGTTTCCAAACCCTAACCATAATAACCAAAAAAGGAGATGAGCTAGAAACAGAATTTATAACTGGAGTCAGGTTTGTGCCTTTAACAGGCCAGGCCTTGAAAAAATAGCTCCAATCAAATAAACTAGGCCAGCTAAAAATAAAACAGAGTTATAACCAAGGAATAATGCAATAAGAATAGCCAGTACAGGGCTTAGAACTGAGGCACTTCCATTAACAGCCCATGCCCAAGGTATGAGCTCTTTCTTTATCATTCTTATCCCCAAGGGAAATGGAAAACCCATGAAAAATCCCAATGGTGCTGTAATTAGTATGCTTAGTATTATTTTCAAGCTTAGATTTAATGAAATAAATAAATCAATAATAAAATCCAGTGAAAACATATAGAAAATAACTAAAATAAAGAGTATAAAAATAATCTTAGTTAATTTTTTAATTTTACTTCTTTGTGAATACAGGGCACCTAAGCTGGAGAATAAAAGCATTGAAAATATGATTGAGGAAGAAGAAAAAATAACATGACCTAAAAATAAAATGAATTTCTGTATAAAAACAACCTCTATAAATAAATAACCTAAGCCAATTGCAAAGAAATAAACCAGTGGACTCTTTTTTATTTTTTTATTTTTATTAAAAAATTTTATTGGTAGTAGAATAAAAATCAAGGCTAAAATAAAGGCCTGAATAAGAACAAAAAATATCAAGAATCCAGAATCAAGAAAGGGATTCCATCTCTGGCCAATCATATTATATAATTCCTTAATTTTGGAAATCTTAAAAAAATTAAAATAAAAAGGCCTGTTGTCTGTTACAGGGCTTACATCAAAAATATAATCTTTGTAAAATTCATCTTTATTTTTTAATAGGTTTTGGATGGAATTATAATAATATGGCTCCTTAAACCTAAGATTCTTGTTTGGAATAAAATCAGATGGCAGATAAATAATATCAAATTTATTTTTTTCAGAGAAATCCTTGATTTTTTCTATAGTATCTTGATTTAAATCAGTTTTTGATAAAACTAGTGTAACTGTTGTCCATGAGCGGAACATTGCAGTCTTTTTTGCCTCTTTATCAATTTCCAATGCCAAAGAAAATAGTCTTAGGCTTTCCCTTGGAGGAAATAACAGCCATCTTGTGACTACAAGAAAGCCATCATCACTCAAGGAATCATAATATTCATCAAAAGCCTCTTCTGTGAGCAAATAATTTTCACTCAAGCCAGAGATCCCTGCAGAACCACTTAAAACATTTCCTGCCAAAGAAATTATAATAACATCAAATTTTTCTTTATTACCCTTAATAAAGCCCCTGCCCTCATCCCAGATTATATTTGCCCTATTATAAATATTTCCAGAGTAGGATGCATATTCATTTTTTAATAATTTAATAATAATAGGATTTGCTTCCAGAGCTGTTACATTTGCTTTGTTTTTCAAGCCAGCCAGAACATCTAGACCAGCTCCAGAGTTTATTACTAATATTTTTTTATTCTCACCCAAAAAATATGGAACTGATGAAGGCAGATAATCAATAAAATCAAGGTTTTCATATTTTGTAATTGAATTCATGTTGCTGGCATCTATTGTTATTCCAATCTGTTCTGGCAGCATTTTGTTAAAACTAGGGCTTAGCCCAGGCGCATATCTTGTAAAAGAGCTTTCAATTATATCAACCCTGGAAAATGAATTATATCTAGTATCTATTAACCTAGAGCCAGGAACATTCAAGGCTTGGCTCAATTCCTTGTATTCCGAGATATTTATCTCTAAGGGTATAAGGAATAATAATATATTAATTATAATCAATAAAAAAATAATTTTCTTCTTGTATGCTTTTGAGGTTGCACTGCTAATAAAAAATAATGAGCTAATCAAACCTATTAATGAAATAACCAATATTGTTTTTGTATGGAAATATGAAATAAAAAATAATGAGGCCAGTGCTCCTATGGCTGAACCAAATAAATTGTAAAAATAGACTTTTCCTGCTTTTTTTTGAAATCTTGAAAAAGAGTATGCAACTATAATTCCAAAAAAGAAAAAAGGAAGCCCAAGAAAAATATAGTAAATCAATAAGATAAAGACATGCTCAAAATTTAAGATTGCCTGAAAGGGGTCAAAGATAATATTGTTTGTAATAAAAAAACCAACTAAAACTGATAGAGAAAACAATATTGATGAAAAAAATAAAGGGTTGTTTATTTTTTTTATTGTTAAAAAGGTTCCAGAGGCTGCAATACCAAATAATGCAATACTTACTATCATGAATGCAAAATGATACCCCTGGGATATTGAGAAGAATCTAATTAAGCTAATCTCTAAAGCTAGGGTTGCTAATGAAATCAAGAATATCCCAATATAAATCCTGTTATTTTTCATTTCATAACCTAATGATTCTTATAACAAGGCTTAATTTATAAAATTTTGCTATGGCTTTTAAATAAAGAGCCAACCAAACAAAAGGTTTGATAAATAGTTGTTGAATAAAATAAGTTAAAAAGCAGTTCACATAATAAATCAAGATTTACCCAAAACTTTTATATACGACTAATATATACATTAACTTATGGAAAAGAAAAGAGCTTATATAATAAGTCTGATTTTCTTGGTTGTAGGATTATTATTTTTAGTCAATTCCCAGGCAAATATAACTGGTGCTGTTATTGGAGCATCAAAAACTCCATCTGAAGCAGGCTTTTTTACAGGAGCTTCCCTTATACTAGTTTCTTTTATTTTATTTGCCGTAAGCATAGGTGGTTTAGAGAAAAGAATTAGAGTCATAAACCATATTGGAAGTGTTAAAAGTCTTAAGAAGTTATCTGAAAAAGCGAGAAAAAATCAAAGATGTAGCAAGAGATCTTAACAAACTGCATTCTCAATTGAGTTAGGGATATTTCCAGGGAGGCATTGGCAGGGAATATCTTTCCAGGTATGAAAGGCATATTTGAATTAAGGACAAGGGAAGGAGCTAGGTTATACTGTCGTCGGCTTAATGAAAATTATTATAAAGAGATTGCAGAATCTTCAAAACAGAACCAAAATAAAGTTATAAAAGAACTTAGAGAAATATATCATTAAAGATATTTTAATCTCCGGGTTTATAGCGATGCTATTTGGTATATCAATGACATATTTTTTCTAATTTTTGTTTTTCTTATTAACTGCTCTATATCAATTTTTGGATTAATTATTCTTCTAATAATATTCTGCCTGCTTCTTTCCATCTTTACTAAATTATCTAAATCATGTAGTTTTATGCCTTTTGATGAGGCATATTCCTTTGCCCTATCATTAAAATAATTGTTTGTTACTATTTCCCCCCTCTTTGCAGGAACCTTCAACAATTCAAGTACAGCATAAAATTTTGCCACTTCATTTAAGGTGATTTTAGTGTTTTCTTTGCGATATTTGCATTCAACATAATAATCCTTAAACCAAGAAGAATACACAACATCTATCTGAACCCTTATATTATTGTTTTTTCTTCTATTTATACTTATTATCTTATTGTGCCTTACATTTCTTTTTTTGAGATTTTTGTAAAGGTTATATACATAAAACTCAAACTTGAGCCCTATAATATTATTATTTTCCATTAATTTTAAGGTAATTTAGAATTATTTAAATTAATTACCCATAAAATTCCGAAAAGATTCCGGGATTGTGATTAGTAGTTAACCTTAAAATCAACACAAATCCTGAAAACATGTGGAGCGTGCTGGCCGCATTTGACAATCCTTAATATCTTGCACTTCTTTTTTGCTCTTTTGCAGGCCTTTCTTATCTTTTCCTTGGCCTTTTCAAACTCATCTTCTTTCAGAAAATCATAGAAATGAATTATCCCATTGGGTTTTATTGAGTTTAAGGCCAAATCCAGAAAATCCCCTGCTGATTTTGGCAGAGGCATTATAATTCTATTAAACTTCTTCCTTGGCTTTATTGATAAAAAATATTTCCAATCTTCTATCTGCTCTTTTGCTGTTATTTCACTTTTGCTGAATACTTCTATACAACCTTTTTCAATATGCTCGGCAAATTTACTGAAATCTAATTTTCCTTCCCTTAACCTGCAAGAATGCTTTATATTATTATCTTTATAATTTACAATATGGTTATAAACATCTATTTTTGAGATTATATCTTTATAACCTTTTATTGTCAGATTCTTATTAACAATCACAAAATGGGCAAAATCAAAACACATATGCTTTAGATTTGATTTTTTAATAATATTAATTATGCTTTTTTTGGTTCCAAAGACAGGGTTTATGCAGTTTTCCAGATATAATGAATTTAAGAGGCCCTTTTTTTCAAGCCTGCTTAAGTTCTGCAACAACCATTCCTCTTTGTATTTATCTGACTTACTATGGCCCTTGGTAGGATGAAAAATATACCCAATAACATCTTTATTATCTTTTTTTAATTTATTTATTCTTTTCATACAATCAATTGCATTAGAAATTTTATCAGGATGCTGTGCAAGACTAATGTCTTTTCCATTCTTATAGATAAGGGGCATATGTATCATCACCCTTATTTGTTTCTTAGCAAGTTTTTTTATGGCTTTATCAATTTGTTTAATTATTTTATCAGACTCAACATCCCCTTTAGGCATATAAAACTCAATCATGGAAGGGTTTTGTTTTAGTTTAGGCTCAATGTGCTTTTTATCCCATCTTGATTTTAAGGCAAACTTATCCAAGCCGAATTTTGGAAGAATCTCTTTAACATCACCACAATAAAGAAAAACATTATTTAGTTTATTAAGTTTAAGATTTTCAAGAGCATAATTATGGGCTAAAGGGTTGATTTCAACACCATAAATCTCTTTTGCCTTTGTATTCCTGGATAAAACCAAAGGATATGGCCCGCAGCCAGAAAACATAACAAGAATTGATTCATCTGGCTTAATAAGCTTCATTATCCTTTTTCTCTCACTGCTTAACCTTGGAGAAAAATAAACCTTTTCAACATCCAGCTTTATTTTAACATTATTTTCCCTGTAAATAGTTTCTTTTTTGCTTATGCCTGCCAATACTTTAAGCTTCTGTGTTCTATAAGTGCCTTCATGTATTCCCTCTTTTTTTAAGACTGTTTTTATATTTTTATTTAGTTTTAAAAATGCCTCTGCAACAATTTTTTCTTTTTTTGCCAGGCCCTGCTTAATCTCAAGAATTATTATATCCCCGATAATATCAAAAGCAGATGGAACAAGGCTTAATTCTTTTTTTGTGAGATTATCTTTCAACAACTCATTTATTGTAACTTTATGTGTTCCCTTTAGTTCCTTGCTGACAAATTCTATAAAAGGAAATTTTTTCTTTAAGTCCTTTTTTTCATTGATTGGAAAATAGATAAAATTCTTATCTTTAACTATTTCATACTCTTTGTTAAAAATATTTTTATCTAACAGGTATTTTTTTAGTTTCTCAGCTTTTGTTAGAGGCACTTTTATAGTTAACATATCAGGAAAGATTCTTAAACATTATTTAAATTTATCCTAAAATAACCAGAAATGACCCGGCAAGCATGATTATACAGGCAAGGGTTCTTTTTGCCAGGTTTTTCTCATGAAATACCCTGCCACCAACAATTGTTGCAAAAAAAGCTGACATTCTCTTTATTGGTATAACAAGGCTTACATAAGTCATTGAGATTGCCTGCGCCTGTGATAGCCTGTAGCCAGTTACTAAAATTGCAACAAGGAATATCCATTTTCCAGCACTTTTAATGCCATGTTTTATTCCCTCAAAACCATTATGAAATATGCAAATCAATATTATAAAATTTATTGCAATAAAAAAGTGAACTATAGGAATATATGTTAGCGGCGAAATAGTATTTAAAATAAATTTGTCTAGTATGGAACAAAAACCATATAAAGTTAGCGCCAGGATTATATAATAAAAGTAATTTGATTTGAATTTTTTTGTAAAAATTTTTTTAGTGTTGTAGTTTTCTGCTTCCAGGACAAAAGAGCCCAATATCAATAATAATATTCCAAATAATTGCAGATAGGTTATTCTCTCGCCAAGAATAAAGAATGCAAGAACAGCAACTACTGCCGGGCTAAAGCTCAGTAAAGGACTGACTATTGAGATATCCATATGCCTTACTGCTTTTGCAACAAACAAAAAAGCAATTGTTGCAAAAACAGATGCTGTATAAATCATAGCGAGAATCTTTAAAGAAAAATTAAAATTAATATATGGCAATAGCACTAATACTATGAAAAAATTAAATACTGCCAACACTGTTGAAAATTCCATTGCATGCTCTTTCAGCAAGGTTTTCTTTTCAACAATAGCTGCAGCAGCTGTCAATAAAGCTGTTAAGATTGCAAAAACATACCATTGCATTTTAAAAAAATTCTCCTAATCCTTTCTGTTGTTTATTCTCTTTGTGCTTCAATAGCCTGTCTAAAACTGTTTTAATTCTTTCCATTGCAAAGTCATGCTCATCAACCAGCAAATTAATTATCTTATCTCTGTCTGGCTCTTTCCATTCAATTGAATAATTGTTGGTTACAGGCATATTTTTAAATAAATTATAAGCCTCTTTCCATGGGTAATCAAAAAATTCATTCCATTTAACATCTTTAAATAAGTTATCAAAGTCAGAGCCATGTTTTTTAACAAGCTTTAGCGCATTTTTTGGTCCAATTCCTTTAATACCTCCGATATTATAATCTGTTCCAACAAGCATTGCCAGGGCAATTAGCTGATTCTGGTCAATCCCCAAATTATTAAGGTTTTCTGAGAGGTCTATCATTTCAGGGTTTACTGTCGTGTATGATAAGCCGGATTTTTTTCTTTTCCCAATTAAAGATAAGTTTCTTACAAGCATTGGCGAGCCAAACAGCAATGAATCAAAATCCTGTGAAACACAATAATCTGCCCCTTTTTTTTTAACTAAGTATGCTGCCTGTGCTTCTCCCTCAGAAGGTGCCTGTATAATAGGCAATCCCAAGGCAGAAATAAGTTTTTTTGATTCATCAATCATTTCTTCTGTAAGTCTTGATGTTCTGGATGCATATTTTTTCATTTCCTCTATATTTTCTTCTTCAACAGCTTTTTCATATTTTTTTTCTGCTTCTATTTTGATTTCTTTTCTTCTCTGCCTTTCCATTTCCTTTAGTTTTGGCGGCTCTCCATCAAAGACAAAGATTAGCCTGATATTATTCTGCATAAGCCTAGTTGTTCTTGAGAGCAAGCCAACAAGATGAGATGTTGTATTTCCCTTTGAATCCATCAATAAAGAACCATCCCTTGAGCGAATTGTTGTTAAAAACTGGTAAAGAAGGTTATATGAGTCAACAGCAAGTGTTTTATTAGTTAAATCATTCAATAATAATTCATGACTCACTAAGATGTTTCTTAGCTGTGTTCCCATTTTATATTTTTTTTATTTTTATGTTCTTAAACTCTTTTGAAAGCATTTCCTTTGCTTTTTTTGTCAGATCACCTTTTATCAAGAATAAAACAGGAAGTTTCTTTAGCTGGCCCTGAACAAATGCAGAGCTTAGGTCAGAGTCACTAATTCTTTTTTTGCTTTTTGCCTTGCAATAATATGTTAAACTGCCAACAGCACTTGGCACTTCAATAACAAGGTCCAAATCTGACTTCTTTTTTACTATTTTCTCTTCTATAAGTTCAATGTTGTTTTTTTCAAGAAACCCTTTAATTTCATTTAAGAATGCATCTTCAGCTGTCTTATCAATAAATGTTTTCTTTTCTTCTTTTTCAGGCAATCTTTCTTTTAGTTCTTCTCTCTTAATTTCCTTTTGCTCTTTTCTTGGCTTTTCCTGCTCTTTGCTTGTAATTGTTTCCTGAACTGGTTTAATCTCTTTTTTTGGTTTATCAAGTTTGACCATTTCTTTTATTATTCTTCCTGCCTCTTCATTAGTTGTAATATACCATTTCCAGAATATCTCTATATTATCATTAATTTTAACTTGTAATGGAATGGCAAAATCTTTTATGTTTCTTAAAGCAACCCTTATAACAGGCTCTAATAGCTTGTCTTTCATAACCTTTTTCTGCATCAATAGGTCATAAGCCCTTTTTTCCTTTTCATGAAGGTTTTTTGCAAAATCCTGCAGTCTTGATTCCTGGCCTGGCAAGTAATAAAGGGGTGTGCTTCCGAACTTTACATGTGATATCTTAAGAATATTTTTTGAGACAAGCTCAGATAGTACTGCAGAGGCCATCATTATATCAGTTCCAATAACCTTTGCTATCTGTGCAGGTATGACAGGCCCCATTATCCTTATTGTCTGTATAATCTTCTCTTTGCTGTCCATAAAAAAAATATCTCAGAATAAGTTTATATATTTTGTTGTTAATTATGGCCTTATCCACTTAATCTCATAATAGGTTACATCTCCTTCATTATCAACTATGCCTATCATTAAGCGTTTTTTTGTGGAATGTGCAACCCTGTTTTTAGCAGCAAAATCATACCATGTCAAAGCAGAGCTTTCATGAACAGGATAAACAATCCACCTTGCATGATCTTCTCCTGGCTTTACACCCCTATCATAAACCCTGAAGTCAGCTCCAAACTTGAGGGCTGTTTTTATTATATAGCCTCTATCCCTTATATCCTTGAAGACGCAATACCTTATCCAGAAATTGGGCTCAACTCTTTTTGCTTTTTTTATAAATTCATCAAAAGAAACCTTTTTTTTCCTATAATCCTTTATTAAAAGCTTACCCCTCTCCATCAGATATAATGCCTCTAATAATGATAACTGAACCTTGCCGTCCTCTAAAACACTGCCAAACCTGCTTTGGTTGTAGAACTCATGCGCATCATTAGAGATTTCTGTTAAAACCCTTTCCATTGTCAGGGTTGCTTTAACCTTTTTTTTCTTTTTTTTGGCCTGTGATTTTTTCTTAACAGTTTTCTTTGGCATAAATAATGAGAACTTGTTTTTGTTTAAAAAACTTTAGTTTTGATAATTATTTTCAATATTGAAAATAAATAAACAATACAAAATCTTAAATATATTAAGATAACCCTTTTTGTTAAGATGCAATTAACATTTTTGGGCACAAGTGCAATGGTCCCGACAAAAGAGAGAAACCATTCAGCTGTTTTAGTTAGCTATGGCTCTGAAGGCATTTTAATTGATTGTGGTGAAGGCACACAAAGGCAAATAAAGATTGCAGGAATAAAGCCGTCAAAAGTAACAAAAATTTTAATAAGCCATTGGCATGGTGATCATGTCCTTGGTATTCCGGGCTTGATACAAACCTTGGCCAAGAATGAATATGATAGGGTTCTTGAAATATATGGGCCAAAAGGAACAAAAAATAGAATGAAAAATATGTTCAAGGCCTTTTCCTTTGAGGATAAAATAGAAACAAGGATTCATGAAATCACAAAAAAGAGATTTTTTGAGGGCAAGGATTTTTTCCTAGAAGCACTTCCTCTTGAACATGGCATTACAACCCTGGGCTTTAGTTTTATTGAGAAAGATAAAAGAAGAATAAGACTTGATGCAGTAAGAAAGCTGGGGATTCCAGAAGGGCCTTTATTGGGCAAGTTACAGTCAGGGAATGCTATAACCTTTAAAGGAAAGAAAATAACACCAGAGGAAACAACATATCTCGTTAAAGGAAAAAAAATAACCTTCATAGCTGATACTATTGAATGCAAAAATGCATTGGAGCTGGCCATGGACTCAGATATTTTGGTTTGTGAGGCAACTTATGCAGATGATTTAAAGGAAAAAGCAGAGGAGTACAAGCATATGACCTCAAAGCAGGCTGGACTGTTGGCAAATCAGGCAAAAGTAAAAAAGCTTATTCTAACTCATTTCAGCCAGCGCTACAAGACAATGGAAGAAATAGAAAATGACGCAAAGAATGTTTTCTCAAACACAATATGTGCCTATGACTTCATGAAAATAAAGATATAAAAGCTCTTGATAAAATTAAATATTAGCAAAAATAGAAATGTTTATAACCTTAAAAGTAATAACATACAATTATGAATCTGAAAACTATGTATCCTACCCCTCTAAGAATGAAAGTTAGGCATGTGGTTCTTGGAGGTTTAGATGAAATTATTAAAGCTGGGGATGAGAGGGGAGCTAAGATAATATTTTTTTATAAAGGTACGCCTGATGATATGTGGAAAAATTATGGTGAATTATTGAATCATGAAGAACTTAAACTTAGAGGGGCAATGGAAAAAGGTTACTTAGAAATGCGTTTACTTGGACAAGATGATGATGAACCAGATTTTACATTCTTGGATAATAAACATCTCCATCTAACGGAAGTAGGTGATAGGAAAAAACCCAGGAAAAGTTGGTTTATAAGTGATATACCCTTTTTTTTCAAATTGAGATATAAATTGAAAGTTTATAAATATTTAAAAAAATCTACACCTATTAGTGCAGAAGAGATTTATGCACGTAAGATATAATTTAGGAACGGTGTTATATATGGCCCGTGTGTGCTCTTTTTTTATTGTTTTCAACAACTTTCTCTAAAACTTCCTTGCTGTTAACACCAAGCATTTCACACAAGCCCAAGCAATAGACCATTAAATCTGTGATTGCATCTATCATTTCATCTTTATGGCTAATTTCCCTAGCAGGTTTTTTATCACTATTCTTATAAGCTCTTGCTAGTTCTCCTAGTTCTTCAGTCATTAAGATGATTTCTTTTCCAATATCTATGACATTAAATCCTTTATCTAGCTTGTTTTGATAAATCTCTTTTTGTAATTTGGATAAATCCATCATAATAACTCTTTAATTTAAATAAAATTTATTTTGAGGCCAGCTTAATATCACTTGCCTTGACTGTTTTTCTTCCAGCATGTGTTGCAAGCTTTACAGCATCTGTTGCTATTTCCTCTGCAATCTCTTCTAAAGCGTTTTTTAATGCTGCCTTTGCCTTGTCAGAAACCCTCTCAGCGCCGCATTTTTTCATTATTTTCTCCATTGCAGCCAATGGAATAAGTCTTTTTCCCATTTTTCCCACCCCAAAATAGTTGATTTGTTTTAATAAGGTGAAAACGAGCTTTATATTTAAGGTTTTTGTTTTTTAGGCCAGATTAGAGGAAAATATGATTTATTGAATAAATAAAATAAGAAATAAGGGTGACTAAACCCCTATAATCATAAAAAAAGCACAAATCCCTTTCAAAAGGTATTTATGTAAGCATTAACTAAAGGCCTGTATGAGCAGGAAATCAAAGGGAATAAATGCCGAGCGGGAATTAGTCCATATGTTCTGGGAAACAAATGAATGGTCTGCTGTAAGGGTAGCAGGCTCTGGAAGCAGTCCCTTTCCATGCCCGGATGTTCTGGCTGGCAATAGAATAAGGAAACTTGCTATTGAGTGCAAGACAGTTAATGCTAAAAGTAAATATCTTACTAATGAGAATATAACTCAATTAAATGAATTTGCAGCCATTTTTGGCGCAGAGCCATGGATAGGGGTTAAATTTAAGTCTGATTGGTTTTTCCTGAGCATGGATGACCTTAAAAAAACAGAAAAAGGTTATGCTGTCTCTAAAGACCTCGCAAAGAATAAAGGCCTGCTTTTTGAGGAATTAGTGGAAAAATAATTCTTTTTTTAAATAAAAACAAAAGTTTTATAAACCCATTTCCCCCATATAGACTATGTTAATCCAATTCTTAAGGAAAATATGAGATTATCTAATAAAATCATAGAAGCCACTATTGTTGATGTAGCTGGCGAGGATGTGCTTCCCCTAGTTAAATTTCTTGGGAACAAGAAGAATGTTTCTGAATTCAAGATAGCAGATACAATAAAAAAAGAGATAAACCAAACAAGAAACATGCTATATAGGCTGCACGAAGCAAACCTTGTTTCCTTTATAAGAAAAAAAGACAAAAAAAAGGGGTGGTACATCTATTACTGGACATTCAGGCCAAAGATGATAAGGCATCTTATTGTTACTCTGGGAAAGGAGAATCTGGCAAAACTAAAGGATAGATTAGCAAGGGAAAAGAGCAGCCATTTTTTCATATGCCAAAATAAGTGCATAAGGCTTGATTTTGATCAGGCAATGAACTTTGATTTCAAATGCCCTGAGTGCGGAGAGATAATGAACCAGGAGGATAATTTGGAAAATATAAGACTAATTGAAGAGGAAATAAAAAAAATTGAGAATGAGTTAAAATAAATGCTTTCTGAACATCCATTTATTATTGACTTTAACTTCCTGTATAAAGATATGCGGCTTGTAAATGCCAAGTTCTGAAATAATGCCTGTTATTAAGCTGGGACTGACCTTTTCAAATGCAAAATTATTTACAGTAATCCCCTTAGGGGGGTTTTTCCATATTTCATTTCCTTTTCTTTTTTCAATCTCCGTTTCATAACCAAAGACAGTTTCCGCATCAAATTTCCACGAGTCACTGCATGCATAAACAGGAATATCATACTTATTAGCTATCTCTGCATAAAGCTCAGAGCCAATTTTATTGATAACCTTGCCCTCTGTTGTTATTGCATCAGCTCCAATAAGCATTAAATCTGCTTTCTTTAATGCAAATCTTGCTGCAGCATCAACAAAATGTATTACTGGAATACCCAGTTTTGCTATTTCTTTAGCAGTAACCCTTCCTTGGTATAATGGCCTTGTTTCTGTGTTATGCACCTCAAATTTCTTTCCTTGCTTTTTTGCTTCTTTCAGGATTTCAAGTATTGTTGATGAATGGCAGTGGGTAAATACAACAGTTCCATTTCCTATTTTCCTAGAGCCTATCTGCGCTATTATCATCTGGTTTTTATCAAAACGCTCTAAGACTTCATCAACCTTTAAGCAAACCTCTTTTGCCAACTCAACAGGATCATCATAGTTAAGGTCATGCAGGACATAATTTAATGCATTCCTCATGCATGGTTCAGTCGGCCTGGTCAAAAAAAGAATATTTTTTGCATGGTGAACCTCAGCCAAAATCCCTGCAATATTCTTTGATTTGGATTCCTTAACAACTTCTTTTAGGGATTTGACAGCTTCAATAGCAACATTCTCTGCACCCTGAACCTTTAAGTTCTTAATTCTATTTACTGTTTCTTTAAAACTCATTTTTAGAAGGATTTATCTTTTCTTTTTTCTATTAAGCATAGATTCTATTTTCTTCTCTTCACTTATAATCTTATTGGTGATTCTTACTAGATTTTCATCCATTCTTGCAATTCTTCTTTCCAACAAAACAAGAATCCTGATAGAATACACTATTGCCAATACAATACCTAATATAATATATAAAATAGCCTGTTCTAATGTCATTTTACCACCTCTTTTAAAAATACTTGGTATTATAATTACTTATCTATATAAATAGTTTTTGATTTAGCGCTGTAATGGGTCCTCGTCATTTCCAAAAGATTTAAATATAACTTAACCATCTTAAATATCATTAAAGATTATCATTGAAAATCATATAAAGGGTGGGATGTAATGGCTGAAGAAGATAAAAAATTTTCAAAACAACTAATAGGTAAAACTGTTGTTAGCAAAACAGGAAAGCGCTTTGGTGAGGTTGGTGATATTATATTTGAAACAAGATCTGGGGAACTTATAAATATTGTTTTAGGCAATCCAACAACATACACAGAAAAGTTAGAGCTAGAGAAGAACAAGGAAAACGAGATACTAATACCCTTTAGTGCAGTGATAGCTATTGGGGATTTTGTGGTCATAGCAGAGGAAGACATAGTCTAATTCTTTTTAGGGATAAATATTTAAATAATACCTATTTAGTTCTCTTTATGGAAAACACAATCTGGACTGAAAAATATAGGCCAAAAGAATTCTCTGAAATAAAAGGCCAGAAAGAGATAGTTAAAAGAGCAAAGGCATTTGTCAAGCAAAAAAATATGCCCCATCTATTGTTTTCTGGACCAGCAGGAACAGGCAAGACAAGCCTGGCTTTGGTAATATCAAAAAAATTGTTTGGTGACAGCTGGCATGAGAATATTCTTGAATTAAATGCCTCTGATGAAAGGGGAATTGATGTTGTAAGAAACAAAGTAAAGGACTTTGCAAGGACAAGGGCAATTGGCAATGTGCCATTCAAGATAATTTACCTTGATGAGTCAGATGCCTTGACAAAAGAAGCACAGCAGGCTTTAAGAAGAACAATGGAAAATTACACAAGGACATGCCGCTTTATTCTTAGCTGCAATTACAGCAGCAAAATTATAGAGCCTATACAGTCAAGATGTGCCATATTTAGGTTTAAGTTTTTGAGCAAGAAAGAAATCATAGAAACAATTGAAAAGATTGCAAAAGCAGAATCATTAAAGATAGATGATAAGACAAAAGAGGCATTGTATGAGGTTAGCAATGGTGATTGCAGAAGAATGGAAAATATAATGCAAAGCTGCGCTGCAATCTCAGACAACATAACTGAGGATTTAATATATTCTATTGCTTCTGTTGCAAGGCCAAAGGAAGTAGATGAAGTATTAAGCCTTGCTTTAAAAAATAAATTCAAGGATGCAAGGAACAAATTATTGGATGTTATGCTTGAGTATGGATTATCTGGCCTTGATATAATAAAACAGATTCAGAAAGAAATACTAAACCTTGATATTGAGCCAAGAAAAAAGATGTTCTTGATAGACAAATGCGGCGAGATAGAGTTCAGGATGGTTGAAGGCTCTGACGAGTTCCTGCAGCTTGAGGCACTGTTAAGCCAGATTACATTAGCAGGAATAAAAAAAGAAAATTAAATTGAATGTTTTACCAAAACCTGTGTTGATATCCCCTCTTTATAGTCATACTCTAGTTTTATGTTAACTGGTTTCTCAAAGTCTATTCCTGTTTCTGTTTCCTGAGTGCAGGTTATCATACGTTCTCCACCGTATAAGGTCACATAACCGCTTGTAGCACTGCCATCAAGGCCTGTGCAGGTTAAGCCATCCATTCCTGTATCAACACTGACAAAAACCTTATTTTCATTTGCCCTTGTATATTCACAATTAGAATCTTTTTTGTATATTCCTCCATTCCCTCTGGGCTCTATCTTAAAGTTAAAGTTGAACTTGTTTTTGCCCCTTGGCATTTCCTCAAAGCTTGTAACCTGTACTGGGCCACCAGAATTAAAAACAGCTTTCTTTTCATTAATCTTGCAGATGTCCCCCTCTTTGTCGACCTGCCCCTTTTTTATGCAGAGCATTGAATTAACATTTGTTGCATAATTATAGCAGACATCTGCCCTTATTGTGTAGGGGGTGTTTCCAATTAAGCTTTCATGACGATTTAACTTTGAGAATATGACATAAGTTGTTGTTCCTTCTATCTTGTTTCCTTCAGAATCCTTATAAGTTCCTTCTAAGTCCTCATCAGGGTGCTTAACAAAATCAGAATCAGATAATCCAAATTCCTTAGGGTCAATTCCACTTAGTCTTACCTCGACCTTATCCTTGCTTACAGTGTACTCTCCTTCATTCTTTAGCTTGACAACAACATCAAAATCAAAATCTCCCCCATCATAGACCTCTGCAGGAGGTGCATCTTTGTCGTAGCTTATCAAAAGTCCTGTTGTTCCGCCAATAAACGGGCTTTCCTTAGAAGGAGTGGTTTCTTCTCCACATCCAGATGCAAAAACCAATAAAACCAATATTAATATTATATTAACATAATTTTTCATTTTTTAAGCCTCCAGGATTTTATACTTTATCTGATTATATAAATTTTTCTGTTAATTAAGGGGTATTTAATATTTCAACACTCCTTTGTATTGATGATGAATAGCCATACTCTAACTTAATCTGAATTGGTGTAGTATATGCTGATTTACTCATTGCTGGTTTTGGAATAGTGCATATGACACTTCCTTCTCCATTTATTAAATTAATTGGGTTATTTGGCTTGCAGCTAAGGCTGTATCCAGAAACACGGCCACTCACATAAACCTTATTAAGGTTTGTATAATCCAATGAGTATGGGCAGTCAATATTAAGCCTGTTCTTGTCAATAATCTTGCCGTCTCCAAGATTTTTTATATATATCTTGAACTGTATTTTATTTGAAAGCACGGTCTCTTCTATTTTTATTACAGCAACAGGAGCTCCCTGGCCGCCAGATAATGAATAACTTGGAGGAATAGTGCAAACCTTTGTTTTTTCCTTTGCTGAATAAGGCTCTGGATCAATACAAACTGTCTGGGAGGCAATTGTTTCATAATTATAGCATGATGTAACAAGAAAGTTTGCATCATAACTATCAATGTTTCTGCTGTCAAAATTTATTATATTGCCATGAAATGAGACCACATCATAACCCCCCTCTAGGTTATAAGGGCTTTTTCCTTCAACCTTGGGAATTGATATCTGTTTTGGCATGCCTACTATAAGAGTATTGTCAAATCCGCTTAAATAAAGAGTTCCAATTCCTTTTGTGGTTGGGCTAATTACATTAATTGCCCAACCAGTAATGCTTGTTGGCTGCGGATATGCTCCTTTGTTTTTTATTTCTACAACAAGATCAATTGGCATGTCGTCATACATCCTGGCTGGGGGCATATCTGCCATGAAATTCATAACAATTCCCTGGGTTCCTTTTCTGTAATCAATATTATCTTCTGTTTTTTGGGTGCATCCAGAACTAAAGAACAAAAGCAACATAAGGATTACCAATATAATTTTTCTCATTTTATTATATAATCCCCTGATTTGTATTTAAAACTTTCTATTGACTACTCTTTTTTTATTAATATATCTTTTGATATTGAAGTAGAATAACCATAGTTTAATTCAATTGTAAGTGGAGTCGTGTAAATAGCTTTTTCTGTAGATACGCCACTTTCAAAAGTGCATATTACATTATCCTTATTTTCCTTTAACTTTAATATTTTTTCCCTGCACTGAAGCTCTTCGCCAGACATCATAACCTTTATCTCAACTGCATTTAATTCCTCATATTTTAATGGTGCAGAAGAGCATGCATCATTGACCTTTTCTTTAGCGAAAACTATTCCATCCCCAACATTTTTTATATATATTTTGAAGGAGGGTTTTACAACCTTCTCATCTTCTGATGAGAGCATCTCGCTCTCTATCTTTGTTATTGCAACTGGTGCTCCCTGAGTGGTTAGTGTTATATCTTTTACATTACATACTTTTTTCATATCCTTTATGTTATATATGTCTGTGTCTATGCATACATCAATA
This sequence comes from Nanobdellota archaeon, assembly GCA_018819345.1. Taxonomy (GTDB): domain Archaea; phylum Nanobdellota; class Nanobdellia; order Woesearchaeales; family CG1-02-33-12; genus CG1-02-33-12. The sequence goes on from JAHJQG010000005.1 coordinate 23,043, forward strand.
TTTTTTTTTGTCTGGTAAGGATAACATATGCTTGCTAATATTTTGGATGTGTGCATTTCACTTTGCCCGCTTATTTTTTTTGCTTTTGCTCTTATTACCTCAGTTTTCTGGTCTCCTGTTGGAAGAGCAATAGATTTTCCCTTTAGGTTAAATCTTATATCCTTATTGTTTAACAATTCTATGTAATCCTCTTCAACTGTAAAAGAAATAATTCCTCCTTTTGTATCATATGCTCCGGCGTTCTTTAGCATAAGGCCTATGCTAAAAGGGTATTCTTCGTATGTCTCGCTGGGAGGGGCATTATCTAAAAATTCTATTAAGATACCTTGTCTTCCTGTTCTAAAGTCATCCTGTGTTGTTGGTTTTATGAAAGGGTTTGAAACACATCCAGATAAAAAGAAAACTAATGTTATCATAATTAATAAAATAATTTGGGTATTTTTGTTTTGTTTCATTTTTATTTTTTAATTGGTAAGTATATCATAATCATTAATTTTTGGAGTTCTTATGCAAATCCTTCTGCGTAATTCATAACTTTTTCTACATAACTAGTATCTGCATTTTTGTCGCATCCAAGACCATTGTAGCCCCTTATTGCCATTTTATCACAATCCTTATCATACTCAAGATATTTCTTTACATACAAAGAATTTTTACACCAAAACTCCACTTTCTCTTGATAGTCTGATTTTCCGCTCTCCCTTATTCTAGTGTTGCCACCAGCATCACAAAAAAGATTATACTTCCCTTTCAATATTTTGATTCCACATTCAATATTTGTATTTATATCCTTTAATTCCTCTTTAGTTTTACTACAACTACTACACCAATTGTTCTCAGTTAATATCTGCATTACTCCAATACATCCAGTTTCCTTATTTTCCATTACATTGCCTTCATCATCATAATGTCTTATCTTTCCTCCTCCCTCAGTTTTAGCAATTCCTAATAAAACTTTTTCTGGGAATCCATATTCCACAGCAGCCCCCTTTATTTTAAGTTCAAATTCACTGTCATCATAACTCCTCCATTCTTCTGCTATTGGTATTTCTTCTTCTTTTTCCAGGCATTTCATCTTGCCTTCATCCCAATAGCAGTTTTTTAAATCACATGGGTCTGCCTCGCACCATGTCCTGATGCTGAAACCATACAAATCATAGTATTCCTCTTCATTGTTGTAATCATCACAATTCTTTATACTGTCACATTCTTTCTTTATTTCTTCACTATCCTTCATTTCTTTTAGCTCATCAACATCCGGAGCTGCTTCATACCCTTCTGTTTCCGCAACCTCAACAGGAGTTGTTTTTTCAAGCTCATAAATATATTTTGTTGAGACTCTGAAGTATCTTGTTATTATGCTTTCATCACCAAGCAAACTTTCAGAATCAAGGACATTTACACTGCATGTTATGGTTTCATAATCAGATATATTCTGTGTTCTTCTGTTAGGAACAAT
>JAHJQG010000016.1 GCA_018819345.1 Nanobdellota archaeon
GCACACCTTATATATCTTGACATGGAGAAGAAGGAGATAGAGGATTCTTTTAATTCAATCCCAAAAAATGAAAGAGAATTCAGCAGTATAAAGCCTTTGAAATTTGAAAAGAGGTATTTAGATGATTATTTAAGGTCTAATTTTAAAAATTTAAGGCCTCAGGTAAGGGCTGCAATAGGTTCCTTATCAAGAAATTGGGATTATGTTAATAAAAAAATAGAAAAAAGATTTTTGAGAAAAGAGGTAAAATGAAAAAACAAACTAAAAAAAGATTTAAGATTTCTATAATAGGAACAGGCTATGTTGGCCTGATAACAGGAGCAGGCTTTGCAAAGCTCGGCCACAAAGTCATTTGCGTTGATATTGACCAGGAAAAAGTTGACAAAATCAACAACAAAGAGCCGCCAATATATGAAAAAGGCCTTAAAGAGCTGCTTAATGAGGTTATTCCAAAAAACCTTGAGGCAACAACTAACCTAAATAAAGCAATATTAAACTCCCAGATAACATTTATATGCGTTGGAACACCTTCAAGAAAAAAGGGCGACACATATTTTAAGCAGATGGAAACTGTTTCAAAAGAGATTGGAACTGCACTAAAGGAAAAAAACAAGCCCCATCTTGTTGTTGTCAAAAGCACTGTTGTGCCAGAAACAACAGAGAAAATAGTTATACCTTTAATAGAGGAAAATTCCAAAAAAAAATACGGAATCCATTTTGGTGTTGTTATGAGTCCTGAGTTCTTAAGAGAGGGCTCTGCATTAAATGATTTCTTTAACCCGGACAGGATAGTTATTGGCTCTTCTGACCCAAGGTCATTAAAAACAATAAAGCAGCTTTACAAAAACTTTAAATGCCCTGTTCTTGAAACATCTTTCAAAGAAGCAGAGATGATAAAATATGCCTCTAACTCATTTCTGGCAACAAAACTCTCATTTATCAATGAGATTGGCAATGTCTGCAAAAGGCTTGGAATAAACACAAATGTTATTGCAAAGGGTGTTGGCCTTGACTACAGGATATCCCCTCATTTTTTAAGGTCAGGAATTGGTTTTGGCGGCTCATGCTTTCCAAAGGATGTCTCTGCAATTATTTTTAAGGCAACTGAGGTTGGCTATAACACAAGGTTGTTAAGGGCAGTGCTTGATGTTAACAGGGATCAGCCATTAAAGTTCTTGGAAATCCTGGAAAACACAGGGCCTCTTAAGGGAAGGAAGATTGCAATCCTTGGGCTTGCATTCAAGGCAGGAACAGATGATACAAGGGAGAGCCCTGTTTTAAGCATAATAAAAGAGCTTTTGCTGGAGGAATCTAAATTATATATTTATGATCCAATGGCCATGCCTTCTGTTAAAAACCTTTTTCCACATCTGAATTATGAAAAAACAGCACAGGATGCTGTTGACAATGCAGATATAATCCTTATACTTACAGAATGGCCTGAATTCAAAGATGTTAACTATGGAGATAAATTAGTTATTGACGGCAAGAATCTATTTGATAACAATAACAAGCCAAAAAACTATGAAGGGATATGCTGGTAATTTAATAAGATTTAAATATTACCTGACTTAACCTAAAAAAGGTGATAAAATGAAAGTTATTATTCCATTAGCTGGTAAGGGAATAAGGTTAAGGCCGCACACATTCTCAAAGCCAAAGCCATTACTGAAAGTTGCAGGAAAGTCTGTTCTAGGCCATATAATTGACAAATTAAAGCCCTTGGATATTGAAGAAATCATTTTTATAACAGGAGACATGCAGGAAAAAATAAAAGAATATGTCAGCTCTAACTACAGTTATAAGGCAAGATATATAAGGCAGGATAAACTATTGGGAGATGGCTATGCCATAAACCTTGCAAAAAACTATGTCAAGGAAGATGTTCTTATTGTGTTTGTTGATACAATATTTCAAACAGATTTATCCAAGATAAAAAGTGTTAAATCAGATGGTGTAGTCTGGGTCCAGGAGGTTGATGATCCAAGGCGTTTTGGAGTTGTTGTTTTGAGGAATGACCATATTGAAAAAATAGTTGAAAAGCCGGATGAGCCAATCTCAAACCTTGCAATTATAGGTCTTTATTATATAAAAAACAGCTCTTTGATGTTCCACTGCCTTGATGAGATAATAAAATGCAATTTAAGGTCTAAAGGTGAATTCAGGCTTGCTGATGCACTTGGCCTGATGATTAAAAATGGTGCAAAACTCAATGCCTTAGAGGTTGATAAATGGCTTGACTGTGGAAAGCCAGAAACACTATTAAGCACAAACCGCTATCTTTTGAGCCATGGTTTTAACAAAGATATAAAAACAACCAACTCTGTTGTTATTGGCCCGGTTTACATTGAGGATAAGGTTAAGATAGAGAATTCAATTATAGGGCCTTATGCTTCAATAGCATCTGGCTGTATTATAAAAAACTCAATTATAAAGGATTCAATAGTTGGTGAGAATGCTGTTATTGAGAATGCTGCTTTAGATAAATCACTTGTTGGAGATAGTGCCTTGATTAAAGATACCTTTAGAAAGGTTAATGTTGGCGATAACTCAGAGATTGATTTTGAATAAGATGCTTATACAATATCATTTTTTAGTTGGCTTGATTGTTTCTTTTTTGCTTTACCCTGTTTATGGCATTAATGTTCTGATAATATTTTTTGTCAACCTTTTGGTTGATGTTGACCATTACATATTTTATATTTTTAAATTCAAATCTTTTAATATGATTAAAGCGCATAATTATTTTTTTAATGAGGAAAGGCCATTTCTCTTGTTTTTTCACACAGTAGAATTTCTGCTGGTTTTGTTATTTTTTTCTTTTTATTTTAAATTGGCTTTTTTTGCCCTTATCGGAGTTGTAATTCACCTTTTGCTGGATACCTATGAGGAACTTAGGGAAAAATATATTGGGAGGTTTCCTTCAATAGTCTGGTGGTATTTAAGAAAATAAATATTTTGATTTTACCATTTATTTGGTATTTTTTGTACTAGTTAGTTTTAATAGTTTGGTGGTATTAAGTTCTCTTGCTCAAATGCTTTGAAAAATTCTTTTTAATTATTGGCCTTTTCTTAGTTAAACCTTACGCTTTTACGTAAGAAATTAGCTGTTTTTCTTACGCTTTTACGTAAATTTGACTGAAATACCTGCATAACAGCAGGGTTATCTTGATTAATAACCAGATTGTTCCATATTACCAAACTTATTTATTAACGTGTATCAAAGAATTGTCCACAATATTTTCAAAATTTAATTTGAACAGCTCATCAATATCTAATGGCTTGTAATTTATTATTTCTACACTTACATTAATGGTTTTATTCTTGCCAGTGAACTACCCCTAGCTTACACAAGGGGCTTCTTGCTTCAATGACGGAATTTGTCCTTGATGGGATATGGATTCCATCTCCACAAGCGTTGATTCAGGCAGTTCCTGCCTTATCTTTTGCAAGCATAATCTTTTTATTTCCAATGCTGAGTTGTAGTCTCTTGGCACTTCAAAGCCACAATTAGGGCATTTATGCTCTCTTTCTGATAAATCCTTTGGCACTAATTTACCACACTGACTGCATCTTTGAGTTGTTCCTTTGTAATCAACAGGAATATATAACTTACCAGCGTTTTCGGCTTTGTAAGAAATATATTGCCTGAGTTTTCCCCAGCAAGAGTCTAATATTGATTTTGATAATTTGTGATTATGAACCATGTTTGATATTGGCATATCCTCCATAGCAATAGCATCA
>JAHJQG010000017.1 GCA_018819345.1 Nanobdellota archaeon
AATCCCTTTAAGTCTCTAAGTGAAAAAAATATTATTGATTCTTTGGTTTTGATTGAAAAGGTAGACCATTGGGTGTATCTAAACACTAAATTTGAACTAAAAAAGATACCTAATAATTTTGAGCTTGAATTACAGGCTGCAGTAACAAAGTACTGGATAGTTGCTGGATCTATATTAAATTACAAGAGTAAGGTAGCTACTAGGTTTATGTCAGACTATAAGGATAAGCTAAATAAAGATAATCTAAACTTTTTAATGATAAATGTTTTTCCTCAGGGTAACTCAAAGTTGGATAAGAATATTAATATTGATGATATAATTGAAAAAGAAAAATATTTTGTTGCTGACCTTTTAGCAAGGGATTACTGTAATTATTTAACAAAAAAAGGTATTAACACAATACTTTTTAGCTTAAGGAAATTTTACAGAATGGATGGAAAAGAGAAAGTTGATTATGTTATGAAAGACTTTGAGAATAATCCTACATTATAAAAACAAAAACTATTAAATATAGCAGATTTCTATATATGATTATGATAAGCTTAAGCACTGCACTAAATCACTACAAGAGAAAGGATATACAGGATGAAATACTCTTTGCTGCACAAGATAGAGAGAGTATTGCAAGGTTTGGTGATAAGGGCTTTGGAAAGAGGCCAGATGCTTTAAAGTATCCAAGCGATATTCTCGAGCAGGTAAAAAATGGAGCTACTTCATTTCATGTTTCTGAAGAGCATTGGAGAAATCCCTTGCAGCTAACAACTCCTATGAGCAAGAAGGATGCTGATAACTTAAGGACTGGCTGGGATTTGGTAATTGATATTGATTTTGAGGTCTGGGAAATAACAAAGCTCATAGCCTATGAGATAATAATGGCATTAAAAGTGCATGGTATAAGTTCTATAAGCTGCAAATTCTCAGGAAACAAGGGCTTTCATATAGGAATTCCATTTGAGGCATTTCCTGAAAAAGTGCATGGACAGGAAACAAGAACACTGTTTCCAGAGGCAACAAAAAGAGTTGTAAGTTATCTTGCGGGCTATATTGACAGCAAGGAAAAAGGTTTTGCTCTCTCAAAAAAGATAATTGAAAGCAATGAATTTAATGATTTTCTTAAAAAAACAGGAAAAAGTGCTGATGAATTTACAAAAGATATATGCCTTGAATGCGGTGCAGGATTAAAATCAGAAGACAAAAAACAGATTGATTTTATATGCTCAAAATGTGGAAAAACAGCAAGGGCAGATGAATCAACAAAATACATGAGATGTGATAAATGTAAGGTTTACATGGAAAGGATTCAGAGTTCTGAAAAGAAGAAATGCCCAAAATGCGAGGGAACTAAATTTGGGAAAAAAGTCAATCTTTTTATTGACACTTTATTGGTTTCATCAAGGCATCTTTACAGGATGGCTTATTCTCTGCATGAGAAATCAGGTCTTGTTTCAATGCCTATTGACCATGAAAAAATAATGGAGTTTGAAAAGGAGCAGGCAAAGCCAGAGGGTTTCAGGGTTTCCAGCTTAAAGTTCATTAATAAAAGAAATGTAAAAAAAGGTGAGGCAGGGAAGTTAATAATGCAGGCATTTGACTACAAGCCGCAGATTGAAGCTGAAGAAAGTGAATTTGAAAAAAAGGAATACAAACCATTGGGCTTTGCACTTCAAGAGGAATTCTTTCCGCCATGCATAAAAAAAGGATTAAAGGGATTAAAAGACGGAAGAAAAAGATTCTCTTTCATACTAATAAATTTCCTTACAAGCGTTGGCTGGGATTATGATAAGATAGAAAAATTATTGGTTGAGTGGAACAAAAAAAATTATGAGCCATTAAGAGAAGTTAATTTACTAGGCCAGCTAAAATATCACAAAAGAAACAAAAAGAAAATATTACCTCCAAACTGCGATAATGTTGCATATTATAAAGACATTGGGATATGTGAACCAGATAACTTATGCAGTAAGATAAAAAATCCAGTAAACTACAGCAGGATAAAAGTAAAATCTGTTAAGAAAGGAAAAACAAGAAAAAATTAATTCTATAATACTAATTATTTTTAGACAGTCCAAAAAACTTACGAATAACTCACTCTTTCTTCCGAAAAAAACTAATAAGGTTTTATAAACCAGTTCTAAAAAGATATAGCCATAAAATCTCAAAACCAACAAAGCCTGACATGCCCAAACTAAAACTAAAAAACAAGAGTAAGACATAAACAATGAAAAAACAAATCATAACAAGCCCTGAAGGATATAGCCAAGTGCTTAATGACATAAGGTTTTTGTTGGATAAAGCCAAGGCACAGGCTTACAAAGCTGTGGATAATATAAGAGTCCAAACATATTGGCAAATAGGTGAAAGGATTGTAAGAGAAGAATTACAGCATAAAGAAAGAGCGGATTATGGTGAAGAATTAATTAAAAGTTTAGCCAATGATTTGGGATTTGGAAAGGTTAATCTGCACTATATGGTGAGGTTTTACAAAACATATCCAATTATTCAGACAGTGTCTGAACAATTAAGCTGGTCCCATTATGTTGAATTAACATATTTAAGCAATAAACAGAAAAGAGACTTTTATGAAAATCAATCAATAATCAACAGATGGAGTGTAAGAAAACTTAGAGATGAAATTAATAATAAGTTGTATAATCATGTTAAGAAAAAAGGCAAATTAACAATAACAAAACCATTGGCATTAACAATCAAACCTGAAGAAGTATTTAAAGACACTTACAATTTCAAATTCTTAGATCTAAAACCAAATTACAAGGAAGAGCACTTAAAAAATGAATTACTGAGTAAACTTGAAAAATTCCTGCAGGAGCTTGGCTCAGACTTCTTTATTGGCAGAAGAGAAGCCCCTGTTTTAATTGGCGGAAATTATGATAAAGTTGATCTGGAATTATTCCATTCAGGGCTATTATGCTATATTTTAGTAGAAATAAAAACAGAAAAGTTTAAGCATTTTCATGTCAGCCAAATGTACTCTTACTTAAATTGGTATAAAGAGAATAAAGGGCATCCAAACCAAAATAGCCCAATTGGGCTGATAATATGCAAAACAAAAGATGAAGAAACTATTCATTATGCTTTAGGAGATCTAAAGAAAGAAATCTTTGTAGCAGAATACAAAACAAAGCTTCCAAGCGAGCAGGAAATAAAATCTAAATTAATAGA
>JAHJQG010000018.1 GCA_018819345.1 Nanobdellota archaeon
AGTTTGAGAATTATCTCAAGGAAGCTGGAGAAGAGATTAACAAAAAAGAAGAAAAGCCAAAACAAGAATCCATATTTGAGCCTTTTATTTCAGTATTCAGGGGATTTAAAGAGATAGGGACATCATTTACAGGAACAAAAACAGAGTCAAGTAATGAGCCTAAACTTTCTAAACTTGAAAAAAACAAGGAAATTGGTGCAGCTGGTGGTGAAGCAACCCAAACTATGTGGCTGACTTATAAGAATTTCAGAAAGGCTCATAACATGATAGCCTGGTGATTAATATGGTCACAAAATTAAATGAAATAAAAAAATTATCTCCTGAAGAAAGGATTAAAAAATTAAAGGGGATTAAGGAAAAGAACAAAAAAGAGATTAATGAAGCAGAAAAACTAATAAAGGATTCTATCAGAGAGATTAACATTCAAGAAGAAATAAAAGATTTACCTATACCACAGATTAAGGCAGTTGATATAGAAAGCCTTTTCTCGCCAGAGGAAAAAGAAGTTTTTGCAACAAAAAGATATGAAAATGCAAGGCAGAGTCATGTTGAGGAAGAAACAGCTGAAATGCCTTTAGAGGAAACAGTTGAGAAGGAAAAGCCAGATATAACAAAAGAAGAGTTGGAGGCACAAAAACAATACCAGATATTAGAGCTGAGAAGAGAGCCAACAGAAAATGTTGTACAGGAGATTGAAAATGTATACCGACAGGTTAGAGAAACAGGCGGAGTTACAGGAGAGCAGATGACAAGGGCTTATGCTGCAAATGTTATTGCAGAGGAAAGACAGAGAGAGATTGAAAGAGGCACTTATAGAAGGATAAGTGAAGAAATATCTGATCAACTTAGCATAGCAAAACAAATATTTAACTCCATACAGGAGAAATATAAACTAAGGTAAAAATGATTTATGGATACAATAGCCCAATGGATAGAACTTACATATCAGACTTTGGCGAAAAAAAAGAGAAAGTGCTTGGTGTAAAGGATATAGGATTAACAATGGCAATGGGCATTGGAGCTAGAAATATCCCAGAAATTACAAGCAAAATAAGGGCAGGAGCAGGCAACCTTGAGATTACTTTTATGGGTGCAGGGCGCGGCTCACAACAGGCTGAAACACCAGGAATGTTTGGAAAATACCACAGGCAGGCATTAAGGGAATTAAGCAAGGCAAATGAAATTAACCTGACAACACATGCTTCAGTCGGAATTCCAGGGCTTGCTGGTCAGGACCAGCAAGGTAATTTTAGTGATGAGCAAAGAAAAATCGCTCTTGATGAGGTTAACAGGGCAATTGATTTTGCAGGGGATACTGCACTTGGAGGCTCTGTTGTTATACATACCGGCGAATTCCAAAGGCCAATATCTGAAGAGCCATGGGCAGAGGGAGGAAAAAAATTCAGGGGATTTGAAGAAGAGCCAAAAAGGGCAGTTATAAGGGTGGTAAATAAAAAGACAGGCCAGGTTTTACATCAAATAAGGAAAAACGAAGAGGTAACCAGACCAGTGTGGGTAACAAAAAATGTTAATGGAAAAAAGATATATACAGACTATGAAGGAAACCCTGTTGCTATGGAAGATAGAGTTCCACAATATAACAAAGAAACAGGATTACTAGAAGTAAAATCAGCTAAATGGGTTGATTTTGTAGAAGATGCAAAAGAAATGACAGATGAAGAAAGGAGAAAAAAGGGTGAAGATTTTGACGAAGAAATGGATACTGTCGCACCAGAAGAAGCTTTTCTTAAGGCAACACTAAAAGGGCAGGAAAGTGAAAGAAGGGGGTGGGCACTGTATTATGGAAGGACATTAGAAGGTCTTTTCAATCAGTTAGAAAGGTATAATAAAGAAAAAAAGATTCTTGAGGAAGATTATAAGGAAGCATCTGGAGATAAAAAACTTGAGATTGAATTACGCCTAAATCAAATTGAAGAAGGCAGTGAAAGAGAAATTGGATTGAAAAGATTGAGAAGATCAATAAAAGGAGAGAAAGAGATGGTAATAGGAAACCTGCAGCAGGCAGATGACCAGAAAAGAATGGGTGAAAATGTTATCAGCACAAAAAAATATGCTCTTAAAAAAAGCTTTGAAGGATATGCATTAAGCGGTATGAAGGCAATGAAGGAAACAAAGGAAAAAGAACTTGAAAAACCACTTTTTATAACAATGGAAAACATATTCCCAGAAAGCTATGGGGGGCATCCACAGGAACTTAAAAAACTTATTTTAGATAGCAGAAAAGAGATGGTCAATATGCTTAAGGATGAAGGACATTCTGAATCAGAGGCAAAGGAACTAGCAAAAACACATATTAAGGCAACACTTGACACTGGCCATCTGAATTTATGGAGGAAATATTTCAAGGGTGATGATGAGGAATTTAAGAAATGGATTTTAGACCAGACAGAGGATTTGGCAAAATCAAAGATTATTGGAAATGTTCATTTGGTAGATAACTTTGGTTATCAGGATGAGCACCTTGCTCCTGGACAGGGAAATACTCCTGTAAAGGAAATGATTAAGATATTAAAAAAACATGGCTATAAAGGGGCATACACTGTTGAGTGCGGCTCATCTGCCACAACAGATGTATCTTATTTCCATGGTCTTATGAAAACATGGGAATATTTAGGCTCTCCAGTGTATTCAATGGGGGCTGCACGCGATGGCCTTCCGCCAATGCAGTGGCAAAATGTACAATCTTCATATTTTGGACAAACTTACCCACCATCTTTTATATTTGGGGCATATGTTCCTTCAAATGAATGGACACTATGGAGCGGTGTTGCAATGGAGTGAACAAGTGAAGATAATTACTATTTAATAAGGGTCAAAAAAGTTAATAAACATTAACATTTAATTTAAAAAGAGGTGCCATTATGAAATTCAGCTTAAATAAGCAAAAGATTGGTGTTGCTAACTATAAAAAAGAGGATTTTGATATTGCCTATGAATTCTCAAAAAAGCTTTATAAAGAGATGAAAGATTTTGTAAAGGCAACTGTGTTGTTTGGAAGCTCTGCAAGGAAAACATCCAGCCAGGGAGATATTGATGTTCTTGTTATCATAGATGACTTAACAGTCAGGTTAACTCCAGAGCTGACTGAGGCATATACTTTAATAACTGAAAAGATTATTACAGAAACCTCAAACTTACTTCATATAACAACACTAAAGCTTACTGCTTTCTGGGAATACGTTAGGTCAGGGGATCCTGTTATAGTAAACATGCTGAGAGAGGGCATTGCACTTTTAGATACTGGATTTTTTGAGCCAATACAATTTTTGCTAAAGCAGGGAAGAATAAGGCCAACCCATGAAAGCGTATGGAGTTATTTTGCAAAAGCACCATCAACATTATATAATTCAAAGTGGCATCTTCTGCAGGCTACAATTGATTTATATTGGGCTGTTATTGATGCAGCACACTCTGCGCTTATGAAGCTTGGCGAGATTCCGCCAAGCCCTGAGCATGTCGCTGATATGATGCAGATGCATATGGTAAACAAAGGTCTTATTGATAAAAAATATGCAGATACAATGAAAAAATTTTATATGCTCTCAAAAAAAATAAACCATAGGGAGATAAAGGAAATATCTGGCAAAGAATATGATTCTTATTATAAAGAAGCCCAGGACTTTGTCTATAAAATAAGGGAATTTATTGAAGAGAAATAAGCCCCTTCTTTTTAGATCTTAACTAGTTCAGTACAGAAATTATTTTATAGCAGTTATACTTATACTATAAAAAAGGGGTATATAATGGAACAAGAGCCAAAAACATTAAATGAAATGTTGAAGAAGGTTATTGGTTTATATGGTGATAGTCCTGCATTTAAAACAAAAAAAGCAAAAGATAAAAAATTCAAATCAATATCATACAGAGAGATTTATAACAGGATAGAGGGCTTTGGTACAGGGTTAAAAAATATTGGCGTAAATGAGTCTGACCACATAGCTTTAATATCTGAAAATAGGCTTGAGTGGATAATAGCTGATTTGGCAACAATTGGGCTTAGGGCTGTAGATGTTCCACAACCAGGTGGTATTGGTTCTCAGGATATATATTTCAAACTTAATCATTCTGATTCAAAGGCAGCCATATTAGAAGGTGAAAAAGAGTTCTCTAACTTTTATAATGTTGAGAAAGATCTGCCTGAAATAAAAAATATAGTATTGATTGATAAAGTTAATATGTTTTCAAAAAAAGATGATGCGCCTGAATGGATTACCCCAATTAATTTTGAAGAAAAAAGTAGAATAACTAAAGAGTTTTATTCTCAAATTAAATCATTGTCAAATAACCATAATAAAAATATTTTTTTATCAAAAGATGCAAAAGATTTTTTAAAGGGTTATCTGGATAAGAACATTGAAAATGTTTTGGAAAGCACAAGCAATAACAAAGAGCAGAATAAAGGGATTATTAAAGAAAAAATACTAAAAAAAGCTGTTGTTCTAGACGATGATTTTTATAAAAGACATTTAGTATTCTCATTTGAAAGGGTAGAGAGAATTGGTGAAAAAATCTTAAAAGAGGGAGACAAATCCTTTTCTGAAATATCTGAAAGAGCAGAGCCAAATGACCTTGTAACAATAATATACACCTCTGGAACAACAGGCAGTCCAAAGGGGGTTATGCTTACTAACTTGGGCCTTATGTATAATATCAAACTTGTTCCTGAATTATTTGATGTAAATGAAAAAGATAGGTTTCTGTCAATTCTGCCTTCATGGCATATATTTGAGAGGATAGTTGAATATTGTGCTATGAGTGTTGGTGCATCAACTGCCTACAGCAAGCCATTTAAGCAGAGACTTTTGCCAGACCTTAAAGAAGAAAAACCAACTATCATGGTTAGTGTTCCAAGAATATGGGAAGGCTTATATGATGGGATAATGAATAATGTCAAAAAAGAAAAATCTTACAAAAAGTTCATGTTCAAGAAGGCTATTGATATAGCTAAAAAATACAAGAAAGCAGAGAGAATATTAAATAAATGTGAGCCATTATTTAGTAGGATTAATCACACTGAGCAAGAAATAGCAGAATCTGAAAGGACACACAAAAAATTAAGGTTCTGGTATAATCTTGCAGATAAGATTGTATTCAAAAAAATAAAAGAAATGCTCGGAGGCAAGACAAGGTTTGTTATTAGTGCTGGAGGAGCACTTAGTGAAACCATGGATAAGTTTTATAATGCAATTGGAATAAACATTTTAGAGGGTTATGGACTAACAGAAACCTCCCCTGTTGTTAGCATAAGAACATTAAAAAATAATGTTATACACACTGTTGGACCCATTGTACGAGGTACAGAGGTTAAGATTGTTGACAAAGAAGATCACAGCAAAGAAATAGCAAACGGTAAGATTGGTATTATCTGGGTTAAAGGACCCCAGATAATGAGGGGTTATTACAAAAATCAAGAAAAAACAAATGAGGTTATTAAGGTCATTAATAAAGAGAAGTGGTTTAATACAGGAGATTTAGGCAAGAAAACCTATAATGGAAAATATCTTAAGATTTGTGGAAGGATAAAAGACACGATAGTTCTTCGGGGTGGAGAAAATATTGAGCCATTGGTTCTTGAAGATAAGCTAAATGAAAGTGGTTATATTAATCAGGTTATTGTTGTTGGCCAGGACAAAGCACGTTTAGGAGCATTAATAGTTCCTGATCTTGATGCTTTAAAGGAATATGCAAAAAAGGAAAAGATTGAATACAAAAGCATTGAAGAACTAATAGAAAATAAAAATATAATCTCTTTATTTCAAAAAGAACAAAAAAGACTAATCTCAAAAGAGCAGGGCTTTAAGCCATATGAAACAGTTATGGGTGTAAGAGTGCTTCCTCAAGAATTCACTATTGAAGCAGGGGATTTAACTGAAACCCTAAAAATGAGAAGATTTGAAATACAT
>JAHJQG010000019.1 GCA_018819345.1 Nanobdellota archaeon
AGTTGTTGTCTTCAGCAAAACATCAACCATATTGTTAGCAAGCTCAGAATCAGTAAAGCTGCCCTTTATATCATCTTTCTTGTCTAAAATACTAAACTTTACAAAGAAAAGAAGCCCCATTGTTATCAGAAGAACTATTATAGCAAGACCAACAATCTCTGCCTGTGATTTCTTGTTCTTTTTCATTTTAGTTATAAATATCAATATTTAAGACTCCAAAATTATTTTCCCTTGAACTTGCGTTATAAAGTGAAATAGGGATTTTTATTGATGACATTGATTTCTTGTTGGCTGGAGACTTATCATAAACATCCCACTTCATTTCAGAAGGATAAATCTGTTCAATGCTAATTTTACTGAAACCAAAAAGGTCATAGTAATATTCATTTCTTAGTTTTTGGTTTTCAGGATCACTTATTATCCCGCTCAGTGCCTTAACCTTTAGTAGGTCAAAGCAGTTATCATCAACAATACTCATAGATGTTGGGGAAGTGCACTGAAGCTCTGGCAGGAAAGAGACAAGCTGTGCTGTCTGGATTGCCTTTAATTCAAAATATTCTTCTCCAGTCTCCTGGATACCCCCACTATATACCCTAACATAAAATATAAGCCCAAATCCTATTAATACAAAGAATATCAACAAGACAGCAATTGTTTCAAACATCTTTATTTGCGCTTTCTTGGTTTTCATTTTAATACATTGTTGGGCAGGAATATGACTGCAAATTCTCATTCTTTAGCTCTATGTTATTTATAAGACCCTTGATTAATTGGATTGAATTAACAGTTATCTTCTCTTTTGAAATTTCTGCTATCTCTGAAAAAAGACTTGGATCATAGTAGGATATGCAGCTGCTTCCAGCATATAAATCTCTTAGATAATCTGTTCTTTTTTCATAAACCATGCTTACAATGCCAAGCTTGTTAAACGCCTTCTCAACATTGCATTCATAATCCTCAAGATTTCCACTAAACATAGCACCTAAAATCATTGGATTTCCAAGATAGTTTGCTTTTCCAACAGGCTCAAATTGAGCACCCTTTTTTTTATAAAATTCTATCTCATTTGTTCCTGAAATTATATTTATTGCACTAACTTTATTGTTAGAAACACTATTAAGATGAGGAGGAACCTGGGGGTTTGAGTAATCAAAAAATACAAGCTTAAAGTAATTCCCTGTATCTTTTATATCAGAAAGGTCTTCTTTTTTCTTGTTTATCTTATCAGGCAGCAAATCAAAAAGCTCTTCTGCCTCCTGATCAAGAGGCTTAATAAAAACATACTTAATATTAGGGGTTGTCAAATAAAGGAAATTAGTAACATGATAAGGGGTATTCCAGTCAAGAGCCCATGCAAGTAATGTTCTTCCTTTTATAACCTCTGGTGCAAATACAATCTTGTTTTTTGTTATGTCTTTCCTGATATCCCCTATAGATATTGAGTCGCAGCTAAATTTAATTTCCTTGTCAGGAATCGTGATTGGGTTAATAGTCCTAACACTAACCTCTGCGCCGGTCATAATTGTCTGCATGTTTGTTATTATAGTATCTGCAATTGTTATATCAGAATTCTTTTTTAAATTGAGGACTAATGAACCAAAAAACAAAAGAATCAAGACACCTGCGATTAAGATAAAAACCCAGTTAAACTGGACACTAATCACCCCTTTTTTTGATTCCATTTTATAAAAATATGCTTTTAGAAGAGGCAGATTAAAAATATTCCCTGCTTGATAAATTATTTTTTCTTATCTTTTTTATTGTATTTTTTAAGCTCAGCAGTTGCTACTTTTGATAGCTCTTCAAAAACATCCCTTGGCTTTTTGGCTTGCTTCTTGACTGGTTTTTTGGCCTTGATTTTCTTAGGAGCAGGCTTGGGCTTACCTATATCAAGCCTTCCGTGAAGCTTTTCCATTATATCGGTTTTTGGTTGAGTAACAAATGTGCCAAAGACTTCATCATGTTTTTTAAATTTTTCCCTGTCTCTCATGATCTTTTCCATTGCCTGCCTTCTTCTGGTTTCAATCAACCTGCTTTGTTCTGGTCCAATAGCTGGACCTGGCCTGATTGGAGATGCTGGAGTAATTGGCTTAAATGGTTTTTTCTGTTTTGGCTTTGTGAAATTCTTATACAATAGGTAGCCAATTCCTGAAACCAAAAGGATTATTCCTATTATAAGCAGGATGATTGGCCATATGGATGCTGGACGG
This sequence comes from Nanobdellota archaeon, assembly GCA_018819345.1. Lineage (GTDB taxonomy): Archaea > Nanobdellota > Nanobdellia > Woesearchaeales > CG1-02-33-12 > CG1-02-33-12. The sequence continues at coordinate 2,211 of JAHJQG010000019.1, forward strand.
CTGTCAGGATCAGTTGGATCAAATTCTTTTTCAACTTCATCTCCATCTGAAACCCCATCACCATCACTATCTTTATTAGTTGGGTCTGTTTTCTTTTCGTATTCTTTCAAGTTTGTCAGTCCATCATTATCTTTATCATCACCTGCATCATCATATCCAGGTTTAAGGCCATATTTTTCTTCCCAGTCATCAGGCATTCCATCATTATCATTGTCCGTATCGCAGGCATCTCCTATGCCATCGCCATCAGTGTCTTCCTGGCCCTTATTGCTTACATAAGGACAGTTATCTTCACTATTAGGTATTCCATCTCCATCACTGTCTTTTACAGAAGCAGTGCATTTGCCATTTTCACACCTGCCTGATTCACAATCAGAGTTCTTTTTGCAGTTCTCTCCATCATCGCATTTCTTGTCCTTTTGCTCAGCGCAATAATCCCCACAATCAATATCTGTTTCCTTATCAGGATCAAACCTATTGTTAGAGCATTTGTCTATTCCTATGCAGATTTTGAGTGTAGAGTCACATTTTCCAGATTCACAGTCACTATTTTCTTTACATTTAGCATCATTATCACATTCTGGACATTCATCTCCGCCGCAGTCAACATCTGTTTCATCACCATTTTTTATTTTATCATCACATGATGATTTTGCACATTTATTGCTTGAGTTGCAGAATCCGCTGTGGCAGTCACTATTTTCAAGGCATTTATTTGTTAAATCACATTTATCGCATGATCCTCCGCAGTCAACATCTGTTTCCTCTCCGTCTTGGATTCCGTTTGAGCAGCTTGCCGGCTTCTTTGATGGATCAATTTTTACTCCATCACTTTTGCCAATTTTACTAAATGAGCCTGCCCTGTTTTTTGCAATTACACTAAAGAAATATTCTGTTCCCTTGGTTAGATTAAGCTCATCACCATTATGGTCTTCATCAACCCACACCCATTCATCTTCTTCATCACTTTGTGTCCAGTTGACTGTTATGTTTCCAGATGAATCCTCAAGCATGTAAAGATAATAATCTATTCCAGATAGTGGTTTCTCATCTATTTCCCATTTTACTCTTAGCCTGTCTGTATAATAGGAATATTCAGGATAATCATCAATAGTGCTTGTATCATTAACCCATGGTTTTGATACAAGAGATGTGTCAACAGTGAAGATGATAGTGGTAATAGGAGACTGCAGTCCTTCCTTATAGCATTTTACATAATACCTGTGGTCTCCCTCGCTTAATTGCGTCAGTAGTTTCTTGTGTTCATAGGCGCTATCACCAAAAGAGTTTGTTATGCTTGTTGAGATATTGTTGTAAAAGCATTGTGCATTTTTGTTTGTTTTAACACTTAAGTATATCCTTGACTCATTAGTATATCTATTAGTGGTTGATGTTACAATAAGATTCTGGCTTAGGTCAACACTGACAAGGATATCTTTTGTATCTGAAACTAATCCTGCCCTGTTCTTGCATGCAACATAATAAGTATAATCCTTTGTATCTTCTGAAAGGTTTATTGTCTGAGTATGCTTTGTTGAAAACTCTGGCTTATCAAAGCCAGGGAATTTTTTAGTCATTGAATCATAATCCTGTTGTAAAGTGCTATATTTGCATCTTGTTTTGTCATCTGTCCCAACAACCAATACTGTTTCAACAGGCCTCTCAATAATTGGATTTGGCTCTGCATAATATGTGCTTATAACTGGCTTTGAGGAATCAACTGATAACTCAAATTCAGCAGTAGATTCTTCAGCAGGCCAGTAACCGTCATCGCATTTTACATAAAGCTTATGGATGTTCTCGTCATCTAATCTAAAGCCTGTTTTTGTGTGTGTTTTGCCTCCAGAGCTGCTGATGAATGATTGCATATTATTATAAATTAAGCTAACATCAATGCTAAAC
>JAHJQG010000020.1 GCA_018819345.1 Nanobdellota archaeon
TTCTAATAGCAAGATTTATAAATTATATAAGGATAACTTGCTTTATGGCGGTAGTGGTGTAGCCTGGTAGCATAAGAGACTGTGGATCTCTTGGCCCGAGTTCAAATCTCGGCTATCGCCCTTTTCAGTAAGCTTTAAATATGACCTCTTGTTCCTTGTTTTAAAATAGCCCGAGTTCAATGAGCGCTTTTAGGGTTTCATAATTCTGGCTGTTTTATCAAAAATTGTTAGAATACTGCAAACTTCAGTTTGCAGATGAATGACAATCCCTCTGACAATTTTTTCAAATACTGTGAACTTCAGTCCACAGTATTTATTAAGGTGTTATTATGATAAATGAAGAATTCAAGCACATTGTAAGAATAGCAAACACAGACATAGATGGCAATAAAAAGATAGCAGATGCTATGAGAAAAATCAAGGGAATTAACTTTGCATTCTCTAACATGATATGCAACTTTGTTGGTGTTGACAAAACAAAAAAAACAGGAAACCTGCTTGATTCTGAAATAAAGAAACTTGATGAAGCTGTAAGAAACCCAAAAGAATATGGTGCTCCTTCATGGATGCTTAACAGAAGAAAGGATTATGAAACTGGTGAAGACAAGCATTTATTATCATCAGACCTTAGATTCACCCAGGATAATGACATAAAAATGATGAAGAAAACAAAGAGCTATAAGGGTATGAGGCATGCATTTGGACTTCCAGTCAGAGGCCAGAGAACAAGGTCAAACTTTAGAAGAAACAAAGGAAAAGTTACTGGAGTACAGAAGAAAAAGGCTAAGGCAGGAAGGGTATAAGAATGGGAGCTCCTAAAAAACAAAGAAAAAAATATTCAACTGCATTACATCCCTGGCAGAAGGCAAGAATAGGGGAAGAAGCAGTACTATTAAGAGAGTATGGCCTTAAAAACAAAACAGAAATTTACAAGATGAGATCTATTTTAAAGGGATTTGCTGACCAGGCAAAGAATCTTATTACATCAAAAACAAAACAGGCAGAAAAAGAAAGAATAGCCCTGCTTAATAAATTATCAAATTTAGGGCTTATCACAAAAACAGGAAATGTTGATGATATCCTTGATTTGAACATAAATGACATTATGGACAGAAGATTGCAAACTCTTGTTTATAAAAAAGCAATGGCTCGTTCAGTAAAACAGGCAAGACAGTTCATTGTTCATGAGCACATCACTGTTGGAAATAAGAAGATAACAAACCTCTCATATCTTGTTCCAGTTGAAGATGAACAATCAATTAGTTTTGTTGCAAACTCTAAGCTAGCTGATTCAGAGCATCCTGAGAGGGAAGTATTAGTAAAAAAAACAAAAAAACCAAGGAAAACATCAAAAAGGTTTGATAAAAAATGAAAGATGCCCCAACATTCCACAAAACAAGTCCAGATAGAAAAAAACCTGGAAGGACAGGAATTGCTCATATATATTCTTCATACAATAATACAATAATTCATATCACTGATATAACAGGAACAGAAACAATAGCAAAGACATCTGGCGGACAGATGGTAAAGTCAGACAGGCTTGAGAGTTCACCAACAGTTGCCATGATGGCAGCAAAAAAAGTTGCTGAGATGGCAATGGAAAAAGGAATAAATGCACTTGAGGTTAAGATCAAGGCTCCCGGTGGTCATAATGGACCCAACAGCCCTGGACCTGGAGCACAGGCTGCTGTAAGAACATTGTCAAGAATGGGGATAAGAATAGGAAATATTTCTGATGTTACACCTGTTCCTCACGATGGGTGCAGGAAGAAGGGTGGCAGGAGAGGAAGAAGGGTTTAAGAGGTGCATTATCATGATGAAAATAGAGCTTTTGGAAAAAGACAAAAAACAAAAAAAACTTTCATTTGTGCTAAAAAATACAAATGCTGCTTTTGCAAACGCCTTAAGAAGGAGTGCTATTGAGGAAGTTCCAACCATGGCTATAGAGAATATTGAGTTCAGAAACAACAGCTCTGTTCTTTATGATGAAATTATAGCACATAGGCTTGGTCTTATACCATTAAAAACAGACCTTAAGTCATACAACCTTCCTGATAAATGCAAATGTAATGGCAAGGGATGCGCCATGTGCCAGCTAAAGCTGACATTAAAAGTCAGGGGCCAGGGAATTGTTTATGCATCTGAACTAAAATCAACTGATCCAAAAGTCAAGCCAGTTTATCCAAAGACACCAATTACCAAGCTTCTTAAGGGCCAGAAGCTTGAGTTTGAGGCAACAGCTATTTTAGGCAAGGGAAAGGACCATGCAAAATGGTGCCCAGGACTTGTTTATTACAAACTAATGCCTATAATTGAAATAAAAAATAAATGCACAAATCCAGAGGTTGTTGTAGAGCAGTGCCCTCAAAATGTGTTTGAAATAAAAAATAACGAATTAGTTTTAAATAAGGACAATTTATTGAAATGCCATTTATGCAATGCCTGTGTTGACATATGCGAACCAAAGGGGGCAGTAACAGTTGATAAAAATGAGAATGAATTTATTTTTTATGTTGAATCATGGGGACAGCTTAAGTGCAAGGAAATAATAGATGAGGCATTGAAGACAATAAAGGATACTTCAAACGAATTCATTAAGGAAATTAAAAAGAAACCAGTCAAAAAAAAAGCATCAAAAAAATAAAATTCATGCGGGGGTGTCAGAGTCTGGTCAAATGAATACGGTTGAGGGCCGTATACCTTAGTGGTTGCGCGGGTTCAAATCCCGTCTCCCGCATAAAAAGAAAATGACAAAGAGAACAGGACCAACAAACACTCACTTGAAAGAGCTGATTATAGAGCTCAAAAAGAATTCAATTAGTCATAGCTCTAATCTATGGAAGAAGATTGCAGAAGAGCTTTCAAAGCCTACCCGTGAGAGACGGATTGTTAACCTTTCAAGAATAAACAGGCACACAAAAGAAAATGAAAACATAATTGTTCCTGGCAAGGTTTTGGCTTCTGGTGATTTAGACCATAAACTAACAATTGCAGCATGGCAGTTTTCAGAGCAGGCATTAGATAAAATTAAAAAATCCAATTCAAAGGCAATTTTAATCGGCGAGTTGGTTAAAGAGAATCCAAAAGGAAAGGGAATAAGAATAATAGGTTAAAATGATAATAGATGCTTCAGATATGATTTTGGGAAGATTAGCTACTTATGCAGCTAAAAAAGCCCTTTTAGGCGAGAAAGTTGATATTGTTAACTGCGAGAAAGCTGTTGTGACTGGCAATAAAAAATCAATCTTTGAAAAGTATAAAAAAAGGAATGAAATGGGTCCAAGGCCTACAAAAGGGCCTTTCATACCAAAAATGCCCGACAGATTTGTCAGAAGATGCATAAGGGGAATGCTTCCTTACAAGCAGGAAAAAGGCATTAAGGCATTTAAGAGGGTAATGTGTTATATTGGAGTACCTGATGAATTTAAAGATAAGAAAATAGAAATCATTCAGGAATATAATGTTTCAAAGGTTCCAAGCCTGAAGTATGCTTATGTTGATGAAATATGCAGGTTCATGAAAGAGAGAAAATGAAAATAATCCACATGTCAGGAAAAAGAAAAAGAGCTATAGCAAGAGCTACATTAAAAGATGGGAAGGGAAATATTAAGATTAATAATCAAATGCTTGACTTTTTTGAGCCAAAATTTGCAAGGATGAAGATAATGGAGCCATTGCTTCTTGCAGGAGACCTGGCAAAAAAAGTAGATATAGATATTAATGTTGCTGGCGGCGGAATAATAAGCCAGGCAGAAGCTGTAAGGCTTGCAATTGCCCGTGCTTTGGTTGAATACTCAAAGAGTAATGCATTAAAAGATAATTTTTTAAAATATGACAGGCATTTGCTTGTTGCTGATACGCGCAGGAAAGAAGCATCAAAGCCAAACAGGCACGGCCAGGCAAGGGCCAAAAGGCAGAAGAGTTATAGATAAAATTGGAGGAATAAAAATGATAATACCTATTCGTTGCTTTAGTTGTGGAAAACCAGTTGCACACCTCTGGGAAGAATACCAAGAAAGAATAAAAAAAGGCGAGGAGCCAAAAAAGGTTATGGATGATATTGACCTTGAAAGATACTGCTGCAGGGCTTTGTTTTTAGGTCATGTTGACTTGATAGACACAATTGCAAGGTTCAAGAAGCATTAGATATTAAACTTGGATATTGCTGTTTTCTAAATCATCTTTTATTTTTAGAATGTTCTTTTTCAACTCTGGTAAATCTTCCTTGATAACTTTCCAGACATTCTCTAAATTTACTCCAAAATAATGATGCATTAATTTATCTCTCATCCCTGCAATATCTATCCAAGGAATATCTGCATATTTTTTTCTAAAATTAGTTGGTATATTTTTAACGGCCTCTCCAATAATTTCTATCTCCCTGATAACAGCACTTTGTTTTTCTTTATTTCTGAGAAAACGGCTTTTAGATATATCTCTTATAAAATCTTCTATGTTTTTTATGCTCTCTAAAATATGTTTAATGAATATCAAAGGCTCTTTTTTCATATTATTCTTACCTCTTCTTTTAAGATTCTTTCTTTTAATAGTGGATGAATACCTTTGTATGTTAGCAGATCTACCTTTTTTCCTAGATTCTCTTTTAACTCTCTTTCTATTCTAACTAGTGTTAATAAACTATCATTGAATTCAATCAAAATATCAACATCACTATCTTTCTTTTGCTCTCCACAGGCATAAGAGCCGAATATTCCTGCTCTGACTACATGGTTTTTTTTCAATATAGGTATTATTTTCTTTTTCAATATATTTAGTTGTTTTTTGGCTGCCATTTTACATTACTAATAATATTAAGTCTGTTTAAGTTTATATAATTAACTGATTCAGCCCAATTTTAGGAGCTGGTTTGGATTCCAGAGAGCAGAACTTAATGCACTATGGACTGTGCCGGGATTGCCTGTTGAGTAATTGGATGGACTAATTGGGTGGTTGCCGAACGAAGTGAGCGCAACTAAGAAAATCTTTGATTTTCTGTGGAAGGGCGGGATTGTTATTCTCACTATACACACACCAAATGGAAAACCCATTGATACAGATTTTTTCATTGGTTTTTCCGGGATGATTGAATGGATTTCGGAAATTAGGGATATAGATATTACTGAAAGAATTAGTAGATACCTGACGAATATTGCTAAGGTTGTACCTGACGGATATTGCTAAGGTTGTACCTGACAGATATTGCTGAACTCATTGGATAAAACCTGACGGATATTGCTAAGCTGCTTTAGGGATGAATAAGTTTACCTGACAGATATTGCTAGCAGGATTTGGCAGGTGTTTATGTCGTGGAGATGAAGGGTTAGCAGGGGTCGTTGGAGAAGTGGGCGGTTTTCGGTTGTTAGTTATGGTCGTTGGAGTGATTGGGGGTTTGAGACTGTTAGCAAGGGTCGTTATTCATTATAAAAACAAAATATTTGAGAAATCATTTGAGATTTTGGTGTCTGAGGATAAGGTAGAAGTTAAACCTACTTTTAATACTAAATACATCCTGGTCTCATTATTAATTGTTTTGATTATAATTTCTGCTTTATTTTATCAAAAAAATAAAAAAAGCAGTTAATATCGTGTCTGAATTAAACATAAAGATTTAAATATAATCTTTATTTTTTCTATAAAATGCCTGATTTTAACAAGATTTCAAAGAAATGGAGGGCTCGCTGGGAAGAGAAAGACATCTTTAAGGTATTTGAAGACCCAAAAAAGAAGAAGTTCTACTGCCTTGAGATGTATCCGTATCCCTCTGAAAAACTGCATGTTGGCCACTTGAGAAACTATTCCATAGGTGATGCTCTTGCAAGATTCAAGAGAATGAATGGCTTTAATGTGCTTTACCCAATGGGCTATGATGCTTTTGGGCTTCCTGCTGAAAATGCTGCAATACAGCATAATGTTGACCCAGAAAAATGGACTCTAGCTAATATAAAGGCAATAAGCGAGCAGCAAAAAGCAATGGGAATGAGCTATGACTGGAGCAGGAAGATTCAAAGCTGTACTCCTGATTACTATAAATGGAACCAGTGGATGTTTCTTAAGTTTTTTGGGAAAGGCCTTGCATACAGAAAAAAGTCAGCTGTAAACTGGTGCCCTGGCTGCAAAACTGTATTGGCTAATGAGCAGGTTGAGCAGGGAAAATGCTGGCGATGCAAGTCAGTTGTTGAGGAAAAAGAGCTTGAGCAATGGTTCTTAAAAATAACAGATTATGCTGATGAATTGCTTGATGATATTGAATCATTAAAAGATTGGCCTGAAAGAGTAAAGACCATGCAAAAAAACTGGATAGGAAGAAGCCATGGAATTGATATATTATTCAAGATTAAAGACTCAGATGAAAAAATAAATACATTTACAACAAGACCAGACACTCTTTATGGCGTAACATATTTTGTAATTGCACCAGAGCATCCTATTGTGGAAAAACTTGTTAATAAAACAAAATGTGAACAGGATGTTAAAAAATTTATTGAGGAAGTAAAGAGGGAAGAGCTGTCAGAAAGAATAGACAGAACAAAAGACAAAAAAGGCATGTTTATTGGAAGATATGTTATAAACCCTGTTAATGGTGATCAATGCCCAATATATATAGCAGACTATGCTGTTATGGAATATGGAACAGGAGCTGTTATGGCTGTTCCATGCCATGACCAGAGGGATTTTGAGTTTGCAAAAAAATATAATCTTTCATTAAAGGTTGTTATAACACCAAAAAATAAGCAATTAAAAGAAGATGAGATGACAGAGGCATTTGTTGATGAAGGGATTTTAGTTAATTCAAACAAGTTTAATGATCTTGAAAACAAGAAAGCAATTGAAAAAATATCAGATTTTCTTGAGGAAAAGAAATTAGGAAAAAGAACAGTAAACTACAAGCTAAGGGATTGGCTTATCTCGAGGCAGCGTTACTGGGGAACACCAATACCAGTTGTTTATTGTGATAAATGCGGAATAGTTCCTGTTCCTGAAAATCAATTGCCAGTATTGCTTCCAAAGGATGTAAACTTTGGTTCAGGAGGAAACCCTCTTGAAACTTCTTCAAGCTTTGTTAACTGCAAATGCCCAAAATGCAAAGGAAAGGCAAGAAGGGAAACAGATACAATGGATACTTTTGTTGACTCATCATGGTATTTCCTCAGATATTGCAGCCCTAAATTTGATAAAGCAGTATTTGACAAAAAAGCTGTAAACTACTGGATGCCTGTTAACCAGTATATTGGGGGAATAGAGCATGCAATACTTCATTTGCTTTATGCAAGATTCTTTACAAAAGCATTAAGAGACCTTAAACTTTGCAATATTAATGAGCCATTTAAAAGGTTAATGACACAGGGAATGGTAATAAAAGATGGGGCTAAAATGTCAAAAAGCCTTGGAAATGTTGTTGACCCTGCTGATATTATAAAGGATTATGGCCCAGACACTGCACGCTTGTTTATTCTGTTTGCAGCACTCCCGGAAAAAGAGCTTGACTGGAGTGATGTTGGTGTTAAAGGAGCATTTAAGTTTCTTAACAGGTTTTATTCCTTGGTTGAAGATAACAGGGAAAAGATTTCTTTGGGCAAGATTGATTTTAAGCAGCTTAACAGCAAGGATAAGTATGTGTTAAGCATTATGAATCATTTGATTAAAGATGTGACTGAAAACATTGAGCAGCTTAAGTTCAGCCTTGCAATAAGCGGCATAATGCAGTACATAAATATAGTAGCTAAATACGCAGGAGAAAAGTCAATAAACAAAGAGGTATTTGGTGAACTTGTAAAAACATCAATAGTTGTCATGAGCCCTTTCACACCATTTATATGCGAGGAATTATGGAATATGATTAAATGCAAGGGCTTTGTTTCATTAGCTGAATGGCCAAAATATGACAAGACTATGATTGATGAAAAAGCAGAGAGCTCTGAGGAAATGCTTGATAATGTAAGAAAAGACATTGCTTACATACTTGACTTAATAAAAGTTGAAAAGCCAAAAAAACTGACTTTATTTGTTTCAGGGAAATGGAAATACAAGTTTTTCAGAGAGCTTAAGAAAGAGATTGAGAAAACAAGGGATGTTAGTGCTATTATGAAAGCAATAATTCCTCAATTCAGGGAAAACAGCAAAGATGTTTCAAAACTAGTTCCTTTAATAGTCAAGAATCCAGGCAGGATCCCATTAGTTATTCTTGATCAGGATATTGAGTTTAATGTATTGCAGAACTCAAAGAAATTATTTGAAGATGAATTTAAATCTATTGTTGAGATAATTAAGGCAGAGGATTCAAAACAGGCCAAAGCAAAAAATGCAATGCCAGGCAAGCCAGCAATAGTTGTTGAGTAGCTATTTTATAACATAAAAAAGATGTGATATTATGCTTAATATATTGATTGTTTATACTAAAAATGATAAAGCAATTGATGTTGTGAAAAATTCTTTAAGAAAGAGAGATATAAAGTTTAAATGCATAGAAAGATCAAGGCTTAACAAAAGTGCTTTCAGGAACAAGAATCTTATAATAGCTGTTGGAGGTGATGGAACATTTCTCAGAGCATCACACTTTGTTAAAAATGAACTTTTATTAGGTGTTAATTCTGACCCAAAAACCAAAGAAGGTTTTTTTATGAGCTCTTGTAAAAATGATTTTGATAAAAAACTGGAGTTATTCCTTAACCATAAATTTTTTGTTGAAAAACATACAAGGCTTAAGAGCAAGATTAACAAGAAAGAGATATGTCTTGCCTTGAATGAGGTCTTTATTGGAAATAAAATTCCATACAAAACATCTCTTTATAAGATTTTTTTTAATAATAAAACCGAAGAACAGAAAAGCAGCGGAATTATTGTTTCAACAGGTGCTGGCTCAAATGCATGGCTAAGGTCTGCGGGTGTTAAGCCATTTTCTTCATGCTCTAAGAAGTTTTATTTTATTGTAAGAGAGCCATATAAAGGAAAACTAACAAAACCCTTGCTCACAAAAGGATTTATTGGTCAAAATCAGGTTCTTAAGATTAAATCAAAGATGGATAATGGCATTGTTGCTGTTGATTCCAACAAAGAATATAGATTTAATAAAGGCTCTGTTATAGAAATAACTCTTTCTAAAAGTCCAGTAAGGCTTGTAAGATTTAAATAAAGCAGGAAGACATGCCTGAAAATGGATAATAGCCCTAACTATCAGCTACCTTGACTCTTCCTCAGACCCGCGACCCCGCAAGCACCAGTCTTAAAGGTTAATGCTGCTTCATTCCTGATCTGACATATTTCCCTAAAAAACCAATCCTGCAGGACAGGCCGTCAACGTCCGAACCAAGACCAATAATTAAGGCCAATACCTCTTCCCAGGCTTCAGCCCCACCATAAAGCCCGTTGATGGTAACAGGAGAGGGCTAACCCCCCGGCCTAGTCTTCCCAAAAGCCTGTAATATACTACATTTTTTAAGTCTTTCGCTAGGTTTATCTTTAAACTAGAAAGTTCCTTACTTTTGTTGAAGGAGATTTATCAAAAATTGTCAGATGAATAACAATTCACGAAGAAATGCTGAAAGGCATTTCTTGTGTCCCAGAAATTTGTTGCACAAATTTCTCAGGATTCTCAAATACTGTGGACTTTAGTCCGCAGTATTTATTTTCCAAACATCTTAGTCCCAGGCCTTATTGCTGCCAAGACAAAGATGATAGCATACCAATACCATTCAAGAGCAAGAATTCCTGGCCAGAACTTTGCTACCATTAGAATAAATGCAGCAACACCAAGCTTTATTAATGCAATATCTATCCAATCCATGTTTTTTATTTTTTTATTTACCCATTCAAAACAACTCATTTGGTTCACCTCTTTATATACTTTGGATTTTGGAATTTATATAATTTGTGTTTAGAATTTATTTATAACTTTATTCATACCTTGGTGTCTGTCACTTTGTTCCTTGACATTAGCGATACTCGTTTTACTCGTATCGTAATGCATCAACAGGCTTTAGCCTTGATGCTGCCCTTGCAGGGAAAA
>JAHJQG010000001.1 GCA_018819345.1 Nanobdellota archaeon
CAGGTTCTACTGGTGGCTGTTCTTCTACTGGTGGTGTTACATCTGGAGTAACAGTTTCGTCTGGTTGCTCTTCAACTTCAGCAGCACATCCGCTAAGCATAATCACAACAAGTACTGCCAAAATATGTTTTATTTCCATTCTTTCACCTCAAAAAACTACTTTTTATAATTTTAGTTTCTTATCTTTAAATATCTTTTGGTAATTTTTTACATAGTTTGCTTATAGGGCATTTATCACATTTTGGTTTGATAGGACTGCAAATTGTCTGTCCATGCCTTACAAACATCTCATTAATTTTAATCCAGTATTTTCTTGGAATTTTTTTCATTAGCTCATGCTCTGTCTGTTCAGGAGTTTTTGTTTTTACAATTCCAAGCCTGTTTGATATCCTGTGGACATGGGTATCAGCTGGTATTGCTGGAATATTAAATCCATAAACCAAGACACAATTGGCTGTCTTTCTTCCAACTCCTGGCAGATTCAAAAGTTTATCTAATTCATGAGGGACCTTGCCATTATATTTTTCTAATAAGATTCTGCTAACCTCTTTTATTCTCTTTGCCTTTACATTATAGAAACCTGACTCCTTGATTAAATTTTTAATCTCAGAAAGATTCGCATTTGCAATTTTCTCAGCTGTTGGAAATATTAAAAATAATTTTTTAGAGGCCTTTATTGTATTCTCATCTCTTGTTCTCTGGCTTAGTATTGTAGAAATTAAAACATTGAATGGTTTTTGTCTTGAAAAAAATGTTATTGGGTAATTTTTCTTCAATAAGTTGATAATTTTGGTTATTTTATCCTGCATTAACTTAATCAACAGAAGGTAATATTTAAAGTTTTACAAAAATTAAAAAAATAAAAGAACTGCCTACAAAAATAAAGAGGCAGGTAAAAGAATAATCTTATCTTCTCTTTCTCTTCTTTGCTTTTTTCTTGACTGTCTTTCTCTTAGCTTTCTTCTTGACCTTTTTCTTAGGTTTTTTCTTGACTGTCTTTCTCTTCTTAGCCTTCTTCTTTGCTGCCATTATTTTTCACCTCTGAGTTTTTTGTGTGTTTGAACAACACTAATTTTATTTTTTGTTTTTATTGTTTAAATAGTTTTCGTTTTTTTCTAAAAAAAATTATTTGTCGTCAATAATTTTTTGTTTTTTAAAGTTAAAAAATAATCTTTTTGAAAATAAATTAAACTAAATTCTGAAGGAATAAAAATAAAATTAATTATCAAACTATAATAAACAGGTTTATAATCAATAAAAAACTTGATTTTATCGTCGTTGTTAAAGGAATTTAACAATCTTGTTTGGAAGATATTCAATGAAAATTTTAAAAACACATTAAATTTTCAGAAAAAATAAAATATCAGAATTATTTGTCATAAATAAAATTTTAAGTTAATTTGATTAGTAACTAAAATAAATTTTTCATTAAAAATTTTAATAAGATAAAGTTTTATGATTTTATTTTTAAAACCAGCAAAGAAATCATAAAAAATTAGTGAGTTCTGGAAAATGGTTACAAAGATTTATAAAGAATTAAAATAAAATACATAAAAAGCTAGAGAATCTAGCTATAAAGAGGTGCAAACAATGGAGAAAAAAATAGGAGAAGTGTCTTTCGTTCTAGGCGTTGTTCTTGCAGTGGTCCTGGGATTGATAGGCGGTTATTTAGGAACATTGGAACCCTGGCTAATATCTCTCCTGGTAGTGTTGGGATTGATAGTAGGTTTTGTAAATATAGGTGGAAAGGAAACAAAAGATTTTGTGTGGACAGCAGTAGCATTAGTATTAGTTGCATATGCTGGTGGAGCATCAGGCACATTAACAACCATATTGTACATTGGTGAATATCTAAGTGGAGTGTTTAATGCTATAATGGCATTTGTTGTGCCAGCAACAGTTGTAGTTGCTCTTAAACAGATATATGCTCTTGCACAGATAAAATAAATTTTTTATTTTTTTATTTTTTTGTTACTGGTTTTATTATATTTCCTAAATCATAATTTTTAAACTTTAATCTATTTTTCTCAGAAAAATATATAAAGATAAGGCTTTATTTAATAAGTAGAATGTATGATATCATTACAGTAGGATCTGCAACTGTTGATGTTTTTGCAAATACAGAGTCTAAGCTTATAAAGATAAAGACATCCAGTTCAGAGGAAGATTTGATTGCTTATCCCTCTGGCTCTAAGATTCTGATTAAAGAATTAAGGTTTACAACAGGAGGAGGCGGAACAAATACTGCTGTTTCCCTGGCAAGGTTGGGCCACAAGGTTGCTTACCTGGGAAGTTTAGGGAATGATGAGAATGGAAGAAGAATTCTTGATTTATTAAAAAAAGAAAAAATAGATTTTATTGGCAGATTAACTAATGATATTACTGGCTATTCCATAATTCTTGATTCAATAGAGCATGACAGAACTATCTTGACATACAAAGGCGCAAACAACAAATTAAAATTTTCTAGCATAAACCAAAAAAAACTGAAAACAAGATGGTTTTATTTTTCTTCTATGGTTTCTAAATCATTCAAAACATTAGAGAAACTGGCAGAATTTGCTGAAAAAAACAATATTAAGATAGCATTTAATCCAAGCACTTATTTAGCAAAAAAAGGCAAAAGTTATTTAAAAAAAATTCTCATTAGAACAACTATCCTTATATTAAATAATGAAGAGGCATTATTATTAGCAGGAAAAAATAATGTTAAATCTATGTTAAAAAAACTCTATGAGCTTGGACCAAAAATAATAGTTGTTACCAACGGAAAAAAACCTCTTAATGCTTATGATGGAAAAACTATCTATGAATTAATGCCAAATAAGATAAAGGTTATTGAAAGTACAGGTGCAGGAGATGCATTTGCCTCATCATTTTTATCAGGCATGATAAAAAAGAATGATGTTGGGTTTGCTTTGAAAATGGGCTTGGCAAACTCTGAATCAGTCATTACACATCCCGGAGCAAAAAACAGGTTGCTTAAATATAATGAAATATTAAAAGCCATAAAGAACAGGCCTGCTAAAATAAAAAAATTTAAAAGATAAAAGGTATTTTAGAAAAAAATGAAGATTGTAGGCATAAGCGGCTCTCCAACTAAAAGCGGAAATAATGAGAGAATAATAGATTATGTGCTTGATATTGCCAAGCAAAGGGGTTTTATAACACTAAGGATATTTCTCTCTGAGTATAATATAACTGGATGCATTGATTGTGGCTTGTGCAAGGATAAGAAGGAATGCAGTATAAAAGATGATATGACAAAGCTGCTGCCATTATTAGAGGATGCTGATGCAATAATTGTATCTAGCCCTGTTTATTTTGGCTCAGTCAGCTCGCAGTTGAAGGCATTTTTTGACAGAACACAGGTTTTAAGGAGAGCAGGTTTTTTATTAAAAAACAAGGTTGGGGCTGCTGTTGCTGTTGGCGGATCAAGAAATGGGGGCCAGGAAAAAACCATTGAAGCAATGCATGCATGGATGAATATTCACGGAATGATTGTTGTCGGGGATGGCAGCCATTTTGGCGGCATTGTGCAAAAGCCGTTTGAAGAGGATAATATTGGCATAAGAACAGTAAAAGACACAATTTATAAGGTCTGTGATGTCCTTGATATGATAAGCTAGGAAAAAGAGGTGAGTTTTTTGACAAAGCTGCAGATGCAGAAGATAATGCATAATGAGAGGTCTTTGCTTCTTGCATATGACCATGGCCTTGAGCACGGGCCAACAGATTTTAACCTCAACAATGTTAATCCAGACTATGTTCTTAAAATAGCAGAAAAGGGAAAATACAATGCTGTTATACTTCATCATGGGGTTGCTGAGAAATATTATGACAAGCATAATGCAACTGTTCCATTAATAGTAAAGCTTAATGGAAAGACAAATCTTGTTAAGAAAGACCCAATCTCAAGCCAGGTCTGTTCAATTGGAAGAGCTGTAAAACTTGGAGCAGATGCTGTTGGCTATACAATCTATCCTGGCTCTGAGTTTGAGCATAAGATGTTTAAGGATTTTGGCAAGCTTGTTGAAACAGCCCATACTTATGGAATTCCTGTTATTGCCTGGGTTTATCCACGTGGCAGATTTATTCAGGATGAATTTTCAACTGAAACAATTGCTTATGCAGCAAGGATAGGCCTTGAGCTTGGCGCTGATTTTGTAAAAATAAATTATAACAATGATTTTGAGGGCTTTAAATGGGTTGTAAAATCAGCTGGAAAAACAAAGGTGTTGGTTTTTGGCGGGTCTAAGCTATCTGACAAAGAAGTACTGCAAAGAGCTTATGAGGTTATGAAAGCAGGGGCCTCAGGCCTTGCCGTGGGCCGAAATATCTGGCAGCATGAAAAACCACTTGAGATTACAAAAGCCTTACAAAAAATAATCTTTGACAACAAGAGTGTTAATGAGGCATTGAAAATATTAAAATAACTATTAAATCACTTATTTTGGAAGTAATTTTTGATATAATTCTAAATAATTATTAGTAATTGGATGATAATATTTTTTCCAAGAACCAATAAATTGTTTTAAAGAATCATCTATGCCTTCAGAATCTTCCTCATTATCAAAAAGTAGGTAAGGACTATTTAACACTTCATTTTCAATCTCTTTTTTTTCTTCTTGATAGAATTCTTTGTTTTTGTAACATAAAACAGCTTTTTCAAGATTACCTTCTATTAACCCTTCATCAGCCAGTCTCCCCCATAAATCTTCTCCTTTTTTACAGTACTCAATTAATTTAGACTTAAATTCTGATATCCTTTTTTCATCCTCATCAACTATGCTTGAAAGAAGTTTTTGGATTTTATTCTTTCTTTTCCTATTAAGTTTTTCCCGAGAAGAATAAAGGGCTTCTTGATACCTTGAGAGAAAACAATGAGCTTGCCTAATCCAATAAAATGCTGGTACTTCAGGATTAGAACTACCATCAAAAGTTTTATCAATTTCTGGAAAAAGAGTATCAGTTATTCTTCTAACATACCCCATCACGAGACCAAGACGAGCAGGATAATCTGAAAATATTTCTCTAAACATTTCTCTTAAATCAGATTTAATCATAATATGTTCACAAAAAGTATATTGACTTCTTAATATTTAAATATTATCAAAAAATCACTCTTTTTAATTTTTTTCAATAACCATACTTGCCCTTTAATGGCACAAACACAAAATTACCAAGTGATTCTGTTTTTAGCTCTTTGTTCTTTTTTATGCCTTTTATCATGTTTTGGCCCAAAAACTGTGAAACAGGTGCAACTATTATTCCTCCTTCCTTAATCTGTTCTATCAAAGGGGGAGGTATTCTTGGGCATGCAGCAGTTACCATTATCTTGTCATAGGGAGCCTGTTTTTCATATCCCTGAGAGCCGTCATAATTTATGACCTCAACATTTTTTATTTCAACTCTTTTTATATTATTAGCTGCAAACTCTGCAAGTTCTGGAATGATTTCTGTTGTATAAACAAATTTTACCATCTTGGATATTATTGCAGCACAATATCCAGAGCCAGCACCAACCTCTAAAACCCTGTCTGTTTTTTTTAAATCAAGGGCATTTATCATAATCATAACAGTTGTTGGCTGTGATATTGTCTGGCCTTTCAAAATAGGCAATGGATAATCACCATAAGCCTCATTTAATGACTCCCCTAAGATAAATTCCTCTCTTGGAATCGCTTTAAAGGCCGCTATCAGTCTTTTATCTGTGATTATTTTGCTGTTAGTCCAGTATTTTACTAATTCTTGTTTTCCCATATTATCCTGAGTTCTTTTCTATCCATTCAAGAAAGCTCTTGTTTCCATAATCTATCTTAAAGAACAAAACCAGCGGCACTTCATCTTTTGAAAGCTCTTCAACTGTTTTTATTATTTTATCTTTATTTCTTTCAACAGCAAAGGCAGATATGTTGTAGTATGGCTCTTCATCAATCTTTCCTTTCCACCAGTGCCTTGAGTCGCCACCAAATATAAAGCCTCCAGAAACAAGTTTTTTCTCTAAAAGGGTTCTCAATATTCTCTCTGCCTCATCCTTTGATGTTGCGCTTATCAATGCCCTTAGGTATTCTCCTGCCATAATGAAGTATTATATCATTTAATATAAAAATTTATGTTATTTTAAACAGAAAGATTTATATAAACATTTGATTAAGTTTCTCACATCAGTTTATTTAAAATAAGAGGTGTTAATTATGAAAATAATATCATGGTTTAAGGAAATATCAAAGGATAGTATTTCTATTGTAGGAGGCAAGGGTGCAAATCTTGGAGAGATGTATAACATAGGAATGCCTGTTCCACCAGGATTTATAGTAAATGCGAGTGTATATAAGGATTTTATAGTGAGAACATCTATAAAAGAGAAAATAGTTAATATTCTTTCAGGCCTTAATGTAGAAAACACCAAAGAGCTGCAAGACAAGGCAAACGAAGTACAAAAGTTGATAATTGCAACAGAGATTCCTGATGACATTAAAGAAGATATTATAGATGCCTATGAAAGCATGGGAATAAGTGATGAAAAAACAGATGCCTCTGATTTGGTTAAAAAAACAGAGGATGTATTTGTTGCTGTTAGAAGCAGCGCAACTGCAGAGGACTTGCCTGAGGCTTCTTTTGCAGGACAGCAGGAAACATTCCTTAATATCAAGGGAAATGATAATTTAGTGAAAGCTGTCAGGGCATGCTGGGCATCACTTTTTACAGCAAGGGCAATATACTATAGGGTAAAAAATAATTTTGAGCATATGAAAGTTTTGATAGCTGTTGTTGTGCAAAAAATGGTTAATTCAGACAAGGCAGGTGTGACTTTTTCTGTAAATCCCTCAACAAATAATGAAAATGAGATTGTAGTAGAAGCATGCTTTGGCCTGGGAGAGGCAATTGTTTCTGGCTCTGTAAATCCTGATTCCTACATTGTTGACAAAAACACAATGGAAATAAAAAACAAGGATATTAAAGAGCAGGAATGGGCATATGTCAGGGATGAAACAGGAAAGACTGTAAAGAAAACAATAATTGAAGATAAAAGAGGAATCCAAATATTAAAAAATGAGGAAATTATAGAACTTGCAGAGATTGCAAAAAAATTAGAAGATCATTATAACAAGCCACAGGATATTGAATGGGCTATTGAAAAAGATAAAATCTATGTTGTTCAGACGAGAGCCATAACAACACTAAAAAAGGTTGAAGAAGAAGCAGAGGAAATAACAATAGAAGAGCAAAAAACAACTGAAGAGGAAACTGAAAAAACACCTGTTGAAGAAAGCTCTGATATTTCCAATGCAGAGGTTCTGGCTACAGGAAACACAGCCAGCCCTGGAATTGCATCTGGTATTGTTAAGATTGTTCATGATGTGAATGAACTTTCAAAAGTCCAGAAAGGAGATGTTCTTGTTACAAAGATGACAAATCCAGACATGGTGCCAACTATGAAAAGAGCATCAGGTATTGTAACTGATACGGGTGGAACAACATGCCATGCTGCAATTGTAAGCCGTGAGATGGGAATACCATGCATTGTTGGAACAGGAAATGCAACCTCTGTTTTAAAAGAAAACACAATGATTACAGTGGATGCAACCCATGGAAAGGTCTATGCTGGAAAAATAACAATAAAGAAACCAAAGCAGGCAGAGGAAATGAGAAGGGATTATGGTGAATTAATCACAGCAACGCAAATCAAGGTTGTGATGGATTTTCCAGAATATGCTGAAAAAGCAGCTGCAACAGGAGCAGATGGTGTTGGCTTGTTAAGGGCAGAGCACATGATTCTTGGCACTAAAATCCATCCTGCTTATTTAGTAAAGCAAGGCAGAAAGCAAGAGCTTATTGATATATTGGTTAAAGGTATATCAACTGTTGCAAGAGCATTTGACGGCAAGCCAGTTTGGTACAGAACATTAGATGCACCAACAGATGAGTTCAAAACTCTTGAAGGTGGCTCTGAGGAGCCTGAAGAGGAAAACCCAATGCTTGGCTGGAGAGGCATAAGGCGTTCTTTAGACCAGCCAGGATTTTTGAGAGCAGAGTTTGAGGCAATAAAAAAAGTTCATGAAATGGGATTAAAGAATGTTGGTGTTATGATCCCCCTTGTCACAAGGGTTGATGAGGTTAGAAAAGCAAAAGAGATTTTAGATGATGTTTTTGATGATGAATATGTTGAGTTTGGAGTAATGATAGAAACCCCTGCTTCTGTGTGGATAATAGAGGACATCTGCAAGCTGGGAATTGACTTTGTGAGTTTTGGAACAAATGACTTAACCCAATATACTCTTGCTCTTGACAGAAACAATGATTTAGTGCAAAAGCATTATGATGAGCTGCATCCAGCAGTTCTTGCAGAAATATCAAGGGTTATAAAAATATGCAAAAGATATCATGTCCAGACCTCAATATGCGGCCAGGCTGGCTCAAAGCCAAAGATGGCTGCCTTCCTTGTAAGGCAGGGCATTGACAGCATAAGTGCAAATCCAGATGCCGTCAATCAGATAAGGCAAACAGTTGCAATAACAGAAAAAAGGCTTTTATTAGATGCAGAAAGAAGGAATCTAAGGCCACAGTAGTAGAATGAAGAAACAAAAGATATTAGTATTAACAGGAGCAATATCCACATTATTAGGAAGCATTGGTGCTGTTATCTCTGGGCTTGGTTTATGTGCCTGTGTTTGGGCTCCTTTGTTTTCATTAGCTGGCTTGGCATCTTTGACAGTTGGTTTCTTGTCTAACAACAAAATATTTTTTCTAATAACAGGAATTATACTATTACTAATAAGCTTAATACTCCATAAAACAAAGAAAGCATTCAAGATACATCATAAAAAATTTTGAAAAGCTGGATATAAAATAATAAAAAGCTTTTGGAAATTAATTTCAATATAGAAAATTATTTAAAAAGAAATGTTTGTAATTTGTTTATGAACAGGGGAAGGCCAATCCAGAGCAAAATAAGGCAGAATATTGTTGAGATACTATATTTTCTAAAGTCTGCTTATGGATATAACATATACAAGGTTTACATAGAGATTTTTCCAGCAGTAACAATGCGGTCAATTTACTATCATCTCAAGAAAGGCCTTGCATTGAAGGAATTCAAGATAAGCAAAGTCAAGAGTGAAAAAGGTAACTATTCCTGGGGCCCAGAGGCAGAAAAGATTTATTACAGCCTTGATGTAAACGCAAGGCCGCAGATTGACAAAAAAGTTAAGAAATACTTTGAAAAAAGAAGTTCTAAAAAAATCCAATAATATTTTGGATAAAAGGCCATAAAACATTAATTAAAACAAGCCCTAAGAAAACAAGGCTAATTGCCTTCCAAATCCTGTCGCCTATCTTTTTCTTAAAGAGCTTGTGCATCAATAACTGAAGCATCCTGCCGCCGTCTAAAATTGGGCCCAAGGGCACGAGATTAAACAAACCAATTCCAAGGTTTAGTATTAAAAGACAGTAAAAAAGCCCAGAAATCCAAAGTAAAATATCTGGAAGAATTTTTCCATATTTTTGCAATATATTTTCTTTTATTTCCTGATTCTGGGTTAAATAAATTCCAAGATAGCCCCTGCTTTCATTATCAGGGCTTCCAGCAAGAGTAATATTATAATTTGTTACATTTGTTGTAATAACAACAGATTCACCAGGTGTTTTATTTTGCATGATTTCTGTGAAATTTTCTACAGTTCTAATAGGCACATTATCTATGCCAATTATTAGCTCATTTTCTGTTATTCCTGCATTTTCTGCAGGAAAGGTCTCATTCCCTGGAGTAAAGCCTGTTACTAAAACCCCATTATTATTAAAAACAGCATTAGAAATAGGTACCATAACAAGCACCATTATTGCCAGAACAACAAAGGCAAAAATAATATTAGAAAAAGACCCTGCTGCAAAAACAGACAACTGCTGTATCTTTGGTCTTTTTCTTAATTCTTTCTCATCTAGCTCAACAAATGCTAATGGGATTACAGGAATAAAAATATTAAGAAAACCTAGCCCGCTTGACTTTACCTTAATCTTATATAAACTTGCTATAACTCCATGAGAAAACTCATGTACAAGGATAAGCAAAAATATTGATATAATCCAGTAAAAGAAAGGAACATAAAAAATTCCCTCAGCCTCAAATGGAAGTACCATCATCAAACCAGAAACTGCTGCCGGCTTTGTAACCAAGCTATAAAAGTTCTGAATAAGAATGACACACATTGCAACCATGCCTAAAAATCCAATTACAATGCCAGCATATGCCAAATATTTTAAGAATTTTGGATGTTTTTTTGCCATCCTGTCCATTGATTTTAATCCAAGCTTGGTCTTATACATAGAGAAATAAAGAAATGGAAATAAAATCTTTTGAATAATTATTTTCTTTCTCTTGGCATAAAGAAATAGCAACATACAACCTATAAATATAAGCGCGCATATAGTCTGAATATCCATTTTATTTCTTTTTAAGAGGCCTCAATGCCTTTCTGTTGCATTTCCTGCACTTGATTTTGCCCTGGAGAACCTTCATTATATTGGCCCTTATTTTTGTCTTGCAGTTTTTGCATACAAATATGTTATGTATTATTCTCGCTTCTGCTTCTGGAAATCTTACCATTTTATACCTATTCTGATTTAACCTGTTTCATAACCCTGCTGTTCATGATTGACCAGTAAAGCACATTAGAGCCAGGAACACAGTCTGCTTTTAATTCTTCAGGAATCTCTAAGTCAAATGTTTCATATGTCACTGCATCCATTACATTAGCCATATCGCCATGTACTGATAAAACCTGTGCTGTTTTTTTGTCTATTATAGGAGTCTGCAGCATGTCATGGCCAGGCATTACAGTTTCTCTTTTCTTATTATCAATAAGACCTATTGCTGTTATCCTGACCTTTGCATGGCCATGCTTTCCAGGCCTTGATATCTGAATGCCTGTTACTTTGAATGGAGCATCATCAAGTATTATATATCTTCCCTCCTGAATTGAGGTTGCTGCAATAAGTTTTGTTGCCATGATATTTACCTCGTTATAATAAAAAGGGAAAACTGGCTATATTTATAGTTTTTGGATTTTATGGCTGAAAAACCTAGTTATGGTGAAAATATATTCTACAGTTAATCTTATTCTTTTTACAAAATTCTTTTATGTTCCTTTCTTCAATATCCCAATAATTGCTATTTTTTGAATATATATTTTTGTATTTCTCTATAAGTTCAGGTTTGTTCTTTTTTAGGAATCTATAAATCTCTCTTTTTATAGATGGATAAAGATTTAGGTTTTCAAACCAATATTCATCTACAAAAGATTTGGTTTTGTTGATTATTTTTTTCCAATCTGTTATTTCCGGAAAGATTGGTGAGATAAAAAGGGCTGTTGGAATTTTGTTTTTATGAACTTCTTTCAGCGCGTTTATTCTTTTATTTGGTGACGATGACAAAGGTTCTAATTCCTTCCTTATTTTATCGTCTAAAATTGATAAAGAAAGAGCAACAATACAATCCTTGAACTGCTTAAACAAATCAATATCCCTAACTACTAAATCAGACTTGGTCATCAAACCCAAATGTGGTTGAAGGGGTATGAGCCTTTCAAGAATTTTTCTTGTGAGTTTATATTGTCTTTCAATTGGCTGGTAGGGATCTGTAACAGAGCCAATTGTTATGGATTTATCTTTGTATTTATTTGTATCTTTTGGTATTAAATCAGGAGCATTAATTTTTATATCAACAAATTCGCCCCAAGGTTCTATATGGCCTGTAAATCTTTTCATAAATCTTGCATAGCAATATTTACAACCATGCTGGCATCCAATATATGGATTTATAACAAAATCTCCTTCAGGTAGATTTGACTTTACAATAATTGACTTTACTTTGATTTCTTTAATTTTCATTGTTAATATATGATTTTTAGCTAAAATACCTTAAAAATCCTTTGCTTTTTGACTTTCTAATCAGGAATTTTATTTTTTTCTCCATCTCTTTATGGTCATCAAATTCTTTTTCCTTTGCTTTAAATTCTTTTGTATGATGATAACTTCTATTGGCCTTATTCTTAAATTTTATTTTTTTATGTAAAATCTCATGATACATTATATAATCAAGAAGTTCTTGCTCAGCATCTAAAAATATCCTGCTTATGCTTATTGTGTCTGTATGATAATCATAAGAGCCAAGCTTTCTTTTTGAGTTGCTTCCCCACTCAAGATTAGGTATTTCAATAAGGTTGTAGAAGTATTTCTTATTTACCCTATTGAAAGAGCTTTCCAGTATTGGGTCTGACTTTTGCTTTGGGATGGATATATGAAGATTTCTTATAAAAGAATTATATAAATCAATGTTTATTGTCTGTTTTTTATCATTAAATACCTTTAGAAGAAGGCTTTGTATTAATCCAATTACAATATCCTTGCTTATATGTTTCCACTGCCTGCTTAGGCTGAACTCAAGATTATTTTTATAATGCCTTACATTAGCATTGTATGGCTTAAACCTTGCAGTATATTTGAGTTTTATAGAATAATTAAATGCCTTATCAGGATAAAGTTTTTCAAAAGCCTCTTTGATTAGTTGCATTTTAAAAAAGAAATCTAACAGCTATAATAATCTTTTCAAACCTCATATCTTAAAATAGCAGCTATCTTGCCAAGCTCTCTTAGCTGAACACCTTCTCTTGTTTCTGTTGAGATTATATTAACAGTAGTGCCAAATGTTTTTGCCAGCTTCTCCATTTCATCTATTATATTGTCATCAAGGCTTTCTGAAAGCAATAATATATTTACAGATCCAATTTCAAGGTTTTTCTTTACCTCATCAAGGCCATAGCTAACCATTCCGGGCTTTGTTGATAACAGGTTAAAGAATTTCCCCATTATCTCTTTTTCAGCTGCTACCTCTTCTTTTGCCAATACATCCTGTGATCTGTCTAATAATTCCTGCAGGCCAAATTCTTCGGTATAAGATAAATCCTTTATTGCAATTATTTTGTTTTTTAATTCTGTTGTGATATAGCCGCCCTCAACAAAATCATATTTTGTAGGGCCAGGGCCGCCAACAATTATTCCCTTAAGCTCCTTTAGTGTTAGAAACTGGTTTTTCATGTATTCTGCAACTTTCTTGTAATGGTCTTTTGCAGCTCCCTCTCTTATTCTTGCGAACCTAGCTGCTGAATTATGAGTAATTATTCCATTTGCTATGAAGTTTTTGTTTTTGACTGATATATCAATCATTTTTACTTTCTTATTGATTTTTTCTATCTTGTTTATTTTAATTGGAAGAATTGGATAATTGTAAATAACCTCTAATTGATTATAAAGTTTTTTATCTTTAATATTAGATAAAATTGAATTTTTGAAAGTTTGTTTGCTCATCATCCTTTCATTTCTAAAAAAGTTATTCACTTTAGGAAACAATTCAAGATTATAGCCTGATTTTTCTATTAATTTCCTTATTTTTCTTCCTGAAACTATTATTTGCCTTGAATAGCTTGAATCTGATTTTTTATTAAGGAGAGTATTTAATTTATTAGTTTTTTCATGAAAGCTGAAACCAATGTGTTTTTTGAACAATTGAATTGATTTTTTTTCAGTTATATCCACTGTAAATCTCGGATTATTGCTATATTTATTTGCTTTATTGTCATATTCCAGCAATGAACTTAAAATAGAAAACCTTAACAGTGCAAGTTGGGTATGTTGAGCCAATTTCTTATTATTTATTCCCAGAGCAATTCCTCTTTTGCTAGCAACATATCCATCTGCATCAAATAATCCTCTCAAGAAAGCTGCAACAATCCCATTATCAGATAGGAGTATTTTTTTAGGGATTTCAGAATCTAAAGCTTTCCTTATTTCCGGGAATTCTTCTTTGATTAATCTAACCAAGGGTCTGCTAGTAAATCTTATTTGGTGGTAGTTTTTGCTTTCTCTAAACCTATAGCTGGAATTAATTTTGAAGAATTGATTGAATTTTCTCTGGTAAGTTAACGCTAATTGTTTATTTTGCTCAAAGAAAGTAACCCTGTCAGTTTCTATGCAACCATCCCCTATGAGATAGCCTAAAAATTGAGCAAATTCCTTATTTAAAGTATTTGGTAAACTTATATTTCTATACATGTAATGATTAGTATAGTCTTTCAAAAATTTATCAAAATCAATATTTAACTTACTACACAACCTTTTTAATGGCATCCTGCATGCAGTTGATTTACCAAGTTCATAACGGGAGATTGTTGTTTGTGTTAAACCTGCTTCTTTTGCCAATTGCCTTTGAAGCAATCCCTTTTTTAATCTTCTTTTCTTTAGAAATTCCTGGCCTTCTTTGGTTATGATAAAAGAATTATAATATTTTTTTGAATTTATTTTTTGTATTTTTCCTTTGATGTATATTTTTTCAGGCATTATTAGATAATCTCCCTGCTTTAATTCCTCAGCAGGTTTTTCAATTATTTTTTCAGAAGTTGCTACAAAAAACAAATGATCTTTAGATGATTGAATTTCTAAGCGGGGATTTTTAGTAATAATCTTGTAAATTTTGTTCTTCTTTACATTCCATTTATCTATGATATTTGAATCAGAAACTGCAAAATTATTTTTAATCATAACAGACTTGATTATATTTGGATTATTAACAATTTCAATTTTAGGAAGAGAACCATCAGATAATTGGATTAAGGATTCATTTACAAGACATTGTCCCCCTGCTCGTTGTTTTCCAGGAACCTGTGAATGTGTCTTTACCAAAGGAACTATTGTTTTTCCTTTTAATAAAGCAATGTTTGCATCTCTCCTGTCCATCACAACAAGGCCGTAAACCTCTTTTGTGTCAAGCATATCTCTCAATAAATCAAGGACAAACTGCTTGTCGCATCTGTAAATTCTTGTATTCAAAGGCACTGGCGGCTCTATGCTCCATACCTCTAAATCAATCTGGCCTTCTCTTTCAGCAACATTTCCTGAGAAAACAGCCAAGCCATGTTCTGGTGTTTTCTTAAACAAGCGCAAGTGCTGAACCATTCTTTCAAGGCCATCTGTAACATTCTTTCTTGTTGAAGCTGATTTTATATTGGTTGCAGTCCCCTGCTCCTGCTTTAGATGGTTTATTATCTTGTTTAAGTCATATCCTGCAGGCATGTACACTGTAATAAGCTCTGTGTGCGGCCTTCTGAATACCTCGAGCTTTTTGATAAATTTCTTTAGTTCATACCTTTGTTTTTCAGTTAGTGCCATAGTTATAGAGAATTACAGGCCATATATAAAATTTTGCTAAATATAATTCTTAAAATAGAATATGTATAATTAACTAAATTTCAGCTAGAATTCTTTCTGGTGCTTCTGTCGGTTCCTCACTAGTTTTCTCCATTTAAACAAAATTCAACTAAATCTTGTGTTACATCCCCTGCTTCATTTGGCAGGATTTCAATTACAGTTATTCCTGCCCCATTTGATAATGTGAATGTATTACCTGTTCCCAAGAGTTCAGTTAGTTCACCATTTACCACAAACTGAACGTGATAAGGATATATATTTGTGGTGATTATTGGCCTGACATCATAATCAATACCATTAATTGTGTAAGTTTTTAATTCTCCATCAGCTAGTGTATCTATCATATCACAACTACATGCTCCATCCTCACAACCGTTTGGGCAATTGAAATCATTATATTTCTTGAAAGTTGGACCTTCACAAACATATTCGTTGATAAAACAATTATCTCCTTCACATTTATCTGCTGGTAATAAAACTGAATGGTCGCCAGGGACATCCTCTACTATGCAAACATCTTCTCTTGCAACTCCTTCATATGTAAGGGTACCTTTAGTGTAATAATCTCTTCCTCCATCAGAGTCTGTGCATATGGTAGTTAGTTCAGTAGATCCAATATTACATATGCTTACATCAATCCAGTCTGTAATATATGATTCTATTGACAAGCTATCAGAATATTGGGGAATAATCTGAAACCTTACATTTCCTGTGTAATAAGCTGCACAACCACTTGATTCCAGGTTATAATAAAAATATCTCTCTTTGGTGTTGAATATATCCTCCACGCACTTGCCATCTTCTATTTTATCTTTATTTTCATCATAAAAAGGGATAATTTCATAGGAAATTGCTTTTTC
Source organism: Nanobdellota archaeon (assembly GCA_018819345.1). GTDB lineage: Archaea > Nanobdellota > Nanobdellia > Woesearchaeales > CG1-02-33-12 > CG1-02-33-12. The sequence goes on from JAHJQG010000001.1 coordinate 16,122, forward strand.
ATCCTTATCCCATGATAGGGTTATGTAAGGGCATTCAAGTTCCCATTGAAGCCCCTCTTCAAGATTTGAATCAAGCTTACAGGACTTGCTTATAGGTGAGTAATGTGTTTCTTGTGGACAGTATGCACAGCATTTTATGTATTCACTATGATCACTATCCATGTTTAATTCCAAGCACCACTTATCACCTTTTTCAACTTCATAAGATTTCCATGTACCATTATCTGTGTCTAAATCAATACGTTGGTCTATACATACTGAATAGCCAGATAGATACTCTGGATTACTCCCGGGATTACCAAGATAACTAGTAGAACTAAAAGGCAAACCAGTAACATTTTCACAAGAGTTTTTGTTATCCATTCCTGGGAGGGGCTCAGAAGTTGGTTGACCATCCTCCCCTATATCAGATTCAGGAATTTCAGCAGGTGATTGAGTATATGCTAAATAAATTAAGCCAATAAAGACAGCAACAATAAGAATAATAGGCCAAGAAACAGAAAGCCAACCTATTATTCCTAACCCTTTTTTATTTTTCATAAACCTCATAATATACACCCCTTAATTAATTCATTAAATTTTGATAATATTAATCTCTTTAATTTTGTATATAAACTTGTATATAAATGTTTGTTTTCAGTATTCATTAACTTCACTGGTTCGTTTTCAGTTGTTTTTTATTAGTATTCTGATTCTCTGATTACCTCAATTTTAAGTTCCTGCCAATCAGAATAATCTTCATTATCTTTTTCTCTTGCATAAACTATTAAATTAATATAACCCCTATCAAAATCAGATTGTGTTACATGATAGGGCAGGTTAGGTTCATAAGTAAAATCAATCTCATCCTCATCAGGGTCATCTGCTTTTGGATTTATCCTGCTTTCTGTTATTTCTTCTTCCATTATAGCCTGCGTACCAAAGAATGTAAGTTTTGTTATTGGAATATAACGCAGTGCAGGATACCTGTTTTCTCTTGCAAACTGGAACGTATAAGGCTCAGCATAGAGCATTGACTTATTGTCTCTTATTATAATGATGTCATCATAATTATAGGCATTCTCAATTTTTTCAATATTAATGTCGTCTTTGTTGTTTTCTGAATTGTTAATATTAAATAAAATATCTGTGGTATCTTTATTTATGATAAAATCAGTAAAATTATAAACCTTTTTCAGCCTTATCTGGGGATTTGTGTAAAAATAACTAACATTGGTTATTGTGTTTGTTAGTTTCTTTTTTATGCCTAAGGAATATTCTAAAAATGCAATTACATCATTCTCGCCAATTATAACAGAAACATTAATATTATTAATATCAGCATCTATTTCAAAGCCCTGCTCATCAAAGATTGTTAAATTAATATTTTCTTTTAGATAGTTGGTTATAAATTCCATAAGCTGGAACTGTATTGACGGGCTAGAGCCATTTAATGGTGGCAGATTACTAATTCCAAAAAATCCAGCAAAAGACCCTTTTTCCCCTGATTTTGGAAAATGGGAATATGGATAGTAATACCAAGGATAATATTTTGGTTTATAAAAATAATAGTTAAAAAGATTATTATTCTGCTTGTGTATGTTATAAAAAACCTTATGGTCCTTATAATAAATAAAATCATTACCTTCTTCTATTGGGTCTGGTATAGGACCGCCCTGGCTTTCATAGATATACCCCCCCTGCATTCCAATAAGTAAAAGACCTTTCTTTGTGGCATCATCAAGGTTTGTTGTTACATAGTTTGTTATTGGCCTTACTTCCCTTGGTATTTTCTGGGCAATTATAAGTTCCTGCACACCAATCTCTTTTTCAGTTGTGCCCCTTAAATAAAAAAGTAAAATAGCCGAAAAAAGAATAATAATGCCTAGAATTATATATACAGTAACCTGTCCCCTCTTTTTTTTATGCATTGTTAGACCTTTACTGAGCTTAAATAAAGCAAATATTAAAATGTTTTGATAAAATCGGTTTTAAAACAAAAGATTTAAATAATGCCCCAATCCACCAAAACAAATAGTTGGGGCTGTAGGGTAGCTTGGTTTATCCTTTCTGGTTTGGGTTGTTAAAACACAAGAAACCAGACGACCCCGGTTCAAACAGCTTCTTGCTAAGCTGGCACGCATGAGCAACATGCTCAAAAATCATAGATTTTTGGCACCAACTAAAGTTGGTTTTTTGCTTTGCAAAAAAGTCCCTCTAGCTCACTTCGTTCGCAACTGAGCATTGGCTCAGTTGATATTTAAAGGAGGGTATTGCATAAATGCAGGCTCACCAAGTTCGATCGCAAGAGTTTTGGAAGTCCGGGCAGCCCCAGTTTATGGTAATATGAGGATAATAAGATGACAAAAGCTAAAGGTTTGGGATCCATTAAAAGATTTGGAGCAAGATACGGAAGAACAGTAAAGCTAAAGCTGGCCAAAATAGAAAAAGAGCAGAGAAAAAAGCATAAATGCCCCTACTGCAACAGCTTGAAGGTCAAAAGAGTAGCTGTTGGAATATGGTTCTGCAAGAAATGCAAGGCTAAGTTTACAGGAAAGGCCTATACCATTGCAAAAGAAGAGAAGAAGGTGCTCTAAATGGTAGAATACAGATGTTTTGATTGCAATAAAAAGGTATCTATAGATTACCTAAGGAAAAAAATTAGATGCCCTTACTGCGGCTCTAAAATACTTTTCAAGCCAAGAACAACAATAACAAAGGTCAAAGCCAGATGATTTATTCAGCTAAGATAAGGGTCTACAAGAATCCAGATATTATTTACAAATGCTTTATTTCAGAATCAAAAAGCTTAAAAACAGACAGGTCAGATTACATTATTAAAAAAAACAAGGATTATGTGGAGTTTGATATAAAGGCAAAAGACTCTGTTGCATTAAGGGCAACCCTTAATTCAATCACAAAACTGCTTACTGTTTATGAAAAAATAGAAGGGTTAAAAAAATGAATGTTTCAAAGGAAACAGAGCAAAAAATCCAGCAGCTACAGCTTATTGAACAAAGCATGCAGCAGTTTTTAATGCAAAAACAAAGCTTTCAAACTCAGTTGATGGAAACAGAATCAGCATTAAAAGAGCTCAAGAATTCTGAAAAAGCATATAAGATAGTTGGAAATATTATGGTTTCTTCCAAAAAAGCTGACCTGGAGAAAGACCTTAAATCAAAAAAAGAAACACTTGAGTTAAGAATCAGGATGCTTGAAAAACAAGAGGAAAAAATCAAGGAAAAAGCGGACAAGATTCAAAAAGAAGTTCTCAAAGAAATAAAGGAATAATAAACTTTAAAGATGACAGAAAAAAAAATAAAAGAGATTATTAATGCCCTCTCAGAATTGAGCAATGATTCAGCAGTTCCTAAGAATGTAAAAAACAAGATAAATCAGATGATTAATATTCTAGAAGATGATTCAGAGCTTTCAATAAGGGTTAACAAGGTCTTGAATGAGCTTGATGAGATAGCAGATGACACAAACATGCAGGCTTACACAAGAATACAGATATTGAATATTGTATCTTTATTAGAAACAATTCAAACTATCTGAACTTTTTCTTTTTAAGTTTCACAACTGTTTTCTTGGTTAATAAGGAATTTGGAATATAAATTATATCACCCTGTTTTGTCTCTATCTTTGTCTCAACAAGGTTTATATGAACAACTTTTCCTTCAGTATTATCAACCTTAATAATATCTCCATCTTTAATAAATCTTTTCTGATGGATAAAGAATCCTGCAAACATATTTGGCATAAAGTCTTTTATTGAAAGCAGGATTGAGATTATTATTATAATTAGTACAGCTCCTGATATCATATGCAGGACAACTGTTGTAAGGCCCAGCTGGTTTAAGGCCATTACAATGAATATAAAATAAATAAAGTAAGTAATAAAAGTGGAAATTATCTCCTCCATAGAAACCTTGATTCCAGCTGCTTTTTTTATAATTCTATTAAGTTCAACCTCATGAAGTGTCTTATGAATAAGCTTTCCTAATATTCTTCCAGCAATAAGGCCAATCAGCACTATTATTACTGCAATAACTAGTTTAGTGAAAAGGCCTGATAATAGTCTGGGCAAAATACCTATTGAATCAGTAATAATAGATGCATTATTTACAGGATCCATAGCAAACATCAGAGGCCATTCATTTAAAAAACTTATGCTTTTCTATGAAAAAAATTAGTTAGAAAAGAATATAAAGAGAGTTTATTTTTTATTGAAATATGGCAAAAAAGAAGAAATCAAGGCATACTAACCTGAATGAAAAGCCTGAAAAGAAAACCAGTTATGATAAAATAAAAGAGCTTGAGCAGGAGCTTTCAACCACAAAATACAACAAAAGAACCCAGCATCACATCGGCCTTGTAAAGGCAAGGATAGCTGGTTTGAAGAAAAAAGAGCTTGCACGTTCAGCATCAAAAGGAAAAAAAGAGGGCTATTCAGTAAGAAAAACAGGTGATGGAACAGTTATTATATTAGGATTTCCATCAGTAGGAAAATCAACCCTGCTAAATAGCATTACAAACGCTGATTCACCAATAGGAACATATGATTTCACAACACTTAAGGTAATACCTGGAATCATGGACCATAAGCATGCAAAGATCCAGATACTTGATGTTCCTGGTGTTGTTTCTGGGGCAGCATCTGGCCGCGGAAGAGGAAAAGAGGTGCTTGCAATAATCAGAAACTGTGATTTAGTCATTATTCTATTAGATATAAATCATCTTAAGGCATATAATGTTTTATGCAAAGAGCTTTATGAAGCAGGAATACGCCTAAACCAGGAAAAGCCAGATGTAAGGATAAAAAAGAAAGCCCGCGGAGGAATACAGATAGGCAAGACTGTTCATTTGCCAGATTTAGATGACAAGACAATAAAAAGCATACTAAAGGAATTTTCAATATCAAATGCAGAGGTACTCATAAGAACCAGAATAAATGCAGACCAGTTTATTGATTGCATTGAGGGAAACAGGAAATATCTTCCAGGCATTGTTATTGTAAACAAGATTGATTTGGCCACCCCTGAACAGATTGTTGATGCTAAGAAAATATTTCCTGATGCCTTATTTATATGTGCCAATAAAGGTGATTATACTAATGAACTCAAAGAAAAGATATACAACGGGCTTGAACTTATTAGTATATACCTAAAAGAAGTAGGGAAAAAAGCAGATTTGAAAATTCCCCTGATAATGAATAAAGGCTGCATAATAAGGGATGTATGCAGCAAACTACACAGGGATTTTATAACAAAATTCAAATATGCCAGGGTTTGGGGTAGGTCTGCAAAGTTTGACGGCCAGATGCTTAGATTAAAACACAAACTTTTAGATGGAGATGTTGTTGAGCTTCATTTAAGATAAACTTTTTAAGTAATCTTTTTTGTATTTGAAATTATTCTTTTTTGCTAATTTCTTAATTGCTTTGTCAATCCCAGAGCCATATTGTGCAGCTGTTTTCTTCCTGAATGCAAACTCTTTTGGCAGTCCTAAGTCAACTGCAATTTCACGCAGGATATATTTTCTTATATTCTTATTTAGTTTATATTTTTCTGGAACTTCCATTGCTGATTTTATGACTTTCTCATCGAGAAAAGGCGTTATTAACCCTGCTTTTTGGCTTTTTGCTATCAGGAAATCCCTTTTTAAGTCCTTGAATAAATTATTCAGGCTTGACCAGCACTCTCTATTTATACCTTTTATATTTTCAAACCTGCTGTATCCTGCAAATAATTCATCAGAACCAGTACCAGTAAATAAAGTGTTTATTGAATCTTTTTTTGAAAGTTTTATTCCTGCATAAATAACTGAGCCAACTCCCACACTAATAACATCTGTTTGTTTTAGTATCTTAATAACTCTTTTTATTATTTTTTCTGTTTCATCTAATTCAAGGGTTATTGTTTTTAGTTTTAGGTTAAGGGCCAAGGCAGTTCTTTCTGCCCATTCAAGGTCTTTGGAGTTCTTGAGGCCAATTGCATAACATTTAAAATTCAATCCAAGCTTCTTGCATATTAATGCAATTATTGACGAGTCTATACCACCAGAAAAAAGAATCCCAAATTTCTTTAGGTTAATGGTTCTTTTTTTTATTGAAGTTACAAGGCTCTCTTTAACTAACTCCCTGCATTTTTCTTTATTATTTTCTATTTTCTCTGTCTTTAAGCTATTGATGTATTTCCTCCATTCATCTTGGCTAATCAGTTTTTTATTTTCAATTATGCCTTGCATTTCCATATTTTTATCAAAAATTCAGAAGTTTAAAAATATGCCTTTTTTGATTGAAAATTCAAAAAGAATAAATATAAGTAATCAAAACTAGTTATTGGTGATAGTTATGGTAAAAAAAGCAAGCAAAGAGGAAATGATTGGTTTTCATAAGGGTGCATTAACCACTTTAGCAAAGGAAAGAGAGGAAATGGCCAAGATATTGAATATTGTGGAGCAGCTTATGCAGATGCATGTAAAGTCATTGCAAGAATTGGGAGTTGACCTCACAAAGGATATTAAAAAAGAGAAAAATCCTGCTAAAAAACCAAAAGTGCCAATAGAAGATATAATATAATTAGATTTTAATTAAGTTATATTTAATCAATTTTTTCAGTTGGTGTTAATATAATTGGTTCTGAACCTGAATAAAGGTTATCCAAACTTCTTTTGTATACTTTATAAAGATAATCATAGACTTCCCTCACAAGAGGTTTTTCATTGAGTAATTTATTTAATATCATTAGTCTCTCTTTCTTGTATTCTGCACCATGATTTTTATTTGATTCCTCTTCATTATCTTTGCTTACACAATGTATGTCAAAAGTACAGCCACAATATCTTAGCCTTAATTGGTCTGCACTACGCCCTGTTTTTTTCTCTTTTCCTGTATAATGTTTATATTCAATAATTCCGTCAAGACAAGAATTCCTTATTCGGTCATCCTTGAAAAAGACATTCTTAACATTATATTCTGGAAGCTTTTGCCCAAAAAAATCTGCAAATTTATGGGCTATTCTATATGCACCTAAATCATTATCAACAACAAAAGTCGCACCCAAGGTATCGGAAATTCCTTCAGCACTTGATACTTTTCCTTCAATCTTGCCCGGAGCAGGTTCTCCAAAAATCTTAAGTATTATTTTGTTAACAAGGCTCTCAACGGTTTTTATTCTTGCACGGAAATAAATGTATTCATCTTTGTTTTCTGGTTTCCCTAATACATAAGATCTTATATCTGAAAATCTAATACCTATTTTTGAAAGTTGCTCTATGGTTAAATCTGAAAGGTTTGGTCCTCTAAGGTTAGGTAACCCATAAAGACCAATATCCTGAAGTTGTTCTACTGTAAGATAAGAAACTTTTCCGTTCTTTAGAATAGGGTCTTTTTTTATTATATTCTCTAAGGTAAATTCTGCGTCATTCATATTATTTATTTTCCTACTTAAATCATATTCTTCCTTTGGATCATTAAATATAAGACTTACTGAATTCTCTCCAGACCTCAAGTTTTTGTTGTCAAAGATGTATCCCCTATGCTTTGATTTTCTTTTTTTCTTATTTTCTTCGATTATATTTGTTTTGTATTCAAAGAGGAATCTTTTTGTTTTGAAAATATTTTTTTTGAGAGTGCTTTTGCCCTTCTTATAAAGAAAGATTTGATTTGTCAGATCCAAAAACTTGTAAAAAATTTGTGTGTTAATCAGAGCAAGTTCATTGTATTCTCCATTTGCAACATCCATCAGTTTTTCTATCTTTCCCTCAATTTGTTCTCTCTCCTCTAATGTTTTAGGATCTTGTTTCTTTTCCTTAGAACCCTTTACTGTACCATAATTAATAATCATAAAGTTAATTAAGTTTATCAGCTCTGTATAATTTTTAGACAATAATTTAGCCTGACTGTAAAAAGCTCCCTTTATTAGTTCACATTGTTCTCCTACATTTTTCATTTGGACAAAATTAGTTTTTTTGGTATCCATAATAGAAGATATGTATTATTAGTTTATAAATCTTTCGGTTTTATTACTACTAATAAGTTATAAATAAATTTAATCTGGGATTTCCAGATTATATTTAAATCGCCTGGCCTTTGGAACAAAATTAAGCACTTTTTCATCCTTGTATTTACCTGTGCCGAGAAAATCATTTTCATGTTTCAGTATTACAAAGCCCCTGTAATTACCATCTGCATCAACATCCTGGCCCTTGAGCCACTGCATGGCCTGTTTTTCATTAATCTCAATAAGATTTTGTTTTGCATCCTTTCCAATTAGCTGTGAGCCCTCAATGCTAAGCCTTAACTCATTGTTTTTAAGCTCTCCAAAATACAATCCAATTGAGTTAATTTTTAGCTTCTCAAGAGGCAAATCAAAAACCTCTTTGTTAACAAGAAATATCTTTCCCTTATCATTCATAAGAAAAACCAGCTCTGAACTGAAATCAGCACCCCATTGTTCTTTTATCAAAGCCAGTATTTCCTTGATTTTCTTTCTGTTCAATATTTTCAGTTCTAACATAATACAATAGAATTAAATAACTTATTTATATCTTTTGATAAGAAAAACTAAATCAAATACCCCAGATAGGATTTTCCTTTCTCATCATTACTGCAATCTCTTTTAATATGGCAATTTCTCCTTCTGTAAGATATTTTTTCAGTTCTTTCAGCTTTCTGAAATCATTTTCTGGAATTACTGAATATAAGATGTCACCTTCACTAATTTGCCTTCCTACAGTAACCTTGTCAAGCGAGATTGCAACCTGCTTTCCCTTTCCAGCCTCTGCAACATTCTTTTTTTCAGATTGTATGCTCTTTACTTTAGTTAAAGGAGTAATATTTTTCATTAGTTGTATATTTGTTTTTATTTTTCCTTCAAGGACCTCAACCCCAACAACAGCAGGATTGTTCTGCCTGAAGACATAGCCGGGCATTATTTTGATTTTGCATGGCCTGACAAGCATTTCTACATCAGCTGCCTCGCGCCTTTTTGTCTCTCCTTCAACCCATTTTTCAAAGTCTTCTATCAGCTTGTAGATTATATCATTTGTAAAAACCTTGACTTTTTCTGATTTTGCATCATCATTAAGTTTAACATTAAAACCAATAACAACAGATTTTAAGGGGTCTTTTTCATAATTGCTCTCTGCATCAATTACATCTTTTTTTGATATATTGCCAATCGATGCCTTCCTTATTTTGATGTTTTTCTCCCTGAATACAGTTATTAATGCCTCAAGAGAGCCAAGTGAATCTGCTTTCAGGATTATTCCCTGCTTGTCTGTTTCAATTATAACTTCAGACACTAATTTCTGGGTTTCCTGTTTTGTTTTCTCAAGAGAATCTTTTGAGCTTGCCATCAATGGCATTCCTGCAACAACACTTTCTATTTCAGGAGCAGATATTCTTATGCATCTTGCAGCACATACCTCATCAACCTGTTTAAATCTTGTTCTTTTGTCCCTTATCTCTGACAAAGGCATTGGCTCAAGCAATGCCCTCGGCTTTGTTACAATCGGCTTCTTAATTCCTCCAATAACAATAAAATCATCTTTTTTCAGTGTGCCATCATAGATAATAACATCAAGGGCTACGCCAAGGCCTTTTTCCTCCTTTACTTCCAATATAGTTCCTTTTGCAGGGCTGTTAATATCACATTTCAGGCAGCTCTCAAGGTATTTCTGTGCAAGCCCTGTCAAGACCATTAAAAGTTCTGGAATTCCTTCTCCTGTTTTTGATGAAACAGGGATTATTGCAACCTCTTTTGTGTGGTCTGATACACGGTCAAAGCGCTCGCTTGCAAATCCAAATTCATGCAGCTTACCAACAAGCTCGTAAAGTTTTGTGTCAAGCCTTTTCTGTGTGTCAGGACCCTGGCTGGATATGTTTTTTAGTATATTATCTTTAGCTGAATTCCATCCTGGCAATAAATCTATTTTATTTGCTGCAACAATGAAGGGTGTTTTCTGCTGTTTTAATATCTCAACTACTTCTGCTGTCTGCGGCTTAAAGCCCTCATTAATGTCAACAACAAGGATAGCAATATCAGCAAGATTTCCTCCACGCTTTCTTAAATTTGTAAATGCAGCATGTCCAGGAGTGTCTATAAACAACAGTCCTGGAATTGTGAACTTTATTTTTAGTGAATCAAGCAGAGGCCCGCATATCTTCTTAATAATCTCAAGAGGTATTAAAGATGCCCCTATTGCCTGTGTTATTGCTCCTGCCTCGCACTTGACAATATTGCTGCTTCTAATGTAATCAAGCAGGCTTGACTTTCCATGGTCCACATGGCCCACAACAGTGCATACAGGAGATCTTATAGTATTCATCTTACTTATCAGGAGGTTATATTTACTTTTAAAGCTTTCCAAAAGTTTTATATTAATCTTAATTATCTTTTTCTTAATGGAAAAAATACAAGAGGGAAAAGCAGGAATCAAGGCATATGCAGCTGAGACTATATCAAAAGAATTGCCTGTGTTTTATAATCCTGTGATGAAGCTTAACAGGGATATAAGTGTTTTATTGTTAAATTCAATTGATAAGAAAAATATGCAGATTGCACTTCCACTGGCTGCAACAGGTATAAGAGGAATAAGGTTTTTGCTTGAATTGAAAAAAAGCATTATAAAGAACATTTCCTTTAATGATAAAAGCGGTGAAGCAGTAAAACTAATAAAAAGCAATTTGAAACTAAATAAAATTAAGTTAAATAAGAAAATAAAGGTATCGGAGCTTGATGCAAACCTCTTTATTTTAAATTCAAAGGGTTTTGATTATATTGATATTGACCCATTTGGCTCGCCCAATTTTTTATTGGACAGTGCAGTAAAAAGGCTTGGAAGAGAGGGAATTCTTGCTGTGACTGCAACAGATACAGGTGCCTTGTGCGGCAGCTACAAAAACGCCTGCTTAAGAAAATACTCAGGCAAGCCATTAAGGAACGAGTTCTGCCATGAAACAGGATTAAGAATTCTTATATTCAAAATACAGATAGTAACAGCACAATATGACAAGGCCTTAACGCCAATATTCTCATACTCAAAAGAGCATTATTTCAGGGTTTTCTTTAAGTGCATAAAAGGAAAAAAGAAAGTGGATGAATTAATGAAAAATATTGGCTATATTGTTTACTGCAGCTCGTGCCTGTTCAGGAAAACAACAAGAGATATCTTTAATTCAAATAAATGCCCTGTTTGCGGTTCAAGGTTAGATTATGCTGGGCCTTTGTGGCTGGGCCAGCTGTGGGACAAAAAACTAATTAATAATATGTGCAAAAATATTAAGAATTTAGAGGATAAAGAGCTAGTTAAATTTCTGGAAATAATAAAAAAAGAATCAAAAATAAGCTCAGTTGGGTTTTATGATGTTGCACAGGTTGTCAAGCACAATAAGTTGAAAAACATTCCAAAAAAAGATTTATTAATTAATGAAATAAAAAAGGCCGGCTTTAAAGCAGCTGAAACACACATAAAGCCAAATTCCATTAAAAGCAATATAGAATTAAAAGAATTATTAAAATTAATTAAAAAGATTAACCAACAGCCCTTCTGACATCAGTTACTTCAACAGAGTTTACGCCTTCTATTGAGGCCACATTCTGCTCAAGCTTGTCTGTGCTTCCAATGTCTTCATTGCTTACAAATATCAGGTTAAGGGACTTAATGCCAAATGCAACAGGCTGTATCTCAACCTTCCCTACTTCCCCACCATATTCTGCAATAAATATCTTAGCTTTTTCTTCTATTGCCTTCAAATCAGTATCAGGGCTTTCAGGCATTATCCTAAGTGTTATTACTACGTCTGTCATTTTCTCTAGTTTGGGCCTGTAAAACCGCATTCCTGGCACGTATACATTGCTGCTATCTCTCTGCAGTGCTTACATCTTACTATTTGAGCTTTACCGCAGTTAGGACACATAAACACTGCCACTCCTTCTTTATTTGTCATTCTTTTACTGCAAGAAGAGCAAATAAGTTCTTTTTCATCCATTTTAATTACCTCAACCAATATAATATAATAAAAAGGTTCTTCTGGCTAACTTAAAAACCTTATGATTTCATATAAATTTTTATAATACAATTACTATTTAAAAAGTATAACAAAGGTTTTTAAATAAACAAAAAAATATTATTTATATAAAAATGTTCAAGAGAAATCTTAAGGATTTAGAGCTGCCAGACCTTCCTGACTTTAAAGCTGAAGAGCCGCCTATTTCTAAATCAGCTAAAAAAGAGAAGCTTGTTATTAAAAAGCCAAAATCAATGAAAAAGGCCTTTAAAAGAGAAAAAGTACAAGAAAAAAAAATAGAGGAGAGGAAGATAAAACCAGAGCACCATTTTATTTTAAGGGGGGGCCATAGGATTAAAAGCATGAAAGAGCTTAAAGAGTCAATTAAGTTTATGGACAAGCAAACATTTAAGCACCATGTAACAAAAGACAGGAATGATTTTGCAGATTGGGTTAAGAGCATTATAAAAGATAGGGAACTTGCTGATAAAATGCAAGAATCAAGCAGTCAGGAGCATGTTCTGACTCATCTGGAATCTAGTGAAAAACAAAAGGAAATGATGAAAAATATTGAAATTCTTGAAAGCGAGCTTAAAAAGAAGGAGATGTTTATATCTGAGGAAGAGGAAGAATTAAGAAAAAAGCAGGCTGAAATAAATGAACTGTCCAAAAGTCAGGCTCCTGCTCAGGAAGCAGGAATTGAGAAAAAAGAAATGGCTTTGATTAAGAGAGAAGGTGATATTAAAAGAAGAGAGAAAATTCTTAAAGAAAAGGAAGAAGAACTGACAAATAAAAACAAGGGACTAAATTCATTGCAGAGGGAGAAGAAAGCAATTGATAAGAAAAAATCCATGTTTGAGTCAATGAAAAAAGAGCTGGAAGAACTTAAAGAAAAACAGAAAAACATTGAAAAAAAGAAAGAGATATTGAAAAAAGAGGCAGAATTATTTCTAAAAAAAGAGAGAAAAATATCAGAGAAAAATGAATTTGTTGATAGATTGGTTAATGAAAACAGAAAAATAAAAGATAATTTACTGTCAAAAGAAAAATTCCTTGTTGACCAGGAGAATGAACTAAGAAAAAAAGAGCAGGAGTTATTAGAAAAAGAAAGCTTGGTAGAGGAAAGAGAAGAAAAAAAGATTCAAGCACCAAGGAGAATCAGGCAAACTGTAAAGAAGGGCACTAAAAAAGAAAAAACTAAAGCGATTAAAAAGAAAAAACCTAGGAAAATCAAGAAGATTGAAAAAGATGATATATTATTTATGATAAAAGAAATTAATGATTCTGTAGCAAGAGGAGATATTTCTGGAGCAAAAAATGCATTATCAAGAATGGGAATAGCTTATAAAAAGTTAAATAAAAAAGATAAAGAATACCTAAAGTATGATATTATAGCTCTAGAGACAGATATAAAGCTTGCTTCTTTAAACTTATAAAAAAGTGTGGAACTTTGGTTCTCACACAAAAAATATAGCTGATTGGAATAATAAGAAGATGTTTTTGTTTATAGATATACTTTCTTAAAATTTAGTTTAAAGCTTTATGAAACCATTTAAAACTTTATGAACATCTATAAGAGAGCATATTACTAAATAAAGTTCAATAAAACCCTTTTTAACTTTTTAAAGTCTTTTTTAGCCATGTAAAATTTAGAAATGTTTATATAGTCAAACTAAAGTCCATGGTTTATGCTTAAAAAACTAATTATAGTATTAATGCTGTTAATCTTAATAGAAAACTGTTATGCTGCTACTATCTATGGAAACATCTATGACCCTGACCTTAATCAGATGAAAGGCAGGATTGAGGTAGAGGTTGACTCATCGCCAAGGCAGTATCGGGTTTCTACAGACGGGACATACTCCTTTTTCCTGCTGGTTGGGAAGTACACTATCAAAGCAAAGTACGAAGAGCACGGAAGACTAAAATACATTGCTGAAGAGAGAATAGTTGTCAGGGATGAAGGCAGATTTATACATGACATTGTAATGTATCCGAGCCCTGAGGAAGAGGAAAGACTAATGGGGGATGTAATAGAAGAGCCCTCAAACAAAAATAATAGTATTGTTTTATTTATGATTATTGGATTTGTTTTTATAGTATCTATCTTGCTTGTTTTTTATATATTAAAAAAAACCAGGAAAAAAGAATATATCCAGGAGAAAAAAGAAGAAAGTTTTGATGAAACAAAAGAGGAAAAAGAAGATATCGAGAATCCTGAAAGCCTGGACACAATAATTAAGATTATTAAAGAGAATAAAGGAAGAATAACCCAAAGAGAGATAAGAAAGCAGATTCCGCTGTCAGAGGCAAAGATAAGCCTTATGATAACTGAACTAGAGGATAAAGGAATTGTAAAGAGGATAAAGAAAGGCAGGGGCAACATAATAATATTTAAAAAAAATTTAGTTCTGATAGATTAAGTGTTATATAAAAAAGCTTTTAAACAAGAGAATCATATTCTTAACACATGGAAAATCACCTTATTATTATTGGAATAGACCCTGGCACAACAACTGCTTTTTCTATACTGGATGTTAATGGCAATCTCTTAAAAATAGCTTCTTATAAAAACCTGGGCTTGAGTGCATTAATCTCAATAGTAATGCCCTATGGGAACATTATGTTGGTAGGAACAGACAAAAAAAACTGCCCAAAGTTTATTGAAAATTTTGCAGTAAAGACTGGTGCAAGGATTGTCACACCAAAACAAGACCTTTTGGTTAGTGAGAAAAAAGAGCTGCTAAAAGGAATAAAAACAAAGAACAGCCACGAGGCAGACTCATTGGCATCAGCAATATTTGCCTATAATGAGTTTCATCCCTTATTTAAGAAAATAGATATCTTTTTGAAAAAAAACAATAAGGTATATCTCTCCAATAAGATAAAAAAGATTGTCTTGACAAAAGAGTTATCCATAAGAGATGCCCTAAAACTTGTTGAAAAACCAGTTGAAAGAAAAATAGTGCCTGTAAAAGAGAGTATAAAAGAAAAAGAGGTAACAGAAAAAAGAAGTTCCCTAGTGTATAAAAAACTAAAGAGCCTTGAAAACACAAACACCTTGATAAGAAACCAAAACATTGAGTTAAAGAAAAATCTTAAGAAAATTCAGGAAAAACAAAGATTTCTGATAAAAAAAACAGCTACTCTTATTTCTGATAAAAAGGCCAATGAACTCCTTAAGTTTAGGGAAAAAAGGATTATTTCGTTTGACAGGGAATTAAAGGAAAAGGACAAACAAATAAACAAATTGAATGATGAAATTAAAAAAATTAATAATCTAATACTAGACATTGGTAATAGTGTTTTAGTTAAAAAACTTGATAACCTTGGCTATAATGAGTTTCTAACAAAAAATAAAGTGTTAAATATTAGGAAAGATGATGTTTTGCTGGTGGATAATCCAAATATATTCAGTGAGAAAACAATTAATGCCCTGAAAAATATGGTTGATGTTATTATTTCCAAGAGAAAGGTAAGCAAGAAGCTAACTGAGGATTTAAATTTCATTGATGCTCATAACCTAAAAATTAATGAAAGCAAACTTTTTGCAATTATTAATAAAGAGGATTTTGAAATAGAAAAAGGCAAGATTAATCTGTTAGCAAGGATTGTCCATGACTATAGGAAAAGCAGGTTATAGATTCTAAAAATATTGATAAACTAATAGTTCTTAATCTATTGGTTTAAAATGTTAAGCAATAATTTTAAAAAAGTATTTTTGTCAAGTTAAATCTTGAGTTAATAACTACCATATAATAGTTACAAATAGAAAGATTTAAAAATAGGGAAAATTTCCTTATAGTTATGGAGTCTATTAAAAAAGAACTTGGATATGAATTAAGTGCCAGCAGAATGAATAATCTCTGCACCCAATTATTAGAAGAAACAGTGTCATCTGCAAATGCTCTAATAGGAGTAGATTCTGTTGTTCCTGAATGGTTTGCAATATTTAATGGAGAATCAATATCCCAGATAGAAGCCAGGGGAATTGATACAAAAAGGTATAATAAGCATTTAGAAGAATTAATTAAATGGGAAAAATTAGCAGTTTATTTTAACAATATTGCTGGTTTTAGGATTCCAAGAACTCTGGGAAAAGAGGATTTAATTTGCTTATTGGATAGCATGTTTCATGAGTATGTACATCTGATAAGTGAACAGGTATGGCAGGAAACAGATTCAAGATTACATTATTGGCTTAAGCCTAAGTGGGCAAAAGAAGCAATAACTGAAAGAACGGTTTTTGAGCATTTGCCTAATCTATACCCTAATAAGTTCCTGCAGTCAGCTGGATTAAATGCAGAGGATTTTAGAAGATACACTCAAAGAAGAGTCAAGAGCGCTAAACCAAATTCTCTTGCAAATTTATTGTTTATATATTTAGTAGATGCAATTGCAAATGAGGAATATGTTTATGGAAATGAGAAAGATTTATTTCTGGATTCAATAAAAGATCCAAATTTTAATCCAATCAAATCAAGGTTCAATACCAGCGTTGGAGGTCTTAAAGACTCTTATGAAAAATATGATGATGCTTTTAAGTATTTTGTTAATGCACCTATTCCAGAAGTTGCACTTTATTTTTTTATTGAAGAAAAGGGAAGAAAAAAATTTAATGGAAGAACCCTGGCCCAGCTGGTAAAAGAAGCTTATGATATAGGATATTCTGCAGAAAATGTAAAGCTATTAAAAGGTGGAAAAGAACTAAAAGCTGAATATTATACTAAATGGGCACATGAGTTTGACTAAAGAATTTAATAATTCCGGGTATAAATCTGAAGTATAAGGCATTTCTTGCTGATAGCAGTCAGCTGACCAAAACATTTATATATAAGTAAGACATTCTTACCTTATGAAAAGCAAATTATTGGAACAAATACCAGAACTTACAAGAATAAGCTCAAAGGGGCAGTTGGTAATACCAAGTGAGATAAGAAAAAATCTCAATATAAGGGAAGGTGATGTTTTTGCAACCACTAGCAGTGACCATGATTTGATTATATTAAAAAAGATAAAAAATCCGATAATGAAAGAAGACCTCATAATCTTGAAAGAGATAGAAGAAGCATGGAAAGAGATAGAGCAGGGTAGAAGTAAGACTATGAAAAAAGAGGATTTTTTAGAAGAGATTAAAAAATGGTAAGAATCACCTTCTCAGATGGATTTGAGAGGGAATTCAGGAAAATAAAAGACAGTTCAACAAAAGAGAGAGTAAGAAAACAAATTAGGAAAATAATTGAGAATCCTTCTATTGGAAAGCCTTTAAGATATAACCTAAAGGGAGAAAGGACATTATACATAAAACCTTACAGGCTGATTTATGCCATAAGGAAAGATGAGATAATTTTATTGAGATTTCACCATCGGAGCGATGTTTACAGGTGATATTGGCATAAGATTGGCTGTATACTTATTGTTAATCTTGGACTGTATGGAAGAATAATTAATGTTTAAAAAATTTAAATTAAAAAATTAAGAAAAAAATAAAAAATTAATATTTTTTCTTTTTCTGCTGGACAAAGTAGCCAACTACTGCAAGAACTATAATTACTGCTATCAAAGTTATTATCAAAGCTGTGTTTGATGGTGGTTTTTCTGGCGGCA
>JAHJQG010000021.1 GCA_018819345.1 Nanobdellota archaeon
TTTATAATCAAGATGTTAGAAAAATATATCGGTAGAGGACCTCAATTCCTCACAACACAAATGTGTTGTGTATCCTTGAGGTGGATGTAATAACCCAAGAAAATTACAAGTAACCTTCTCATTATTCCGAAAAAAACTAACAAGATTTTATAAACAACTTCTAAAAAGGTATAAAGTATGAAAGCTCAAAACCAACAAAATTTGATGTACCCAAAGTATAACTAAAAAATAAAAAGACAAAAAAGACAGAATCAACTAAGTTTTGTCTTTTTGTATAATTAAGAAAATGATAAAACAAATCATAACAAGCCCTGAAGGATATAGCCAAGTGCTTAATGATATAAGGTTTTTGTTAGATAAAGCCAAAGCACAAGCCTATAAGGCTGTGGATAATATAAGAGTCCAGACATATTGGCAAATAGGTGAGAGAATAGCCAGAGAGGAATTAGAACATAAAGATAGAGCAGATTATGGTAAACAAATAATTGACAACTTAGCAGGAGATCTTGGATTCAGAAGAGACGAACTTTATCGGATTGTCCAATTTTATAACGCATATCCAATTGTCGTGACAGTGTCACAACAATTAAGCTGGTCACATTATATAGAATTGATAAAACTTAAGACAGAAGAAGAACGCAAGTTTTACGAAGCCCAATCCATAATAGAAAAGTGGACTGTAAGAGAACTTAGAAAAAGGGTAGAAGATAGTGAATACAAGAAAGTCAAAAAAACAGGAAAAGTAATGATTAAGCCGCCCTTGCAGCTGCTGTCTACTGAAGAAGTATTCAAAGACACTTATAATTTCAATTTTCTTGAGTTAAAAAAAGATTACTCTGAAAATGACTTAAAGAATCAGTTATTGTCAAAATTCGAAAGAACACTTCAGGAATTTGGCTCTAATTTCTTTATAGGGGAAAGAGAGAAAAAGATAATTATAGACGGAACAATCCATAAAATAGATCTGGTTTTATTCCATAAATTGATTAGGTGCACTATTCTTGCAGACTTTAAAATTGGGAAGTTTAAGGCAGAATACATTGGTCAGATGAATAAATATATCAATTACTATAGAGAAAATGAGCAGCTAAATTGGGAAAGAGATACTATTGGGCTAATCCTTTGTGAATACAAAGGTGTTGAAGAAGTTCATTATGCTTTAGGTAATTTAAAGAAAGAAATTTTTGTTGCTGAATATAAAACAAAGCTTCCAAGCGAACAAGAAATAAAGTCTAAATTAATAGAGGCAGAGAAGGAATAATTAGTGCGGAATCCATACTAAAACCATAGAAATATTCGTCAGGTTTTATCCAATGGGTTCAGCATATCTGTCAGGCATCTTCCAAGCTTTTCAGCAAAACTCACATTCAACATTCCAAAAATCCCAACCTGCACCCAAAATTACCTCAACTAAAAAAATAATTAACTCCCTGCGAAAGCTTTATATATGAAAAAAAAGACAGAAACCCATGATGGTATAATCTTTCTTTAGTCTTTTACAAGCCTAATAAGGCTTTCTAAGATATAAGAGGGATTTATAGCCATTATTAGATGAACTGATGCCCTGGTGGTGTAGTTCGGCTTATCATGAAGCCCTGTCGAGGCTTCGACTCGGGTTCAAAGGCATTTTACTGAAAATCCCGGCCAGGGCGTTGCTTAAACCAGAATTTTGTTCTGGTTTTTGCATCTTTGGGCCGGTAGCTCAGCCTGGTAGAGCATCTGACTTTTAACAAAGGTTGAAAGTAATCAGGTGGTCGCGAGTCCGAATCTCGTCCGGCCCATAACCTTAAAAGCGAGGATAAACTAAATGAAAAATATAGATATAAGAAAACATATGCTTGTCCCCGAACATTCTAAACTAACTAAAAAAGAAATTCAGGAATTGCTTGAAAAATATAATATTACATTGAATGAACTGCCAAAGATATTATCAATAGATCCTGCAATTGAAAAACTGAATGTAAAGCCAGGTGATGTTATAAAAATAACAAGGGATAGCCCAACAGCAGGTGTATCTGTATATTATAGGGTTGTTATAAATGGATGAAACATCTAAAATACTTATACAAAAATATTTTCAGGAGAATAGTATTATTGCATCTGACATTGAATCCTTTAATAATTTTGTAGATATTGAACTACAAAAAATAGTTAGTGAAAACAAAGAGATAGAGCCAACAATCATTCCACCTAATGTTGATACTTATAAAATAAAGTTTGATAAGATCTGGATTACAAAGCCAGAGATAACTGAAGCAGATGGCTCAAAAAGGGATATATTTCCCTCAGAGGCAAGATTGAGGAAAATAACCTATGCTGCTCCAATGTTTGTTGAGGTATCTGCACATGTTAATGGACAAAAAAGGGAATCAGTCAAGGTACAAATAAGTAATCTCCCTGTAATGCTCAAATCAAAATACTGTCACCTTAATAAACTGGATAAAGAGGGACTTATAGAGAAAGGAGAAGACCCTGATGATCCTGGAGGATATTTCATAATAAATGGAAGCGAGAAAGTTCTTGTTAACATAGAGGATCTTGCTTCAAACAGGCTCTTGGTTGAAAAAACAAAAACAGGACCAAGCAAGTATGTTGGAAAACTCTTCTCAGAAAGGGGCTCTTTCAAGATACCCCACATGATTGAAAGGATGAAGGATGGGATAATCTACTTAAGCTTTACAAGAATCAAAAGAATACCTATTGTTATTGTAATTAAGGCACTTGGTCTTATGAAAGATGAAGATATAATGATGGCTGTCTCAGAAGATAATTATGATGAAATGATTGTAAATTTATATGAAGGTGTTGATATCAAAACACAGGAAGATGCAATTGATTATATAGCAAAAAAATCAGGCATAACACAATCAAAAGACATAAGGATTGAAAGAACAAAAGAGATTATAGATAAGTACCTAATGTCTCATATAGGTATCAGTGAAAAAGACAGACTGAAGAAAGCCCATAACTTATGCAAGATGATAAAGAAGTTCATAAAGGTTTCCAGGGGAGAAATACAGGTTGATGACAAGGATCATTATATGAATAAAAAAGTTAAGATGAGTGGGGACTTATTGGCAGACCTGATAAGAGTCAATCTTAATATATTGATAAATGACCTTTTATATAATTTCCAGAGAATTGTAAAAAGAGGTAAGTTCCCATCTATAAAGGTGATTATAAGGGAGAAATTGTTGACATCAAGGATTTATTCGTCTATGGCAACAGGCAACTGGGTTGGAGGAAGAAAGGGTGTAAGCCAGAGGATACAACGACTTAATTTTCTGGATATGATGTCACATTTACAGAGAGTTGTAAGCCCACTATCAGCAACACAGGAAAATTTTGAGGCAAGGGAGCTTCACAGCACCCATCTTGGAAGGTTATGTCCTGTTGAAACACCTGAAGGAACTAACATAGGACTTAAGAAAAACCTTACATTGATTGCAAGTATATCACAGGATGATAAAGAGGAAGAAACAATAAAATCATTAAAAGGCCTTGGCCTGAAGGTATTAAAATAAAATGAGCGAAGTATATCTAAATGGAAAGTTTGTTGGAGCAGTAGAAAATCCTGCTGAATTTACTGAAAATGTAAGGATTGAGAGAAGAAAAGGGATCATTTCTGAAAATTTAAATATATATTATGATAAAGCAATAGGCAATGTACAAATAAGTGACAACAAAGGTAGACTGAGAAGACCATTAATTGTTGTAAAAGATGGTCAACCAATTTTAACAGAAGATCATATCAAAAAATTACAAAAAAATGAGATTTCATTTTCTGATCTTATAAAGCAAGGGGTTATTGAATATCTTGATGCAGCTGAAGAAGAAAATGCTTTTATTGCATTTTCCAGAGAAGATTTAACAAAAGTACATACTCATTTGGAGCTTACTCCATTGGCTATGGTTGGTTTGTGCACATCATTAGTGCCTTATGCAAATTTCAGCCCTGGTGCAAGGATAAGTATTGGCTCTAAAAACCAAAAACAGGCACTTGGGATGTATGCAATAAACTTTCCAATAAGGATGGATATGGATGTTAACATACTTCAGACACCACAAATACCAATAGTCCAGTCAGTAATGCATGAGGTCTCCAATTATAATAAGCATCCATCAGGACAAAACATAGTTGTTGCAGTTATGAGCTACAAAGGTTATAATGTTGAGGATGCAGTTGTCATAAATAAGGCATCAATTGATAGGGGCCTTGGAAGATCAACATATTACAGACCTGCTATAGCTGAGGAATTAAGATACTCCGGCGGACTTACTGATGAGATATCAATCCCTGATA
The DNA here is from genome assembly GCA_018819345.1 of Nanobdellota archaeon. Classification (GTDB taxonomy): domain Archaea; phylum Nanobdellota; class Nanobdellia; order Woesearchaeales; family CG1-02-33-12; genus CG1-02-33-12. Next base: position 4,304 of record JAHJQG010000021.1, read on the forward strand.
AGGATGTAAAAGGATACAAAAGTGAAAAGGATTATAAGTTTCTGGAGAAAGACGGAATCATATCACCAGAAGCAAAGGTTAAAGAAGATAATGTCATTATTGGCAAGACAAGCCCACCAAGATTTCTAAGCTCAATGGATCAGTATAACCTTGCACCAAGCAGCAGGCGTGAAAGCTCTGTAGCATTAAAACATGGAGAACAAGGAATTGTTGATTTTGTTCTAATAACAGAAAGTAGTGAAGGGAACAGGCTCATCCAGGTAAAGATCAGAGACCAGAGAATTCCAGAACTTGGTGATAAGTTTACATCAAGGCATGGCCAGAAAGGTGTTGTAGGATTAATAGTTGACCAGGCAGACATGCCTTTCACAGCATCTGGAATTACGCCGGACCTTATATTTTCACCTCATGGAATACCATCAAGAATGACTATCTCACATCTTATAGAATTAATTGGTGGAAAGGTTGGTGCATTATCATCAAGGTATATAGATGGAACATTATTTGATGTTGAACCAGAAGAAAAACTAAGAAAGGAACTTCTGTCCCTTGGTTTCAGGGAAGATGGTTGTGAAACAATGTATAATGGGGTTACAGGAGAGCAGTTTGAGGTAAATATTTTCATTGGGGATATATATTATATGAAACTAAAGCATATGGTCGCTAATAAGATACATGCAAGGGCCAGAGGCCCAATACAGCTCTTGACAAGGCAGCCAACAGAGGGAAGGGCAAAAGAGGGTGGCCTGCGTTTAGGAGAAATGGAAAAAGATACATTTGTTGCACATGGTGCATCTTTACTGTTAAAAGAAAGATTTGATGCAGACAGAACAGTAATCCCCATCTGTGAAGAATGTGGTATGGTAGCTATCCATGATAAATTCAAGAACAGGTTATTTTGTTCTGTATGTGGTGATAATGTTGAAATAAATTTTATTGAGATAAGCTATGCATTCAAGCTACTGCTTGATGAGCTAAAATCACTAACAGTACATCCAAAATTGGTTTTAAAAAATAAATATTGAAAATGGAAAATAATGATATACCGGTTTTTAAGAAAGTTGAGAGTATTATTTTCAGTATTCTAAGCCCAAAGACAGTAAAGAAGATGGCTTCTGCCAAAATAGTGACTCCAGAGCTTTATGACAAAGAGGGCTATCCTGTTGATGGAGGCTTAATGGATGCAAGGCTTGGGGTGATAGATCCGGGGCTTAAATGCAAGACATGCGGGGCAAAGCTCAAGGAATGTCCAGGACATTTTGGTTACATATCATTGGCAAGACCAGTAATGCATATTAAGTTCATTAGTGTTATATATGATTTATTGAGGTGCACATGCAGGGAGTGCGGCAGGATACTCATCCCAAAGAATAAGATTGAGAAATGCATGGATGAACTGAAAAATGTTGAAATTGAATGTGGCCCTGAAGAAAGAAGGGTGAAAATTAAGGAGATAATCAGAATCTTAAAGACAATAAACAAATGCCCTTACTGCAAGAGCAGGCAGCAAAAGATAACATTGGAGAAGCCAACAACATTTCTTGAGAATGAAAAGAGAATATCCCCAATAGAAATCAGGACAAGGATGGAGAAAATACCTGATGAAGACTGTGAGGTTTTTGGCTTAGACCCAATATCAGTAAGGCCGGAATGGATGGTTCTGACAATAATGGCAATTCCCCCTGTTACTATGAGGCCTTCTATTACATTAGAGAGCGGTGAGAGAAGTGAGGATGACTTGACTCATAAGCTGGGTGATATTGTCAGGATAAATCAGAGGTTATTTGAAAATATAAATGCAGGAGCTCCAGAGATTATCATAGAAGATTTATGGGACCTGCTGCAATATCATATTACAACATTCTTTGATAATAATATTGCGCAATTGCCGCCTGCAAGGCATCGTTCTGGTGACCCATTAAAGACAATAACAGAGAGAATAAAAAGCAAAGAAGGCAGAATAAGGCATAATCTTGCAGGCAAGAGAACTAATTTTTCAGCAAGAACTGTCATAAGCCCTGATCCAATGCTTGATTTAAATGAGGTTGGTGTTCCAAAGATTATGGCTATGAAACTCACAATCCCTGAGAGGGTTAATGAGTGGAATATAAAATATCTCAAAGGATTTGTTGAAAGAGGCCAAAACAACTATCCAGGAGCCAACTATATAGCAAGGCCTGATGGCAAGAAGAAGAAGATAACTGATGAAACAAGGGAACAATTACTTGAGGAAGTTCAGCTAGGATATGTAGTTGAAAGGCATTTAATGGATGGTGATATAGCAATATTTAACAGACAGCCATCTTTGCACAGGATGTCTATGATGTGCCATAAGGTTAGAGTGCTGCCTGGAAAAACCCTAAGAATGAATCCAACTGTCTGCCATCCCTATAATGCAGACTTTGACGGGGATGAGATGAATCTGCATATACCACAAACAGAAGAGGCAAGGGCAGAGGCTGAAACACTTATGATGGTTCAGACGCAGCTTATATCACCAAGATATGGTTTAAGCATTATTGGGTGCATACAGGATGCTGTAGCTGGAAATTACCTTCTTACAAAAGAGGGAAGGTATTCAAGAAGGGACGCTATTGATTTATTATTATCAGCAGGTATAACAGATTTTTCAAAATTAAGAAAAAAGGAGTTTGTAAGTGGAAAAGAGATATTCAGTGTTTTGATGCCTGATGATTTCAATTTTACAGGAAAATCAAAATCAGGCAAGGAAGAAGTTATAATAAAGGATGGAAAACTTATTAGTGGCATTATTGACAGTGCAAACATTGGCGGCGGCAAGGGATTGATGCTCAGAAATATACATAAGAAATATGGAGAGGAAAGAGCAATAGAAATGATAGCAGAAATGTTTAAGCTTGGAACTGCAGTCCTGCTTAAAAGGGGGTTCACAATAGGGATATCAGACGCGGACCTTCCTGAGGAAGCAATAAATAAGATAAATGGAACACTCACAAGAGCAAGAGGGGATGTTGAAGCATTAATTAAAGAATATCATGAAGGTTCACTGCAGGCATTTCCTGGCAGGACATTAAAGGAAACACTTGAACTGAAGATATTGGAACTATTAAACAAGGCAAGAAATGAAACAGGAGAGATTGTTTCTGATTATTCAAATAAGGAAACACATATGATGATAATGGCAGATTCTGGAGCAAGGGGAAATCTGCTTAATCTGGCACAAATAGCTGCCTGTGTTGGCCAGCAGGCTATGAGAGGCAAAAGAATAGAAAAGGGTTATTATGAAAGAACATTATCATGCTTCAAAAAAGGAGATCTCGGTCCTGAAGCACATGGTTTCATAGCAGATGGATTCAAGAAAGGGCTAAATCCAAAAGAATTCTTTTTTGCATCCATGACTGGAAGAGACAGCCTCATGGATACTGCCTTGAGAACACCAAAATCAGGTTATTTGTACAGGAGATTGGCAAATGCCTTGCAGGATTTAAAGGTTGAATATGATAACACTGTTAGGGATTCAAACAAGAAGATTATACAGTTTGATTATGGGGAAGACAGAATAGATGTTTCAAAGTCTGATGGTGGAATAGTTGATGTAAAAAATATTATTAATTCCATAAAATAATAATTGGTGAAATTAAATGAATAAATTATTTAAGAAATATGAAAAAAAACTCCCTTTGAAAGTAATTAATGATATTAAAGAAAACATTCCTAAAAATATAAATGAGGCAAAACTAAAAAAAATACTTGAAAAAACACTTATTGAATATAATAAAATGTTGGTTCAGCCAGGAGAATCTGTAGGCCTTGTCAGTGCAGAGTCCATTGGCGAGCCTGGAACCCAGATGACCTTAAATACATTCCATTTCGCAGGTGTTGCAGAGATGAATATTACAATGGGCCTTCCAAGAATCATTGAAATACTGGATGGCAAGAAAGCAATACAAACTCCTATGATGGAGATTTATCTAAAAAAGCCATATAACCAAGGCAAGAATATAAAGAAGCTTGCTTTATCAATAAAGGAAACAACTCTCAAGGAGGTTGTTTCTGAATTCATGGTTGATATAGCTGAATCAAAGATAGAGGTAATCTTTGATGAGAAGAAAATGAAAAATATGGGGCTTGAATATTCTGCAATCCAGAAAAGTATAAAGACTAATTTTAAGGAAATTGCCCTTTCTAAGAAAGGCAATACCATCACACTAAAACTTAATGAAAAGGAAAAAGAGTTTAACCAACTCTTTAAGGTAAAAGAGAAAATCAAGGATATTTATATACAAGGAATAAAAGGTATAACCCAGGTTTTGCCAATTAAGAAAGGCAGTGAATTTTTAATAATAACAGCTGGAACAAACCTCAAAAAGGTTTTAGAGTTTGATTTTGTTGATAAAATAAGGATAATATCTAATAATATTTTTGAGATAGCAAATGTTCTTGGAATAGAGGCAGCAAGGCAGGCAATAATCAATGAGGTTTATAAGGTTATACAAAATCAGGGTTTAAATGTTGACATCAGGCATCTTATGCTTGTTGCTGACACAATGTGTGCCACTGGCACTATAAAGGGTGTAACAAGATATGGTGTTGTAAAGGAAAAGGCAAGTGTTCTTGCAAGGGCGTCTTTTGAGACACCAATAAAGCATATCTTTAATGCAAGCCTTATTGGTGAGGTTGATCACCTTAACTCTGTTGTTGAGAATGTTATGCTTAATCAGCCTGTGCCTGTTGGAACAGGATTGCCTGGCTTGGTAACAAAGGTTAAGAGGAGCTAGAATGGTTAAAAAACAAGCATCAACTGATATAAAAAAAGACCTAAAAACAAGAAAGATTATTATTGGAACAAGGGTTGTAATGAAGAATTTAAAGCTTAACATGCTTGAAAAAATTTATATTGCATCAAACTGCAGTGAGAGTTCAAAAAAGGAACTGGAATATTATTCCAAGCTCTTGAAAATTCCAGTTATCAAGCTAAAACAGCCAAATGATGAGCTTGGTGTAATCTGCAAAAAGCAATATTCTATCTCTATGTTAGGTGTGTTAAAGGAATAATGATAAAGATAAAGTATGACCTAAATCTGATGAAGTTCATGTCTTTTTTTGAGAGCCTGACAAATACAAGACTAAAGGACTGCTTTGTTGATAAAAATTCACTCTTGGTTTTTGTGGTTGAAGAGAACCAGATTGCAAAGGCAATTGGCAAAAAAGGAATTAATGTAAAGAATATTAAAGAAAAACTAAATAGAAAGATTAAAATAGTAGAATTTAATCCCCATCTTGAAACATTTGTTGCAAATCTCATCAATCCATTGAAGGCAAATGAGATAAAAATTGATGACAAGATTGTCACAATTGTCGGGCCAGATACAAAAACAAAGGGCCTCTTAATAGGAAGAAACGGGCAAAACCTAAGAAATTATGAAGACATTGTCAACAGGTATTTTGATATAAAGGAAATAAAGGTTATCTGAAAATGGGAAAGAAATCATCTGGAATAAATGCTGGAAAAAAGCTCAAGAAGAGAAGGCATACTTTCAGGTGGAACAGCAAGAAATATACCCGCAGGACTCTTAACCTCAAGAAAAAGTCTGATCCATTGGGAGGCTCTTCCCAGGCAAAGGGCATTGTTCTGGAAAAGGTTCAATTAGAGGCAAAACAGCCAAACTCTGCCATGAGGAAATGTGTTCGAGTTCAGCTGATAAAGAACGGCAAGCAGGTTACTGCATTTTTGCCTGGCGATGGCGCAACAAAGCTTGTTGATGAGCATGATGAGGTCATGATAGAGTGCATAGGCGGAAAGATGGGCAGGGCCAAGGGAGACATTGGCGGCGTGAGATGGTGCGTAAAAAAAGTAAATGACCAGTCACTAGATGCCTTATTAAAAGGCAAACTAGAAAAAGCAAGGAAGTAATTTTATTTTCTTAATAAATTTTTGATAAGTTTTATAAGCATATAATGTTTCTTTGCGAGTATGATTATAGTTAAGGAAAGGCCGAATACTGAAAAGGAAATAATCAATGTAATGAATCCTCTTGTAAAGAAGTGGTTCTTTTCTAGATTTAAAGAGTTCTCTCTGCCACAGCTTTATGGAATAATGGAGGTTCATTCACGTTCAAATGTTCTTATATCAGCTCCAACAGGAGCAACAAAAACACTGACTGCTTTTTTGTCAATACTGAATGAGCTGGTTGATTCTGCTGAAAAGGGAATTTTAGAAGACAAGATTTATTGTGTTTATATTTCTCCACTAAAGGCATTAAATTATGACATTGAAGTAAATCTTAAGGAGCCATTAAAGCAGATAGAGGAGATTGCAGGAAAAAATCTTGGAATAAGGGTTGCTGTAAGAACTGGCGATACAACTCCATCAGAAAGATCAAGAATGCTTAAAAAACCACCCCATATCCTTATTACAACACCAGAATCATTAGCTATATTATTATCTACAATAAAATTCAGGGAATTATTAAGAAATATTGAGTGGTGCATTGTTGATGAGATACATGCCTTGGCAGATAACAAAAGAGGGGTTCATCTATCATTAAGCATGGAAAGGCTTCAACGACTTTCACAGTATATATGCAGGGTTGGCTTGAGTGCAACAATAAGCCCTTTAGATGATATTGCAAAATTTCTTGTTGGGTTTGAAAATGCAAAGCCAAGAGACTGCAGGATTGTTAATGTCCAGTTCATAAAAAAAATGGATTTAAAGGTTTTAAGCCCTGTTCCTGATTTAATAAACACAACACATGAGGAAATGCAAGATGCAATGTACAATCTTATTGATAAATTAATACAAGACCACAAAACAACACTTATTTTTACAAACACAAGGGCTGCTACTGAAAGGGTTGTTGACCATCTTAAAGAGAGTTTCCCAAAGAATTACACTGAAAACATAGGTGCTCATCATGGCTCTTTGTCAAAAACCCATAGGCATGATGTTGAAAATAAATTAAGGCAGGGAAAACTAAAAGTAGTTGTCTCAAGCACTTCCTTGGAGCTTGGAATAGATATTGGTTATATTGATTTGGTTATACTTCTTGGCTCTCCAAAGTCAGTTGCCCGCGCCTTGCAGAGATGTGGCAGGTCTGGCCACAAGCTGCATGACATATCAAAGGGAAGAATAATTGTTCTTGACAGGGATGATTTAGTTGAATGCGCTGTTTTATTGAAATCAGCCATAGAAGAAAAAATTGACAAAATTCATATTCCAAAAAACTGCCTTGATGTTCTTGCACAGCAGATTTATGGTATTGCAATAGCCCAGAAAATAAGTATTAATGAATTGTTTTCATTGATAAAAAAGAGTCATTGCTTCAATGACTTAAAGAGAGTTGATTTTAATGAGATTATAGATTATCTTGCAGGAAAATATATTTCTTTAGAAGACAGGCATATATATGCAAAAATATGGCATGATGAGGAAACAGGAATGATTGGCAGGCGTGGAAAGCTTGCCAGGGTCACATATATGACAAATATTGGAACAATACCAGATGAAACATTTATTATTGTAAAGGTTGGTGAGCAGACAATTGGAAAAATAGACGAGGCTTTCTTAGAGAAAATGAAAAGAGGCGATGTTTTTGTGCTTGGCGGAAACATGTATGAGTTCTTGTATTCCAAGGGGATGGTTGCTTATGTAAGCTCTTCTGTCAGCAGGCCGCCAACAATTCCTTCCTGGGTTTCTGAAAGCCTGCCATTGAGTTTTGACCTTGCATTGGAAATAGGAAGGTTCAGGAGATATATGGAAGAAAAATTCCTGAAAAAGCAGGGCAAAAAGGAAATAATTGAGTTTATTAATAATTATCTTTATGTTGATGTTAATGGTGCTAATGCAATATACAGTTATTTTCAGGAGCAGTATTTTTATGCAGAAATTCCGTCCATAAAAAAACTATTAGTTGAATCATACAGTGATGATAACCGCAAGTACTGCATTTTCCACAGCCTTTATGGGCGGAGAGTAAATGATGTTTTGTCAAGGGCCATTGCTTTTGCAATTTCTCGTGTTCAGCATAGGGATGTTGAGATAGGAATAAGTGATAATGGATTTTACATAAGCTCTGAAAAGGGCATAAATGGCATGAAGGCATTAAAGATTCTTAAGTCTGAGAAACTCGAGCTTGTGCTTCATATGGCAATTGAGAAGACAGAGGTTTTGAAAAGAAGGTTTAGGCACTGCGCAACACGTGCATTAATGATTTTAAGAAATTATAATGGAAGAAAA
>JAHJQG010000022.1 GCA_018819345.1 Nanobdellota archaeon
TCATTCCTGTATTCAATATTTAACATGCTCTTAACTCTTTAAGGAAATCATCTTTGGATTTATTCTCAAACTTGCCTTTATCATATTCCTGCCAGGCTTTTTCTACTTTTTCTGCGAAGACAAAATCATTCCTTAGATCAGATGCTAAATTCTTCATATTCTTTAAGATTATTCTGCCATTGTCTTTTATCATCAAGAATTCATCACCAGTCTGGATATTGCTCCTTAATGCATTAGGGATTACAATCTGACCCTTTGTACTAACTTTAGCAATTGCATATTCCATATATATCACCAATAGTAAGTTATAACTTACTGATATATAAAGCTTTCTAAGTTTCAGTATAACCAAAATCAGGCATAACAACACAATGTTATCAGTCTTAGCAAAAAAAGCTCAATTGGGCTCCAAAAACAAGCTTTGAAGAAGGCATAAAAAAGACAATAGAATACTTTAAGTCAGCTCTTTCTTAAATACCCTTAAAATTTTGTTTTAGTTAAATGGTTCTTAATTTATAGGAAGGTTTTATTTATACTGCTCCTTATGATGGCTTATTAATCTTCGGGGATTCTTTTTGTTTCCTAATCTTTTCGTTTTCTCAGGCTCTTCTAAATAATTCTCAGAGCTAGCTACTTTCTCACTGCTTCTTTTCTCTAATTCGCTTCTTGCTACTCCTGCCACTGTTCCGCCTTCTTTTGCAGCATCTTTATTTTCATCAAATCCAACTGCATCTTTATTTCTTGCTATTTTTGTAGTGGAAGCTTCACCAAGCATATTAAATATCATTTCCAAATCATTCATGTGGTCTCTTAGATTCTCTTGTTTGAGCCCTTTGAATTTTTTGTATTCACTGGGAGTCATGCCAAAAGTAGCTTGTGAGATCTCTGCTGTTAGGATTGCATATTCTCTTTCTTCCAGAACTCCTCTTTTCTTCCATTCATCTGTTAATTCATCTCTTATAGCAATGCCTCTAACTCTTTTTTCTATCCAGCCATCAGAATAGCCTTTTGCTTTGTATAATCCCCTCATTCGTTTCTGGGCAAGTTCAGGATTTTCTATCTCTTGCACCCTATCATAACCTACTTGTGCAAGCCACTGCTTGAAGGGCTCTGTTTTTTTTGATGGAATAGACTGGATTAATCTAAAAGCTCCTTTTGTTGATACACAATTAATCTTTTGTTTTCCACCAATTGTAGCTATTTCAAGGGGAGTGGCAATTTGCCCCCACCCTTCTTTAAATCCTTCATCCCTTCTTCTCATATCTTTTAAATATCCACCAGGATCTTTTGAATCTGTTAAAGCTTGAACTATATCAACAGCCACAAACCACCATTCATCATTAAACCAGGTTCTCCTTATTTTTTTGCCTTGAAAGACAATCAAGGCATTATTTTTGTTTGGTTTTATCATTTTTATGCTTTTTTAATTTTTCTTCCATAAATTTGCCAATTTTGCTAGACAACATTGTTGAATGTTTTTTGTATGATTTATAAATTTATACTGATATGAGTGAATATAAGTATGCATACTTATAAATTTTACTGCTGGTTGTCCAGTGTCCAGTGGAATTAGCATGAGCAGGCAAATAGGCTTTTTCATGAGATCTATAGTTAGCCTGAAACAAAGGAAGAATCCATGAAAAAGCCAAGCAGAGCATAAAAATGACAATAGAATACTTTAAGTCATCTCTTTCTTAAAAAATCTCAATATGAAATGTTACAGAAAAGCATAACATTTATATACTAAAGGTGTATGATTATACACTAAAGGTGTATAATATGTTAACTGATAATGAAAAAAATGTTTTAAAGCTGCTTTTTACAGCTTTTGATGAAGACTATTCTATCAATAACATTGCAAAAAAGTGCAACTTATCCCCAAATGGCGCAGCTAAAATATTAAATAAATTTGAGAAACAAGGCATTCTTAAGCCTAAGAACATTGCTAATATTAAATCATATAAGATAAATTTTGAAAACGAAAAAACTGTTATCATACTGGAATTAACCCTAATCCCAAAATTAGAGAAAAGGATAAAATACAGGCTAGATGATTTAAATGAGTTAAAGGAAATAACTAAAACATGCATTATTTTTGGGTCATACACAAATATGAATAAAAAGCCTAATGATTTAGATGCCTTGTTTGTTTTAGATAAAAACAACTTTGAAAAATATAAAAAGAAATTATCTAATCTTCGTGAAATCATGCCTGTTAAGATTCATGATGTTCTGCAGACAGAAGAAGACCTTAAACATAATATTATCCAAAAGGATAAAATCATTTTGGATATTTTAAAGACTGGTATAATATTGTGGGGGCAAAAAACAATAATAGAGGTTATAAAAGATGTCTATAAAAGATAAATTACAAAAATGTTTTAAAGAATTTCCAGTCAAACAGCCACTAATTCCTTTTCCTTAATCTCTTCATGAACCCTTTGCTTTGTAGTTTCCCAATAGAATTCCCTGAATTTCTTTACAATAGGATTAACAAAATCAAGCCTGTACATTTTAGCTTTTCCAACTACTCTTGTTTGTTTTACTATTTTGCTCTCTTCTAACTTTCTCCAGAACAGTTTCAAGGTGGAATAGCCTACACCTGAAAGGCTAGCTATGTTTGTCATACTATAATCAAAATCCTCATTAACTATCAAGAAGTCTATTACTTTTAGTATAGGGCTATCCCCAAACATGCTGAGAAAAACACTTTGTGTTTTTTTGTTTTCCATTGTAGATTCTAAAAAACATAATAACTATATAAATGTTTCTATTTTTAGCCAATATGGGCTATGAATTATAATCAAAAGAATAAAGGTTATATATAAGCCCAACAATGTTTTAGAAATGGGGAAAAGATTATCCAAAAGCAACTATATTAAAATTAAAAAAAATATTCTCAAAAAGCTATATTCAAACAAGGCATTCAGTAAAGGGCATCTATTATACGAAAGACTAACAGCCGGAATTCCTTCTCATCTAGCTGGTTTTGTTGATGATGTTCTTGAAGACCTTATTAAGAAAGGCTTAGTTGTTTATTATGGTAAAACAAAGCATGGTAATGCATACCAGTTAAATATTAGGAAATTAAAGGAGATTGAGGAAATTATTTTTTGAATTTCTTTATGATAAAAATATTTCTCAGAACTACTTTCCAATTCCTTTGTAGATTAAGGTTCCTGTATAAAATAAAGTTATTTATCTCCAAAATTAATTTAGCTATTCCGGAAAAACCTATGAAAAAGTTAAGTAAAGCATAAAAA
>JAHJQG010000006.1 GCA_018819345.1 Nanobdellota archaeon
TATGGCTATTAAAAATTCTTGCCTCCATTTTTTTTATTCGGCAATTTATTCGGCAATTTATTCGGCAATTTAAGTTGATAATAACCTGTTTTTTTAGACCCTACAAAAGTTATATACTCGTTTTTTTCCATATCTTTAAGGTCATATCTTGCCATCCTATCAGAAATATTAAATAATCTTTTGTATTCTTTTGGGGCTATTCTAAGGTTGGTTTTCAGATATTCTATTGCCTTTTTTTGCCTTTCATTTAAATCTTTTGTATCTATTTGCAGAACCCTTGTATAATATTCTGGATTTTTAAATATAATCCCAAAATACCCTGATGCTTCCTTAAACTCTGGCTCAGGCAAGTTCCATTCCTCACAAAATTTATTCATCCTTAATATGCCTGTTCCTCTTTTGTCCATTAATTTTCTTCTATAAAGAACATTTGCAATTATCTCATTCCTACTTTTAGGTTTATAAGTTAAATTTTTTAATTGCTCAATTGTTAATGGTCTTAAAAGCTCTCCAGGACTCCAAATTTCTATTCTGTCATCAAACATTTTAATAAGAATTGATTCTCTAATATAATAATCCCTATGAGCAATCGCATTTATTATAGCTTCCTTTAGAGCTTCAATAGGATATTCTGTTTTTATCTCTGTTTGAAATCCTTTTGGTGTATAAGATGTTCTCATATTTTTTAACATAAATTTCTTAGCATCATTAATTACTACAAATGCATCACCTTTAATATCAGCTCTATCAATCCACATAGCAACATCCAGGCCCTTATATCTATCAGCCCTTATAACTGTCCAAGGCATTTCTGTAGAAGGATGTTTTCCAAACAAAGCAATTCCAGAGATTGTTGGTACCAGCTTTCCATTTTCTTTAACAACAAAATTCTCTTTTTCTAAGATACTCAAAAAATGCTCTTTATCTAATTGTTTTGTTAGTTTGCTCTCTTTAAAATATTCTTTAATCTTTTTTAAATTAAGATCATCTAAACCAGCATTTTCAACAGGAAAAACATCCTGTGACTTGCTTGACCCTTCTCTATAGAGCCTTGCGATTTCCTCCTTATTTGCAATAACATTAGAAGAGCCTATTCTGACTCTTGGTTTTGATTCACCTCTGACAAAATAAGGCGTGTCTTTTCCTTTTGGGCAGTGAATAACAATAAAATTCCTATTTTCATATTTTATAAATTCAATTTTTGGCTCTTCATCAAGCCTGCACCAATTCCTTATTATTTGGGTAAACCTATGCTCTGTCTTCTGTGGCTCTTTGATACCAATGAGTTTTCTCGTTCCATCTTCCACACCAAGAATTATCTTGCCTCCTCTGGAATTATAAAACGCAGTAACTAGCTGGGCAACTTTTTTGGATTCAGGCAACTCCAGCTTGAAATCCAAATCTTTATTTTCTTTTTCTTTTATAAGTTCTTCAAATTCTTTCACATTCATTTCTAACTCTCTTTATAGAACTTTTCTTCAATCCTATTCTTAGTGAGTAACCATCATTTGATTTTTATGCTTTGCCTGGCTTTTTCATTGGTTTTTCCAGGATAGCTAAATTAATTTTAGAATAAAGAAAAGAATTCTTTAAAACAGGTTCAAAACCTTTCTTAGGTGGGAATGATTCTTAAGAAAACCTATTTTATTGAATCATAAACCTTAACATACTTATCAATAATATTATCCCAGTCAAAATTCTTTTTAACTATGCTCCCAAAAATAATATTCGGATGCATAAGATTATCTTATGGAGCCGAAATTTATAAACAAGGTAGCTGTTTTGAGGCTTCCTTTACCTTTTTTAAACTATTTATCGAACGCAAATCGAACGCAAAGTTTTATTTAAATACATAGTAAATTCCTCTTCCTATTCCTTTTTGTTTAATGATATCCTTATCAATCAATTCCATTAAATCCCTATATGCTGTGTTTTTTACAACAGTTTTTTGACCTCTTTTTCTAGTTCTTCCTTAGTTGGCAAATACAACTTATATTTAGACACAAATAATTTGTTTGAGATCCCGCCCAGGGCGTATTCAACAACAACCCTATCTTTTTCTTTGGTGAGAATGATTCCTATTGGTTCATTATCCCCTTTTGCCGTTTCCTCTTTTTTAAAATAGTTAATGTACATATTCATTTGACCTATATCTGAATGAGTAACTTCATCAATTTTTAAATCTATTAATACAAAACATTTCAAAATTCTGTGATAGAATACTAAATCCACATAATAGTGCCTGTTTCCTAAAGTCATCCTAAACTGCCTGGATACAAAAGTAAAACCTCTTCCTAATTCTAACAAAAACTTTTGTAAATTATCAATAATTCTTTGCTCTAATTCTTTTTCTGAATACTTATAGTCTTCAGGAATACCAAGAAATTCTAAAACATAGGGATCCTTAACTGCATCAGTTGCTTTCTCAATTAAGAGTCCTTTTTTAGCTAATTCCAGAACACCTTTCTTGTCTTTGCTTAAGGCAATTCTCTCAAACAGAGTGGAATTTTTTTGCCTCTTAAGTTCTCTTACAGACCAATTTTCTTTGATACACTGTTTCTCATAAAAAGAACGCTCCAAATCATCCTCTACTTTTAGAAGTTCAAAGTAATGTGACCAACTCAATTGGTGAGACAGTGTCTCACTTTTTGAATATTTGATGTAAAATAACCGCATGTATATAATGTTACTTCTACTAAAACCTTTCCCATACCTTAATTTTAAGTCTTTTGAAAGATTATCAAGTAGCTTACTTCCATATTCTGCTTTTTCTTTTCCTTTTTGTTCATACTCAATAATCTGTTTTCCAATATTCCAATATGTTTTTACTAATATCTGATTAATTTGTGAATAAACATATTTTCTTGCTTTCTCTAAAACCGTGCCAATAGAGGAAATGAGGGTATCATAATCCCATTCTTTCTTTTCAATAATCTCTTTGTTGATCATTTTGTTTTTCTCCACTAATGATTTTTTAAATTTTAGGCATTTTCTAACTGGCTGAAAGATCTAATTGAAGATTTTATTTTGTATGCCACAAAACCTTATGTATAAAGCTGTTTTTTATGCTTTACTTAACTTTTTCATAGGTTTTTCCGGAATAGCTAAATTAATTTTGGAGATAAATAACTTTATTTTATACAGGAACCTTAATCTACAAAGGAATTGGAAAGTAGTTCTGAGAAATATTTTTATCATAAA
>JAHJQG010000023.1 GCA_018819345.1 Nanobdellota archaeon
GGCTCTAAATCTGTTGATGGGTCTTCTTCTCCTAATTTATTTAACTCCCATATGCTGATGCCTCTTTTTTTAGCCATCTCACGCCTTAAATCGCCAATGCAGTAATATTTAAAGCCAAGTTTTTTTGCAACAAGAATTCCAACACTGCTTTTTCCAGATCCTATTGTTCCAGAGATTGTAATTATCATTCTTTTAAAGCTTATCTTTTAGTAATACTTCAATAACAGCTGCAAATGCGGGCCTTGTAATAAAGACACCGACTGAGATGCCTATAATAGTTGTTATTGCAAATCCTTTTAATAAACCTGCTCCTGCCCTCATTAGTGGAAGCATGGCAACAAATGTTGTGAAGTAAGCTGCCATTATAATAAAGAATGCATCTCTGATCCTTTGTTTCCAGTTAAAAAATACCTGCTGTTCTTTTCTTAATAATTCATCAGATATGACTATCTGATGGTCAACACATGTTCCTACTACAATAATTATTCCAGCAATAGCAGCAATATCAATATTCCATCCAATTAATGCAGCAACCCCTAAAATAATTATAACCTCTGCTATAAGTGTTATCATCATTGGCAATGTTATCTCTAATTTCCTATATCTTAAGAACACAATTAATGATACGCTTAGTATTGCAAGGAATCCAATGAAAAATGAATTTTTAACAAACTTCTCTCCAAGAGCTGGTGAGATAGCATCTGTCTTGACAACATCAAGCTTAACAGGCAATGAGCCGGTGATAAGTATTGTCTGCAGCCTTTTCATATTCTTCAATGATTCAAATAATGCCTCCTGCTCTGTTGTGCCCCCTCCTGATCCAGATATCTGAATATCTGTTACAGCACGGCCCTTTAATTCAGAGCCTATATTTAAGGTATCAACATGCTGATTATCTAAATAGAGATCAAGTGTTTCATTAAGATAATCCTGCTTGCCTTCTGTTACAATATCTAAATTTTCTGTAAGCCCTGCCTGTTTTTGAGCTGCTTCTGGGCTTAATGAAATAGAAAACCTGAACCTGCAGAACCATTGGCCATTGCTTTGTCCACATGGCACATTTGGGTCAATGCCAGAACAGTCAGCGCTTCTGCAAATATATGTTATGTCATCCCCCCCTTTAAAAACAACCTCATCTCCTATTTTTGCCTCAAACTTTCCCTGCTTTGCAACCAATTCCTTAACCTCTTCTTCACTAGCGCCTGCTATCTCAATAAGTATATACTGGTTGCCTGAAAGGTCAGCAGTTGTTCTTACAACAATATCACTGAGGCCATAAATATTAAGCCTTTGCTTGATATTAGAAAGAACCAGTTCCATTTCATCTGCTGATATTTTTTCCTCTGGCTCAAGAAGAACTCTTGTGCCGCCCTGAAGGTCAAGCCCTTTTCTTACATTTGTTGTTGGTGCATTATAAACCCTTATTCCAAGGTCTATTGAATCATTGTAAACCCTGGTTATTGTTTTTGGAACAGTTATAATCTCTGTTTTGTTTATTGTTTTATTGACCTTTGTCCCATTGATGATTTCTGTTACATCAACCTCTTTGATAACTGTTTTATTTACTGTTTCATTAAGGACAATTGTTTCTGTTCTATATTTTGTTATTAACCTGTAAATGCCCTTGTTTGTTTTTATTCTTACTGTCCTGTTTGCCTTTAAGCCTGCTTCAAATGAATAGTAATCCAATACATTATTGATTGGCTTGTTGTTTATTGATATTATTATTTCCTTGCTCATGGGGCTTGCTGTAGGCTTTGGGCTTTCTATTCCAGCCAGGCTTGCAGAGGAATTCATTATAATATTCCTTATAGTAACCCCCTTGTTGAAGGGGTTTGGGTTTATAGCCACAACAGCAAATAGAATGACAGCTAGAAAGATTATTACTCTAAGGTTTGTGAATATTTTTTTTACTTTATTCATTCTTAGTTCTCCTTTCCAGGTATAATCTTAGTATGCCGGCATTCTGCACCCATGTGCTTAGGATATCCATTAAAAGACCTATTATCAAGATTAGCATAATCTGGCTCAGGGCAGCTGACTGCGAGAATATATATGCAATAGCTACTGCTATAACTGTTGTTGAGGTCATTGCAAGTCCTGTTTTCATCCCGCTAACTATTCTGTCTATAACCTCTCCACCTCTTCTCTTTAAAACCTTTGTTGACAACAAAATATTTGTATCAACACTATATCCAATTAGCATTAGAAAAGCAGCAACCCCTGCAGTTGAGAGCTTAACACCCATGAGATTGATAACTGCCAGGGTAACAACCATGTTTGAGAATGCAGAAAGCATGATTGCAAGGGATGGTATTGGCTGCCTGAAATAGAAAAAAACAATAATTGCCATAAACAAAAATGCAAATAGTATTGCAATAAAGGTTTCTTTAAAGAAACTTTTTCCAAGGGATGAGCCCATTTCCTCAACACCATAATCAAGATTACCAAGCTTTGTTTTGAGGCTGTTTAATAATTCCTTTGACCCTATGTCTGAAGCACTTATTGTAACCCCTGTTTTTTCACCTAATTTCGTTAATGTTCTTACAGAAATATCTGATCCTGGAAATTCCGATGATAAATATATTTTTAGGCTATCAGCATCAATATCTTTAGAAGGGATGGTTATTGTGATTCCCCCTTTTAAGGATATGTCCTTTTCTACAAAGTCGCCTGTTGCTGCATACTTATAGGATATTACTCCAATAGAGAGTATAAGTATGACCATAGGAATAATCAATAGCTTCTTATAATTCCTATCATAGAATTCTAACAGCTTAGAGATTTGCTTGTTTTTAGCAAACCTGCCCCCATTATTACTATTCTCTTCTGACATAAAAACATCGGAAAAAACCCTGATTAATAAATGTTTTGGAAAAAAGTAAAATTAGGGATTGTTTAGAATGAAGTTTGAGTCTGTGGTTACGTTCATGCCAAGCCTTATGAGGCCGCCCTCATCACCTTTCTTTAAGATATGGGTTGTGTGCATCTCACAGCCCTTAAGCTTCCTGAGCATCTCAACAGCATGAGCAGCCATTGGGTTTGTTGCAGAGCTTATTGCAAGAGCTATCATGGTTTCTTCAACATTCATGTTTTCTGAAACTCTATTGAGTATATCTTTTTTCAGGAACCTTATATTGTTTATTACCTCTTTTGATAATAAGTCAATATTATCTGGAACATTCGCTAATTCTTTTATTGCATTTAATATAGCTGCAGACTCAGCGTGCATTAAAGGTGAGTTCTTTCCCGTAATAATCCTTTTGTCATCAAGCTGTATAGCAGCCCCGCAGTAAATGTTCTTGTTTCCTTTTTTCTCTTTTGCAGCATCTAGTGCAGCCTTTCTTGCTTGCTCTACAACCTTTCTGTTATTTATAGTTACATCGAGCTTTCTCATTAGTATCTTTACCCTGTCTGTTGTGTTTTGATTAACTATTCCCATCATTCTCTGCTGCCTGTACCAGAAATACCTTCTTATTACTTCCTGCTTTGAGGCTTCCCTAATAATATTATCATCTGTTATTCCGCTTGATATCCTGTTAACACCCATCTCTGTTGGAGAATTATATGTGCTTATGAAGCTGTTTTTCATTGGGAAGCTGTTTATTATCTTCTGCATTATGCTGAAATTCTCTATATCCCTATTGTAATTTATTGCTATCTTGTTGTATTTTTTCAGGTAGAATGGATCAATCATATTTATGTCACCCTGGTCAGCAGTTGCTGCCTCGTATGCAATATTAACAGGATGATCCAATGGCAGATCCCAAACAGGAAAGGTCTCGAATTTGGCAAATCCTGAGTTTATCCCTTTTTTCTGCTCATAATATATCTGTGAAAGGCAGAAACTCATCTTTCCGCTTCCACCACCCGTGCCTGTTACAATAATGATTGGCTTTTCTGTTTTTACATATTCCTGCTTTCCATATCCCTCATCACTTACAACAAGCTTGAAGTTGTTTGTGTAGCCCTTTATCATATAATGTATGTAAACCTTGGTTCCCATGTTTTCAAGCCTTTTCCTGAACTTTATTGCAGCAGACTCATCTTCAAACAGATTTATTACAACAGCAGAAACATCAAGCCCATGCTCCCTTAAATCCTCAATATCCTTGATAGCCTGGTCATCATACCTACGACCGAAGTCAGTCCTGACCCTTCCATTTTGGATATCTTTTGCATTTATGCAATAGACAATCTCTATATCCTTCAGATTTTTCAAAAGCCTAACCTTTGTTTCTTTGTCATAGCCAGGAAGGACCCTTGATGCATGCTTGTCATAGCAAAGCTTTCCGCCAAACTCAAGATAGAGCTTCTTGTCAAACTTGCTTACTCTCTCAAGGATAGCCTTTGTCTGCTCTTCAAGATATTTTTCTGTATTGAATCCTTTCTTCATTTTTAAAAAAATGCCTGCATTAATCCTGATACTACATGCCCCCCATCAAATGGCCTGAATGGTATCATATTGAATATAAACAAAAACATGTTAATCTGTTTTGTGATGACTAGTGCAAGCCTTTGCTTGCTTGTTAATGATGCAGCTCTTTTTAGTATAATTGAAGAGCCAAGCCATAGCGCAAGATTCATCAATGGGCCTGCAACTGCTATTATTGAATACTGCAATGGTGTTCCTCCAGTTATTGAAACAAATCCCGGCACAAATACTATGAATGGAGAGTGGATAAGCCTTAAAACTATTCCCAATAAAAGGCCTGGGTAAGATGCATGGAATGTTGCACTCAGGCCAAAGCCAATAGCAACAAACTTGTGGGCCATTTCATGAAGAATTATTGCAGGCGCAGTGCAAAGTGCTGTAAACTTGAAGTTCTCAATATCAAAGCCAGTGGTTAGCGGCTGATGTATATACCTTGGCATTCTTATAAAATCCTTTAGTATAAAAGCAATTGCCAGGGTCATTATTACTAAATCAACTATTTCATTAGCACTTAATATCATATTCTAAAGTTAAAAGCTGCTTATTTAAAAAAGTTGTGCAAAAATATTAGGATACTA
>JAHJQG010000024.1 GCA_018819345.1 Nanobdellota archaeon
CTAATATTAGAGATATTCTTTGGCAGTTTAACTGTTAAATTGCTAATAGTTTCATTTAATGTAATCTTTTTAGTCCACTTGACTGGCTTATTTATCTCAGCCTGCCCTTGTATTATTTCCTCTGCTTTGCTGATATTCTCAACAGCCTTAGGCGCTTCTTCTGGTATTTCAGTTGGCCTGATTGTATAACTTATGCTGTCAAGATATAATACAGCATTCTCTATTTCAAATCTTAACTCATAACTTGTTTTGTTAAGGTTTAAACTGCAGGTTTCAATGCAAACATCTTTGAATAATGTCTCTTTAATTTCTACAAGTTTAGTAATATTCTCTACAACAGCTTCTGTAATATTTGCCTCTGCTAAAACAGGGGCTGTAACATTTTCCTCTGTTATTGTTATGTTTTCACTAACATTAACTAGTTCTTCAGGAATTGTGATATTAGCTTCAATCTCTTCTGCAATAGTTATGTCTTCTTCTGGAACTGTAATATTAGTTATATTTTCTATTTCTACTATTTCCGGAGCAGTTATGTTTTCTGTTTCTTCTGTTATGTTTGTTATATTTTCACTAAGAACAGCACCCTCATTTGTTTCAGTTAAATCACTTATAGCCAAACCAGTTATCATGCCAATTCCGGATTTTTCTAGTTTAGAGCTATCCAAAACAAGCTTGTCATCTAAATAAACCTTTACACTGCCATTTCCTAATATACTACCAGATATTCTTGCAGACCTTAATATTCCAATATGCTCTAACTGCCATTCATAGCTAGAGCTTTCATTTACTACTAAGCTTATATTTTGGGTGTAAGCCTCTTCCCCAATTCCAACAATCAAGCCAGTTATAGTTGGTTTTAAGAAGAATAATCCAAATCCTAAAATCATAAATACAGCTAATATTGTTACAAGAGGAACAATCTTTGCTATGCTCTCCTGTTTTTTAATTTCCTTGTCACAACTATTTAGCTTGTATTTATAATAATCAATAGATCCATCATAGTATTCAATCCACTGCTCTGGTGTTCTTTGCTCTAATGCCCTGTTTAATTTATAGTAATATTCCTTGTAACTAATTAATCCCCGAGTATGTTGATTATTTAATTCCTGGACAAACCTGACTATTTTTTCTTTGTAATGCCTGCAGAGCTGGAGCTTTCTAACTAATTCACTCTTCTTATTTTCCAGCTTCCTTAATTTATTTTGATTTGACATTCTTTTTTTCAGCTCTTTGATAAACAGTCCAAATTGTTCTGTCATCCCTCTTCAGCAGGATGGCAATTTCATGATAAGTGAGAGAAAATTCTTCCTTGAGGTATGAGACAATAGCCTCTAAGGCAGATAACTTAGTTTTAGAGAAGATATTAACAGGAATCCAGAACTCTGTTTTCTTTATAACAAATTTTTTAGGATATTTTTCCTTTGTTCTGTTATAGATATGCCATATATTTCTTTCATCTCTTCCAATAACTTCAGAAATTTTTCTTAAAGAAAATTCTTTTTCTTCTTTTAGATATTTTACAACTGATTCTAAAATAGTTAATTTCTTGTTCAGAACCGAAACAGGGAAAAATACCTGCTCCTTAATTATTGTTAATAATTCATTTAAGTTTATTTTATATTTCTTTTTAATAGGTAAAAGCAATTCTTTTACTTTCTCAAATTGTATTAAATCATTAAATGTAAGTATCCTTTTTTCAGGTAGAATTAGATTAGCTGATTTTCTGAACAGCTTTTTTTCATCATCAGACAGCTTAGAGTAGAAAGAAATATGGTTCTCCCTACTCTTTATGCTGTCTTCTTTGGTTTTCATAGCACTATAATACGTTAAATGTAAGACCTTATATATAAAAATTACGTTTTTTATAAGAAATAATATGTTTTATGTAAGTATAAACTCCTTAAGGGATTTTTTCATGATAGTCTAGAAGATTTAAGAGACCTTTTGTTAAACATAAATATAATATAGCAGTTATTAGTTTATTTTCCTTTCTGTTATATTATATTGCAGATTCTATCTCAGTTCTGTTTTGCTTTTTGCTACACCTTATTTATACAAAATTATTTAAAAAAAAGAATTATCAAATGGTTGATGGATAAATATAGTGAGGAATTAAACAGTTTCATAGAGAAACTGAAGGAAAGCAATAAAGCAATAGTTGTAGAGGGAGAAAAAGACAAAAAAGCTCTAGAGCAGCTTGGCATTAAAAAAATAATAACCTTAAACAAAGGCCCATTATTCAAGATAGCTGAAAATATCTCAAAAGAGCACAAAGATGTTATTATCCTCACTGACCTTGACAAAAAGGGAAAACAGCTATATGGCAGACTAAACTCCAGCCTGCAAAGGCTCGGCCTAAGAGTTGACAACAGCTTTAGGAATTTTTTATTGAAGAAAACAAAGCTGAGTCAGATTGAAGGAATTAACACTTACCTCAATAAAAGGGTATAATCTTTGATTATTGTTATTTAACAAATTTGATTAAACAAACCTCCAAGTTACTTTTTTTTAACATATTCCACTATATCAACTATCACTTCTTTAAAATCATTTTCGAAAAAATTAGAATTCTTAATATATGTTTCAAATTTTTCTATTTTATCTATTAGACCATTAAGATCTTTTATTATTTTTATTCCATCATCTATCCCTTTAACGTTATTTAACTTATATAAAATACTAGCCTCTTTTTTCACGATTTCCATAAAACTAGTTACTACTTCTTTTTTCATTGATCTAGCTTGATGTTGCCAAAGAATCTCGGCATTATCACTTGATATGTAGTCATCCTTTCTTTCTAAATAATTAATTATACTATCCCTTAATCTATGAATTTCTTCTGATTTCTCTTTTCTGTAGTTTTTTGGAAGAAAACAAAACTCCTTTAATCTTTCCCCAAGTTCATATAAGTCATTAACCTTTTCAATTAATGTAACTCTTATTTGCTCCCCTTCCTCTATTTTTTTATCCTCAATTGCTCTTGAATAATCCTCCAGAAGCTTATTTTTCCCAAAAAAAAGCTTGCGAATATCTCTATTAAAATCTTTTTTTGTATGGTATATCTCAAGCCCTTCTATAGTCCGACATTCACGTTCTTTTCTAAGCTGAATATTTGATTTCATCATTTTGTAAGGTTCTTTTAAATAAACTTATATTTAAATCTTTTTATTTTATTTACTTTAAAATAATAACAAATCTTAATATATTTTTAAAACCAACAGCCTTAAATATCAAAAACACATTCCTTTTTCTGATAATCATGATAAAAAACCAGATAAAGACAGTTGTTTTGTTGGCCTTATTAACAGCCTTATTACTTTGGATAGGCTCTTTCTGGGGTATATCTGGAATAATAATAGGCCTAGTTTTTGCTATATTAATTAACTTTGGCTCTTACTGGTATTCTGATAAAATAATTTTGAGAATGTATCGTGCAAAGCAGGTTAGTGAAAGCGAAGCTCCAAGGCTTTACAAAATTGTAAGAGAAGTTATTCAGCTTGGTAATTTGCCAATGCCAAAAGTATATATCTTGCCAACAGATAATCCAAATGCTTTTGCAACTGGCAGGAATCCAAAACATGCTGCTATTGCATGCACAAAGGGAATATTAGAATTATTAAATGATGATGAGCTTAAAGGGGTTATTGCACATGAGTCAAGCCATATAAAGAACAGGGATATACTAATACAGACTGTTGCAGCAACAATTGCAGGGGTTATTTCATATGTTGCTATAATGGCCCGTTTTGGTGCTATGTTTGGCGGCTTTGGAAGAAACAGGGATGGCTCAAATATTATTCAGTTATTAATTCTGGCAATCATAACACCAATTATTGCAACCTTATTGCAATTAGCAATATCAAGATCAAGAGAATTCCTGGCAGATGAAACAGCTGCAAAAACATTGCATAACAGCTTTGGGCTTGCAAATGCATTAGAAAAATTAGAGCAAGGCGTTAAGAAAAATCCTTTGAGATTTGGCAGCCAGGCAACATCCTGCTTGTTTATAGCAAACCCTTTCAGGGGCGGCCTGTTAAACCTGCTATCAACACACCCTCCAATGAGTGAAAGAATAAACAAACTGAAGAGCATGAATTTTTAATTATTCATACTCACTTTCAGTAACCCTTTTTATTTCTGCTGCTTTTTTTGGGCCTATCTTTTCAACTTTTTCAAGCTTTTCCTGCTTTGCATTAACCACTTTTTTTACTGTCTTGAATTTTTTCAGCAGTGGCCTTGCCAAACCAGGCCCAACACCAGGCAAAGAACTTATTATATATTCCTGCTGCTCTTTAAGTGTTAAAGGCTTTCTCTCGCCATGCAGATTAAAGTCTCGTTTGCCTTCTTCCTGTTCCCTTTTTGCAATTATATGCAGATAAGAAGATGTTTCCTTGTAATTCTTTGAATAAATTATTGGTATTCCATAACTAACTGCAATTGTTGCCAGCATGCCC
>JAHJQG010000025.1 GCA_018819345.1 Nanobdellota archaeon
ATGGCCAAATCTTTTGCATTATGATACTGATCCCAATCACGGGCTTCACAGAATTTTTTTATCCTTTCTTTAAGTTCTTGGATATTTGTTTTGTTGTCCATACTATTCTTATAATTCTGTCACTATAAATATTTTACCTTTTAATTTATTAGAATCAAATTATCTTTCAGAATCAGAACAAGTTTTCATAGACCCACTGATTAAAATGGACAATTATTTCTTTTAGTTATGTCTATGTTATATTCAATAAACCCAGAGGCCTAAAAAACTCAAAACAGGCTGTTTCATTTTCTGCTTTGTGTAAAAATTGAGAACTTATGAAGAAATAAATTTGATAAATTGATTTCCGAAGGTTGTTGTCATTCCTTGAAACATTCCATCTGCAGTCACAGTTGTGTGCATTCTGCTACTTACATCTTTACCAACCAAACCATAATTCTCCAAATCACGGATTAGTTTTGTATAAACTTCTCTTTTATCTTTTAAATCAGGAAATGCGAATTCGAGAACAGTTGCAGGACCCCCCATAGGCCAATTTGGATAAGTAATTTTATTCTGTATCCCCCATTCTTTAGGATTTTGTAAATACTTTAAAATTTTAAGATGCCATGGTGTTAGTGTGTCTATGTAATTTAAAAACATCATTTGTATATTTTCTTCAGGAGTTTTACCTATCGCAGTGTTTTTAATTGCATTTAATAAAGCGAGTTTCTTTTCTTTTTGATGGTTTCTCATGGCAATCTGAGATGCTTGCATAACTGTAGAAATAAATAATTCATTCTTTGATAACTTCTCCCAAGACAAATCTTTTACTTCATCTTGTAGTTTGATCAATTCCTCTGACAGTTCTTCGAGCCATTTATCTCTTCTTTTTTCTAAAGGAGATTTGAAGAGGCTGTTAAATAATTCTGCAGCAACACATCCAACACTTGGCACTGCTGAAAGTCCTGCTTTTATTCCGGTATGAAATTTATCTCCTGTTGTCGGTTTCGGAAGCTTTTTATCCATATATTCTATTAATAAGTCGGGATTTATAAATTTTTTCCTTAAAAAACAAAACATTTATATAGTAAATCCTATTATATCCTATCATGGAAGAAACAACCCAATTCAATATAAGGCTGGCCAAGGCCCTCCTATACGATATGGAATATGTGGCCCAGCATTACAAGATAAGCAGGACTGACTGGATGAAGTATAGGATTGCAAATTTAGTAAAACAAGAAAAGGCCAGGATAATAGACGACTTTGAGAGAAGATACATAGGCGGAATGACAACTGAAGAGGAATTCAAAAAACAAACAGGAATAAACCCAACAGATGAAATGAAAGAGCTAAGGGCCAATGTAAGCCAGGCCCCTCGAAAATACATAATGAGCATACTGGAAGACATAAAAAAAGGGAAAATAATAAAATTTGACCTTGACAATACATTATTTCAACAAAGAGATTAGCATATTTTTTAGTTTAGGAAATGTTCTTTTTGTGAATTCCAATACTTTTCCTGCATATTCCCTGTTTAAGATTTTTCCATAGTATTTTGTGCCATTTCTATAATACCTTATTTCATCCACAAACCTTGCATCTGCCTGGATAAAACCAATAAGCAGCATATAAGATACCTCTGCTTCATGGGAATTTCCTGAGTTGTAACCGTCAATAAACATTTTTGCCCTTAAAAGCTCCATTATAATGTCATAGCAGTAGTCAACAACGAAGTTTGCATTCATTTGTTCTTCAGGAATATTTTTTAGTAAAATCTCCAAAAACTTCTTCTTTTCTTCAGATTCTTTAACTAAAGATAATGCTCTTTGTCTGTTTGGATATTGTTTTTTGACAATTCCTTTTCTTATATATTCTTCAAATCTTTGCAAGGTCATAACTCAACAGCCCCTTTTATTACAATTCCATTTAGTATATTATTTAGCAAATGCTTGCCTATATCTTTAAAAGAGGCATAGTAGTTTATAATAATTGTTCTCTCAAGCATTTTATCAAATTTTGCTAAGTCAATCTCTTTATTTTTTATTCCAATTGCTGCTAAGTCAATATCTGAGTTAATTGTATCTTCCCCTAATGAATAAGAGCCAAACAGCATTATTGTTGCTCCTGGCAGTTTATCATAAAGAAACTGCACCAAACCAGACTCATAAATCTGTTTTAGGTTGTCTGCTCTTTTAAGCCAGATAACCCCTTGGTTGTCTTTGTTTAATTCTATAGACCATCTTTTTGATTCTTTGTCTTGCCTGACCTTTATCAGATCTTCTTTTTCTAATTTGGGTATGGCTTTCATTACTGCTGGCTGTGAAACTTTAAGGGTGGTGGCAATTCTCCTTTGGTTCAAGGATGTTCCTGTTTTTATAAATAAAAGCCTTAAAATCTCCTGCTGAAGGTTTGTTAAGTTTAGTTTATATATATTTACCATGGTTAATAGATATTAACTTAGGTTTATATATCTTCCGGTTTATTTTAGTCTTTATTTTTTCCAATAGCTCTCAATAAATAGTTGTTAATAAATGTTTTTCATATTAAACTGTAAGAATTCCGGAATATAAGATGAGTTTAATGTTTTTGATTATTGCATAATTTTAAAATTGATATTAAAAACAAACAGGAATAAACCCAACAGATGAAATGAAAGAGCTGAGAAGCAGAGTAAGCCAGACACCAAGGAAATACATAATGAGCATATTAGAAGATATAAAAAAGAGGGAAAATAATAAAATGACCTTGACAACACATTAACAGACTGTTAGCTTTAGGAATTCTTTCATTAATTAAATAATTTTCTCCGAATCATCTTTTATTTTTTTAAGCAATGGCAGGTATAATGGCTCTAAATCCTTTGTATTAAGATATTTATCTAAATTATGCTCTGTTTTTATTATTATAACCTTTCCATCCTGCCTCACAACAAGATCACTTTTTTTATAACATTCATAAAGAGCTTCAATCAGAACTGGCTCAAATGATGATAACTCCAATAAGACAGCATCTTCATATATCAATTTTTCAATTAGTTTTTTAGCAAGATTATGATCCTTAATAAAAATCTCAATTATCTTGTTTATTATAAAAACAGTGCCCTTGGCATATTTCATCAGCTGTTCATCACTTGCTTCATTAAATGTAAAATAAATATTCGCTGAGAAAGAATCTTTTTTCCGCTTGTAAATATCAATTTCAAAATGGGGCTTGTTGGTTTCATGTATTATTGATTCTGATTTTGTGTCTTTTCCAAGCCCTAATCGAAACTTGATTAAATGATTCTCTTTTGTATCATCCTGCTTGATCTTAAGATTTATCACAAAAATTTCTTCTTCTGTATTTTGGTCTAAATATATTGTAAATGTGTAAGGTCCATCTTTTATTGGCTTATTGGGTTCAGGAAAATACTGTTCAAGCACTGCTAAGTCAATCATTAGAATGCACCTTGCTTGTAATTATAGTTATTCAGCTTATCCATCACATCTTCTTCAAAAGATTTTTTTGAAATATTTAGCATTCTAAACTCCCGCTCCCATGAAAAATAATCTTCAAACCTTCCTTTATGCCTGAATAACGGCTCAATCTCGTTTTGGATTGCAGTTTTCAAAAGCTCAAAATATAATTTATACTCTAATGGATTTTTTATTTTAAAATCATTAAAAGATATTTTTTTGCCATTTTCCCTAACAGTATTTATCTGGATGTCAAAAATAAAATTAGGTGAATTACTGAATTGGTTATATGAAAAAAGGATCTTATAGTTTTCAAATGAATAGATTCCTTTTTTTCTTTGAAATTTTTGTATTTCTATAATATTATCTGATTTATATGCTGTTTGTTCCCTTAACCTGATTAAGTAATTAATAAATTCTTCATAGCTCTGGCTGCCTTTAAGTTTTCTTAACCTATTCTTTGCTCCCAAAGAGATGGTTATTGTTGATTTTATTCTATCTAGTTCTGACTTCATTTTTTAACAATGCTTTCAATTATAGTAATGCAATGCATTATTATATATAAATCTTTCGATTTTGTTTTAATTGAAATTTTATTTTAAAAACTTAATCAAAATCTTCTTTCTCAAATTTTACTTTTAAGAGATATACTCCTTTTTCTTTACACTTTTTTGCTTCTAAAATCTTTATTTCGCCTGAAAAATCAGGATCTTCGCAGTAACCGTGCTTAGTCTGGCATTGAATAATAAAACTAACTCTTCCAGAACAGGTTGAACTACTGAATGAATCAATGCTAATTATATCTATTTCATCCAGATTAAGGATAACATCAGTACCTTTAAGAGATTTATTTTTCATTTGCAATCACCTTTGATTAATATTTACTATCTTCTATACATTACATCCAAGAGAGTTGAATTTATTTTTAATTTTTGATATACTGTCTTTAGAGAACTACTATATAAATCTTTCTGTCAAAAAGCACAATATGTCAAAAAACAGAAACGTTTATATATGAGTGTGTATTACAACAGGATATGGTGCGAAAAACAAAAAAACAATTGGTTCAGCGCCTAATTCAACTTCTAGAGAGTAAACCAATGACAGTAAATGAAATCTCATTAGCTGTAGGTTCTAACTGGGATACAGTATACAAAGCTTTGGATTTATTAAAGAGTATAGGTCTTGTTACAGAAACTGAAGAAGGAAATAAAAAAATCTTTAAGAAAGTTAGTGATGTAAGTATACAAAAAAGAGATGATACTTTATTAGGGATACCTATAAGTAAAGAATGTGAAAATTTGTGTTATTACATTTTTTCTAAAGTAAAGCAAAAGTGGTTACAAAAAACAAAAAAAGAGCCAAATAAAACTCAAATGCAGAAGGTTATTGGGGAAATTGCAGATAATATAAACCTGCCTTTTGAAATTCCAAGAGGATGGTATTTATTTGGGCAGGTTTGTGTTTTAGAGTATGATCCTAAACAAGATTATTCAATAGAATTTAAAAAAGAAATACCTGGGTTAGATAAAACAATTGATAAAGCAATAGAGGTTTATTCAAAATACAGTAATACTACAGAGATATTATTTGGACAATATCAAAGAAAAAATAAAGTTTTGTATTTGGCTAGGTTAAAATTAAAACAAATATTATATTATAGTCTTAATCAAGAAACTAAACCATTGGTATCAAAGCTTTTGAATTCTTTTGCAATGAATTTCTCTAAGAAAGAAGATAATAAAGAAATTGTTGCTCTTCTTAATAGTTATGTTGCAATAGTTAACCAACTTTTTATAGAAAAGGACCAAAGGGAATTAGAAGACTTACATAATTTGATTATTGACTGCTTCATATCTTTATGGGAATTAATGGCAACATATAACCTGTTTAATGATTTAATTAATGGAGATTATGGATACTCTTATGATAATTTAAAAAAATATTTTAACCCGAGATTTGAAACTCTAATTGCTTTATGTAAAGGATATTTAGAAGAATTAAATGATTCATTGTCCCCTAAAGAGATTGACAAAAATTCCAAATTGTTTAAATTAATGGGCTCTGCAAAACCAAAAGTTCTAACAGAAGAAGAGAAAAAGAAATTATTTGAAAATTACGAAAAAAGAGATACTTCAAATATTTTCAGGGAAAAAAACAATCAAAAATTTATTTTTTTACGCAGGAATATACAGCATCCAGATCAATATAAACCCCGCCTATACGGGCATCTTTAGGGTATCTTTTAAGTTGATCATCCCACCCAGGTAATAATGCAATCCCTCCTTCATCCTCTTCCATCTTAATATATCCAGAATACTTTGTTGTTGATGGTTTTCCAGTATCTTTTTCAGGCCCAAAGTAACTAACTAAAGCCATTGTTCGTAGATTAGGTATTACTCCCTGCTTGAGTATTACTTCAACTAGACATCCCTTGTTTATCCCCTGCTTTTCTAAATCCTCTAATTTTATCTGAACCATTTTTATTACCTCCAATTAATAATCAACATAATAATAAAGAAGTTTATAAAATTATCTATTCTTAAGTAGATACTTCTGGAAATGGGAGTTAATCCTTTGCTCTAATTGGCAGGACTCAGCAGCATAGGTGTTTTAATCACAATTCCATTTACCTCACTCTGTATTTGCTTAGCAGCCAGTAAACTAACAACAAAGAAAAAGTAAATCAGGTTTTCAGAAAAGAAATTTTAATTTATTTTGAATCCAACCAGCATTGGGGAACAAACACTTTTCCTTTGGATACAGCCTTAAATATCCAAATGGTTTGCTATACATAAGAACTTCCTGGGGATTGGGAATCACTACCAAATCCTTACTATCCTTAGTTTCATAATCTTTTGAAGATTCTCCTTCATTCAAGCCATCAAGATATTCTGCAACTATTGGAATTTTATATTCTTCTAAAATTTTTTTGTTTCTTTGATGATGCTTTATGCTTCCACCAATAAGCACAGCAATTAAACCTTCAAGATCACTACAATCCGAGATTTTTTTGATTAATTCTGGTAGATAATCCTCAGGAAGTTTTCTATCAAGATCATAATGAGAAAGGCCTGCAACATTGTGATTTAATAAAACAACCCCATTACAATTAAAATACCATTTGGATTGTATAGGTCTGTCAGAAACAATATGGTTTGGATATTTTAACATAACAGTATTTGGGTCTTTTGCTATTTTTCTGAATCTTTTTTTAATTTTTATTCTTGTAAAATATCCAATTTTTTCTTCCATATTGCACTATAATCAAGAAAGATTATATAAGTTTTTCTATAATTTAGTACTAAAGAGTTACATTATTATAGCCCCTGGTTAGTTTGGATATGGCCAAAACAACAACATGGCCTAGAAAACTGCTTTTTTATTCAATAGCAGCCTTGAACTGATTGGCCTCACCATAAACATCATTAGTCTGATAGTCAACTATAAGGCATTTGGCTATTATATACTCAAGAACCATAATATTTATATAACAGTTGTAATAATATTATTACATATGTTAAAGAAAGATAATTTACATAAGGTTTTGGAAGTATTTTTTGATGATCCAATACCGGAATGTATAGGATTCCAGCTCAGGGAGATAAGCAGAAAGATAAAATTAGCTCCAAAATCTGTTAAATTATATTTAGAAGAACTTGAAAAAGCAAAACTTATAATTAAAAAAGAACATAGAATCCATAACTATCCTGTTTATTATGCCAATAGGGACAACAATTATTTTAAATTCTTAAAAAGACTTGATATTCAAAGAAAAATAAAAGAATCAGGGCTTTTGGATTATCTTGATGAAAAATGCATGCCAGATGCAATAATTTTGTTTGGTTCAGCTTCTAAAGGAGAGGATGTTAAAGAAAGTGATATTGATTTATATCTGCAGTGCGAAGAAAGGAAAATATATCCGGATAAATTTGAGAAAAAATTAAAAAGAAAGATAAATTTATTCTTTGAAAAGGATTTTGACAGGTTAAGTGAGGAATTAAAGATGAATATCATAAATGGAAGTATATTAGCAGGATATCTCAAATGCAAATTTGGAAAATAAAATGGAAGAGGATTTAATTAAGATAACCCCAAACAAGGAAAAAGCAAAATCAATTCTAAAGATGGTAGAGAATACCTTAGAAATGATTAAACAGATTGATATGGTTAAATTTACATCAAATGTTACTAAGGAATATTATGAAATCATAAGAGAACTAATGACTCTTGTTCTTTTGTTGGATGGGTACAAAACATTTGGTGAAGGAGCCCACAAGAAATTAATAGAATATTTAGAAGAAAACTACAAGCAGTTTAATGGTTATGAAATATCCTTGATAGATAGTTTAAGAATAACAAGGAATAAGATATCATATGACGGCTTTTTTGTTGAAAGGAATTATATTGAAAGAAAATTAAAAGATATCTTGAATATTATTGATAAATTAAAAGAAATAGTCAAAGAAAGGATTAGCTGAACTTGCTGTCAAAACATTTTTATACTAATCAGCAACCTTTCAACACATGAAAGCAATAATACTTCTAAGCCCTGGCATAGACAGCCCTGTTGCTGCTCATATGATGAAAAAGAAAGGCCTCGAATTAATTGGCCTTAACTTCTTTATTAACAACCACAATGCTGTTGACAAAATAGCTAAAAAGCTTGGAATAAGCAATATCCACCATATCAGCCACAAAGAGATTCTCACTGAGATAAAAAATAAGACAAACCCAAAATACACCTGCCTTTTATGCAAAAGAATGATGTACAGGATTGCTGAGAAGCTGGCCAAAAAACAAAACGCAAAATTCATAATAACAGGAGAAAACCTCGGCCAGGTTGCCTCACAAACCCTTGATAACCTTGCTGTTCTTGACAATGCTGTTAAAATTCCTATTTTAAGGCCATTGCTATGCTTTGACAAAAATGAAATAATAGATATTGCCAAAAACATAAAAACTTACGGGCTTTCAGAAAACAAGAAATGCCTCTTTGTCCCAAGACATCCATCTACAAAGGCAAAACTGGAAATAATAAAAAAAGAAGAATCAAAGCTCGATTTAAATAAGATACTTAATTAATATGTATTTTATTTTCAGATGTTCCAATAATATATTTCTCAGCATAGAAATATTTAAATATGATTTATAATTCTAAAATAATCTGGAATACAACAGGTTGTATTCTTTGAGTTCCTATTATACAATATATTGTATTAACTGTTAGATAACAAAAAAGCGATAAGGCCAAAATAAAGCCCAAAAAAGTCAAATAAGCCCCTGATGACAAAATGAAATGCCCATACTGCAACAGCACAAAAACAAAAGTTACAGACAAGAGAGACTCTGAAGAAGAGGGAATAACAAGGAGAAGAAGGGAATGCCTCAAGTGCAAAAGAAGATTCACAACATATGAGAGGCCGGAAATAGAAACAATAGTTGTAAAGAAAGACAAGAGGAGAGAACCTTATAACAGGGACAAACTAACATTTGGATTAGTCAAGGCATGCGAAAAGAGGCCTATAAGCCATGAAAAGATTGAAAAGATTGTTAATGAGATTGAAGAAAGATTAAGAAGAAAGGGCAAGGAAGTAAAGAGCGAGGTAATTGGAAAACTTGCTATGCAGTCCCTGAAAAAACTTGATAAAGTTGCTTATATAAGGTTTGCTTCAGTATACAGTGATTTTCAGGACCTTGCTGACTTTAAAAACATCTTTAAAGATATCATGAAAAAATAAATAATGGAGACAGAAAAATGGTTACAAAAGTAATAAAAAGAGATGGCAGGGTTGTAAAGTTCAAAAAAGAGAAGATTATCAATGCTATCTGGAATGCAGCCAAATCTGTTGGTGGCAGGGATAAGGAAAAAGCAAAACGTTTAGGAAATCTTGTTATTGAGCAGATAGAGAAAAAATTTGAGAAAAGGATTCCTCAAGTAGAGGAAATCCAGGATATTATTGAAAAAACACTTATTGAGGAAGGCCATGCCAAAACCACAAAAGCCTATATTCTTTACAGGAAGAGCCACCAGGATTTGAGGGAGATAAGGGCAATATTTGACACTATTGAGGTTGTTGAGGATTATATTGGCGAAAGGGACTGGGCCATAAAAGAGAATTCAAACATGGGATTCTCACTCCAAGGCCTGAATAATTATATTGTTGAGAAAATAATCAAAAATTACTGGTTGAACAGGATTTACCCGGAAGCAATCAGAAAAGCGCATAATAATTGCAAGATTCATATTCATGACCTTGGCACCCTTGGTGCTTATTGTGTAGGTTGGGACCTTAAAGACCTTCTTTTAACTGGATTTAAGGGTGTTCCTGGAAAGGTTGAGTGTGCTCCTGCCAAGCATCTAAAAACAGCACTTGGCCATATAATAAATTTCTTCTATACCCTGCAGGGCGAAACAGCAGGAGCCCAGGCATTTTCAAATTTCGATACATTGCTTGCCCCTTTTATAAGGTATGATAACCTTGATTACAAACAAGTGAGGCAATGCATGCAGGAATTCTGCTTTAACATGGCTGTTCCAACAAGGGTCGGCTTCCAGACCCCATTTACAAATGTTACCCTTGATTTAAAGGTTCCTGAATATATGAAAGATGAGCCTGTAATCATAGGCGGACAGCCGCAGGAAGAAAAATATGGTGAGTTTGAAAAGGAAATGAAAATGATTAACAGGGCTTTTGCAGAGATTATGTGCGAGGGTGATGCCATGGGAAGGATTTTTACATTTCCAATACCAACTTACAACATAACCAAGGATTTTGACTGGGATAATCCTGATTATGATCCTATATGGGATATGACTGCAAAATATGGAATACCTTATTTTTCCAACTTCATTAATTCAGACATGAAACCAGAGGATGCAAGGAGCATGTGCTGCCGCCTTAGGCTTGACCAGTCAGAACTAAAAAGAAGAGGAGGGGGATTGTTTGGCTCAAATCCATTGACAGGAAGCATAGGCGTTGTCACAATAAATATGCCAAGGATAGGATTTACATCTGCAAATGAAGAGGAATTTTTTGAAAATCTCGAAGAACTGATGGACCTTGCAAAAGAAAGCTTGGAAATAAAAAGAAAGGCACTGGAAAACTTTACCAGAAATGGATTATATCCTTATTCCAGATTCTATCTAAGAAATATATACAGGGGATTTGGCGGATATTGGAAAAATCATTTCTGCACCATTGGTTTGCTGGGAATGAATGAGGCAATTATAAATTTTATGCCAAGGGAAGACATTACAACAAAAAAAGGAAATGAATTTGCATTAAAAGTACTTGATTTTATGAGGGAGATAATATATGAATACCAGAAAGAGACAGGAAGCATTTATAACCTGGAGGCAACACCTGCTGAGGGAACTACTTACAGGTTTGCAAAAGGGGACAAAAAAAGATTTGGCAGAATCAAGGTTGCAAATGAAGCAAGCTATAAAAAAGGGGCAAAACCTTATTACACCAACTCAACCCACCTTCCGGTTAATTTTACAGACGACCTGTTTTATGCTCTTGAATTACAGGATCCACTTCAAGTAAAGTATACCGGGGGCACAGTATTTCATTCATATATAGGAGAGAGATTAACCAAGGATGGAGTGAAAAACCTGATAAGAAAAGTAGCTGAGAATTTCAGGATGCCATATTTTACTATTACGCCGACTTTTTCCATATGCCCAATACACGGCTATATTCCTGGCGAGCATGAATATTGTCCTAAGTGTGAGTTAATCTCTGATGAAGAATTTAAAAAAATAAAAGAGGCAATAAAATGAAAACAAAATGTGAGGTCTATTCAAGGGTTGTAGGTTATTTGAGGCCGGTTGAGCAGTGGAATGAGGGCAAGGCTGCGGAATTTAAAGACCGAAAATATTTTGAAGTGGCAGAAAAAAAAGAATAGGGTTAAGAATGCAAATAGCAGGATTACAAAAACTAACTTTAATTGACTATCCTGATAAAATAGCCTGCACCATATTTTTATTTGGCTGCAATTTTAGGTGCGGTTTTTGCCATAATCCTGAGTTGGTTTTGCCTGATAAGCCAGAAAAAACATACAAAGAAAAAGAAATTCTTGATTTTCTAAGGCAAAGAAAGAAATACTTGGATGCTGTATGCATAACTGGCGGAGAGCCTTTGATTAATTCTAATCTGCATGAGCTACTGAAAAAAATAAAAGAATTAGGATTTCTTATCAAGCTGGATACAAACGGCTCTAACCCAAAAAGATTAAAGGAATTAACAGATAAAAAACTTATAGATTATATTGCAATGGATATTAAGGCAGACAAGGACAATTATAATGCTCTTGCCGGAGTAAAGGTTGATATTAACAGGATTGAGGAGAGCATGAAACTTATAATGAATTCCGGTCTGGATTATGAGTTCAGGACAACTGTCATCAGGGGTTATCATGATACTGAAAAATTAAGGAAAATTTGTGAGTGGATAAGCAGCTTAGGCAAGGCAAAAAAATATGTTATCCAGAATTTTATTCCAAGGCAAGGCAAGCTTATTGATAAGAAATTTGAGAAAATAGAGAAGTTTACAGATGAAGAACTTGAAGAAATGAAAAAAGCTGTTTCAGGTTATTTTGAAAAAACAGAGGTTAGAAATTAGGTGCAAAACATGTTAATAATAGGAATTACAGGAACATTGGGTGCAGGCAAGGGTAGTATTGTTAAGTTCCTTGTTGAGAAGAAAGGATTTGAACATTATTCTGTGAGGGCATTTTTAGTTGAAGAAATAAAAAGGAGAGAAATGCCTGTTAACAGGGACAGTATGGTTGTTGTTGCAAATGATTTAAGAAAGAAAAATTCTCCGGGCTATATTGCTGAAACACTTTTTGAAAGAGCAAAAAAATTAGGAAAGGATTGTATTATTGAAAGCCTGAAAACACCAGGAGAAGTAAATGCTTTAAGAAACAAGGGAAAATTTTATCTTTTTGCAGTTGATGCAGACCCAAAGATAAGATATGAGAGAATTTTAGAAAGGAAAAGCAGCACAGACAAAATTTCATTTCAGGAATTTATTGACAATGAAAAAAGGGAAATGGCAAGCGATGACCCAAACAAGCAGAATATTTCAAAGTGCATATCAATGGCAGATTATGTTTTTGAGAACAACGGCACGATTGATAAATTGTATAAGAAACTGGAGGATGTTTTAGATGGAATCAGAAAAAAAGAGCGAGTATAAAAGGCCAACTTGGGACGAATACTTTATGGAAATAACTGAAGCAGTTGCAAAAAGGTCAACTTGTGACAGGGGCAGAATGGGCTGTGTTATTGCAAGAGATAAGCAGATTCTTGTAACAGGTTATGCAGGAGCTCCTGTTGGATTGCCGCATTGCGATGAGGTTGGCCACCAGATAAAAACAATTACCAACGAAGATGGTACTGTTTCAAAACACTGCGTGAGAACAACACATGCAGAGCAGAATGCTATATGCCAAGCTGCTAAGATAGGAGCGTCTATTAATGGATCTACATTATATTGTAAGATGACTCCATGCAGCACTTGCGCAAAGATGATTATTAATGCTGGCATTAAGCGTGTTGTTTGCCAGAAAAAGTATCATGCTGGTAAAGAGACTGAAGAGATGTTTAAAATGGCTGGTGTTAAACTGGAAATTATAAATGATGAGATAGAACATTATGAGAACCAATAGTCAAAAATTTATTAATTACTATATCCAAAACTATAGTTTTAAATAATAATTATTTTTTCTTATTAATATGCTTACAGAAAAAGAGTATAAGGAAATAAGGGAAGAGCTTGATAATTGCAAAAGGCCACTCTTCTTCTTTGATGATGACCCTGACGGGCTTTGCTCTTTTTTATTGCTGTACAGGTATGCAAGAGAAGGAAAGGGCGTTGTTGTAAAGAGCAGCCCTGAGCTTAAGCCGATTTTTCTCAAGACTGTTGAAAACTACGGCCCGGACAAGGTATTCATAATTGACAAGCCAATGGTAAGCCCTGAATTTATCGATGCTGTTAAGGTTCCAATAATCTGGATAGACCACCATAACATTATTAAAAACAGCGGAACAAAATACTTTAATTCAAGAAAAGACGGCTTTGGCGAACCAGCATCATGCATCTGCTACAGGGTTGTAAAGCAGGACCTGTGGATTGCAGCATGCGGAGCAGTTGGCGACTGGTACTTGCCTGACTTTTCAGCAGAGTTTTCAAGAAAATATCCTGACTTGCTGCCAGCAGAAATAAAGAGGCCAGAAAAAGCCCTATATGAAACAAAACTTGGAGAGCTTATAAGAATATTATCCTTTATCCTCAAGGGAAAAACATCAGATGTTCTGAGCTGCATTAAAATACTGACAAGAATAAAAACACCTTATGAACTTCTTAATGAGGAGACAGCGCAGGCAAAATTTATAATTAAGAGATTCAAAAAAGTAAAGGAAGAATATGACAGCCTGCTTGATGAGGCATTAGAACATAGCAAGGCTGATAAGATAATTATCTTCACTTATTCAGATGAAAAAATGAGTTTTACAGGCGATCTCTCAAACGAGCTTCTTTACAGGTTTCCAAAAAAAATAATTTTAGTTGCCAGGGAAAAAGGCGGAGAGATGAAATCCAGCCTTCGCTCATCAGGTCCTGTTTCAGTATCTGAAATACTGAAAAAAGCACTTGTTAAAATCGAGGGATACGGCGGCGGCCATGAGCATGCATGCGGAGCATGCATAAAGAAAAAAGATTTTGAAAAGTTTGTTGAGAACATAAAAAAAGAATTATAAATTTCACAAACCATTATCCCAAAAGCCTGCAAAATAAAATAAAAATGAAAAAATGATTGGTTTTATTTGATTTCCAAATTTTATGAACTCATTTCTTCTTCTTCGCTTTCTTCTTTTTTGCCATCCAGTGCACCTCTTTGAATTTGGTTAATCATTAATGTGCAAACTTGCTTATTAAACTTTCTATTTTAGAAATCTCTCGACGATAATTTTAAGATTTTTATTAAGAAAAATTTACTTATTTTTATCTGAAGTTAATTTTTGAAAATGCCCAATCATTTAGTTGGCAAAAGGTTTAAATAGTTTGTATTACAAAATTTTAAGCATTCCAATCTCTTGGAGAATTTTGGGGCATTAAAATGGATGAAAAATTAATTATTGGTAGATATGAAAATAGGGAGAATACTCAGCGTTTGAGAATGGTAGGTCCAATCTCAATGGATGTTCTCAAAAATGTTTTCTTTCACCGTAAACCAAACACTTGGGGCGCAGAGGAAGATGGATTAGGTTATGGTGAGGCTAGCCTTTTAGTAGAATCTGAAGAAGAGTGTTCAGGATTAGTTAATAAACTGAACAATGAATTAAAAGAAAATGGTTATAAGAATTATAATATAGAATACAGAGGAGTTATTGCTGTTCCTCCTAAAGAATTATCATCTTTAAAAAAACCACAGGATTTATATGACCTAGTCAGGGAAACATTAATTAAGGAAAGTAATGGAGAAATAAAGCCAAAAGAATTAGTAATATTGGATTATCAAAAAGCCTTGAAGAGATTAGAAAAATAAATTTTTCTTAATTTAAAATATTAAAAAACCGAAAGGTTTATATATAATGTTATTATCCTTGAGTAATAAATAATTTTGGGAGTACAAAATGGAAATTAATAATAGAAAAGTTGTTATTAACAAAGAAACAATTGATAAAATAGCCAAGGAATTAAGCAAAGATAATGGAAATAAAATTAAAGCAGGATACTTAACAGGAACAATTAAATCTGACAAAATTATTGTTGAAGGGGTTTATGTTCCAAAACAGGAATCTAATGAGGTATTAACAACTATTAGTTCAGAGGAAGAATCAAGAGCTTTTGCAGATATTAAAAACCATGGGAAATCTGGAGTTGGTTTTGCTCAATACCATAGTCTTTATCCTGTTTATGAGAGTGCCACAACGAGGATGTCTAGAGAACAACTTGCTCAAAGGAGAAAACTACCTAATTTATGTTTAGTTGTAAACCAAAAAAGAGATTATGGAATATTCAAGTAAATCTTTATTCTTAATATTTTTTTATTTACTTTAATAATTATCCTGCTTAAAAAAACAGTTTACATAAAAATTCTACAATATTTAATTATTTCCTGTGTCTCTGGCCTTCGTAAAACTCCTCAACCATTTTTAATGTACTGCATTCCTCAGCAGATCTTTCCAGCCTTAAATTTACTACCCTTGGAAACCTTAGGGCATAGCCCGAGCTGTATGTTGGGCTTTTCTGGATTTCTTCATAATTTATTTCTACAACAATCTCTGGCCTGACCTTAACATTTTTCCCTTTTTCAGAAATTATTAATGGCTTTAATTCCTCTGTAAGCTGGCTAAATGAAACACCAAGCCCTGATTTTTCCTTTATTCCTGTTCCAACCTTTCCTATTTCAAGAAAATTATTGTTTTCATCAATGCACGCAAGGGTAAAAGAGCTCAGCCAGTTAGATCTTTTACCTTCTCCCCACTCTGCTCCAACAATAACCAGATCAAGAGTATCCATAACAGGCTTGAACTTCACCATGTGGCCAATTCTTGCTCCTGGCTTGTAAACAGCATCAAGTGTCTTAAACATAATACCCTCATTTCCCTTGTCAAGAGACTCATTATAAAACTCCAATACTTTTTTTTCATCAGAGGTTATAAGATTCTTGACATAAACAATCTTTCTTTCAGCAGGTCTTATTATTTTCTCAACCAGCTTTCTTCTCTTAACAAAAGGTGTTTTAACCATGTTTTTCCCATTGTAATAAATAATATCAAAAACATTCAGCTCAACAGGAAACTCTTTTGCCATATTTTTAATGTCATATTTTCTCTTAATCCTCTGGGAAATACTCTGGAATGGAAGATATTTTTTTGTTTTTGGGTTAAAGCCAACTGCCTCTGAGTCAATTATAAAGGAATTGCCTTTAATATTATTTTTAACATAATCAACAACCTCTGGAAACTGTTTTGTGACATTCTCAAGCCTTCTTGTAAATAATTTTATATCCTTGTTTTTCTTATGTATCTGAAGCCTGAAGCCGTCTAATTTATATTCAATATCAGCTGGCTTGCCTACTCTTTCAAAGCCCTCTTTTATATCCTTGACCTTTATGGCCAGCATTACTTTTACAGGCCTTCCAGGCTCAAGACCAACACTCATTAAGCCCTTAATGCCATCAACTTTTGCTTTTTCTGCAGCAACAGAAAAATCATTTGCAACATCATATGCATTTTGTACAGCATCAATAAAATAATTATAAGCTTCCCTTGCCAGGTTTTCATCCTTGCATAAAATAAAATCATATTTTTCAAGGTCAGATTTATCAAGATCTTTAACTTCTTTTAGTTTAAGAACTTTTTTTCCATCAAACCTTTCAATTTCTTTATTAAATTTATTTTCTATAGTATGATTGCATTCAAGGCACTTGGCTATATTTGGCATATAATTATTGCATTTATCACATTTGAAAAATATTCCAACAACCTTTGGAAAAAATGCCCATGCAATTGCATCCCTTAAAGAGCCTGCTCCAACACCAACCCTTAGTTCCTCTAAAACAGTCCTTACAATGTATCTTGCCTCAATTGGCTTTGCAGATGTCAGAAGTTCAGATATTAATTTTATCTTTTGGTCAACAGAGCCAAGGCCTTCTAATGTAGCAAGCTTTCTTAAATTATCAAAAACCTTGCTGACAGACAAATCACTAGAAAACAATGTTACCTGTTTTTTCTTTTTTATAAGATTCTCAGCAGTCTTGCCCAGATCACCTGTTTTTTTCCACTCATCCTCAATTTCCCTAACACTTAGGCCAGATGAAACATTTATTGCCTTTAAAACCATTCTAGATGCAACGCCAATCTTGCGCTCATCCCATGGAGGAAAGATTTTGCCCTGTAATAATAATGTTATCTTAGAAAGATCCTCTAATGGTGTTTCTCTTAATAATTCAGATATAAAGTATGT
Organism: Nanobdellota archaeon; assembly: GCA_018819345.1. Taxonomy (GTDB): domain Archaea; phylum Nanobdellota; class Nanobdellia; order Woesearchaeales; family CG1-02-33-12; genus CG1-02-33-12. The sequence continues at coordinate 17,426 of JAHJQG010000025.1, forward strand.
TTTCTCAAGTCTCTTTGTTGTTGAGTCAAGCTTCTGATATATCTCAACCAAATTAATATATTTCATAATTCAAACTAAACAATAATACTATAAATAGTTTTTGAAATATTTTATTCAACTAGTATATGGTTAGTGTTTATAATTGAATAAAATGTGCTCAAAAGCGAGGAGGGCGGGCATGCTGCCTCCGAGATTTTGACATAAAGCGATAATTTTATTAATATAGAGTTTTATAATGGCTAATATGGAAGTTTTTGAATGTATAAGCACAAGGAGAAGTATAAGAAAATATTTAGATATTCCAGTTGAATGGGACAAGGTAGGAACTATCCTGGAAGCTGGAAGGCTTGCCCCTAGCTCTGGAAACATACAGGACTGGAATTTTATTGTTGTGCAGGATGAGGACAAGAGAAAGGCCATTGCAGAAGCTGCATTAAGGCAGTACTGGATGTCAAAAGCACCTGTTCATATAGTTGTTTGCGCAGACCTGAAAAAAAGTGAAAGATTCTATGGTGTAAGGGGAAACAGGCTTTATTCTATACAAAACTGTGCAGCTGCTACAGAGAATATGCTCTTGACAGCCCATTCCCTTGGCCTGGGAGCATGCTGGGTTGGTGCATTTGATGAGAATGTTGTTTCAAGGGTTCTTAATATTCCAGATCATGCAAGGCCTCAGGCAATAATAACAATTGGCTATTCTGATGAAAAACCAAAAGAGCCTATAAGATATCCCCTGACAACTGTTGCTTTCCTTGAAAAATATGGCAACAGGATAAAGGACATGGCTGCTGTTTTGCATGATTACAGTGTTGTAATGGAGAGAAACCTCAAGAAAGGCAAGGCGATATTTGAAAAAACAGGCAAAAAAACAGGCAGTTTATTAACCCAAAAAGGAAAAGAGCTTGCAAAAAAGATCAAGGAAAAACTCGGAAAATAATCTATGTTTTAAGATAAAGATTTATATAACAAACATCTTCTTGTTTTTTTATGATATCAAAGAATAAGCTAGATAAACTATTGTTTCCCCATTCTGTTGTCAGGGAAATACAGGATGATATGATATTAGAGGCTGATAATGTTATTAAAAGCAAAAAAAGCCTGATCATGCATGCCCCAACAGGCATTGGAAAGACTGCTGGTGTGTTGGCTCCTGCACTGGCTTATGCAATAAAAAACAAGCTAACAGTATTTTTCCTTACAAATAGGCATACACAGCATGTTATTGCAATAAACACATTAAAAAAAATAAAACAGAAATACAACCTTGATATAAAAGCTGCTGATATAATTGGCAAGAAATGGATGTGCCCTGTTCCAGGTGTTGAAAGGCTTTATTCAAATGAGTTTGCAGATTACTGCAAAACTGTAAGAGAGGACAATAAATGCGAGTTTTATGCAAACACAAGAACAAAATCAAAATTAACAGTAAAGGCAAAGGCAGTTTTATCAGAACTAAAACAACTGTCTCCATGCCATACAGAAACTGTTAAGGATATATGCTCAAAATACAGGCTCTGCCCTTATGAAATCTCAGCCTTATTGGCAAGAGATGCAGATGTTATTATTACAGATTATTACTATATTTTCAGCCCTGCTATAAGGGACTCTTTTTTCAAGAGAATACAAAAAGATATCAAAGATACAATTATCATAGTTGATGAGGGCCATAATCTTGCTTCAAGGGTAAGGGATTTAATGACAGAGAGACTATCAAGCTTTATAGTAAAGAGAGCTGTCAGCGAAGCAAAGAAATTCAAATACAATGAAGCAAGGGAAAACTTAGTTGAGATTAAGAATATCCTGGAGAATCTTGCCAAAGAGTTAAAAGAATATGGTGAGGCTGTTGTAAAAAAAGAGGAATTTGCAAAAAAAATAAGCCAGGTTGCAGATTATGATAATCTAGTTTCAGACTTTGAGTTCATCGGCGATGCTATCAGGGAAACAAAAAAGCAGAGCAGCATTGGCTCAGTTGCAAGGTTTCTTAGTGCATGGCAAGGCCCTGATCAAGGATTTGTGAGGATAATTGAGAAAAAGCCAAAAGCAATAATCCTGTCATACAGATGTTTAGATCCATCATTGGTTACAAGGGATATAATAAATAATACACATTCAACAATCATAATGTCCGGAACACTGACTCCCACACCAATGTACAGAGACCTTTTAGGGTTTGAAGAAAACACAGTTGAGAAATCATACAAAAGCCCATTTCCAGGCAAAAACAGGCTTAACATAATAATTCCCGAGACAAGCACAAAATACTCCCTGAGAAATGAGAAGCAGTTCAGGAGGATAGCAAAAATATGCGCTGATATTGTAAATGAAGTCCCTGGAAATAGTGCATTATTTTTTCCAAGTTATGCTATTAGGGATTCAGTAAACCATTTCTTTTCAAGGCTTTGCAAGAAGACAATTTTTCTTGAGATCCCTAATCTAAAGAAAGAGGAGAAAAAAGAGCTTTTAGATAAGTTCAAATCTTACAAGGATTCAGGTGCTGTACTTTTATGTGTTGCATCAGGCTCTTTTGGAGAGGGAATTGATCTGCCAGGAGTTTTAAAGTGTGTTGTTGTTATTGGAATACCATTGCAAAAGCCTGATCTTGAGGCAAAGGCACTGATAGATTATTATGATATGAAATTTGGCAAAGGCTGGGATTATGGCTATAGGTTTCCTGGTTTCAATAAGTCATTGCAAAGCGCTGGACGCTGTATAAGATCATCAACTGACCAGGGAGTAATAGTGTTTTTAGATCAGAGGTATTGCTGGCCAACATATTTCAAATGCTTTCCTATTGACTTGGATATTAAGATTACTAAAAATTATCTCAAGGAGATTAAAGACTTTTTTTCTAAAAAATAAATCTTATAAAAGACTACTCCAGTATACAAAATAGTAACATTTATATACTGGTATGACTTATTATGTTAAAAATGGTTATTTTGTTTGATTTATTCAATATTCCAGATGATATATTTGAGGTAATCTTTGCAACAAAGCAGCAAAAGATAGTTGCAAAGCTGTTGATAAAGCACCTTAAAGAGAATGGTGGCGAAATAGGCAAGTCAGAGATGTCTTTGTTTGCCACAAGGCTTCATGAGGGCAACTTAGTTGCAGAGATTGAAGAGCCGTCATATAAAGGCAAGAAAGTAAAGCTTTCATACAACAAAAGGCAGTTTTATGACAGGATATTAACCCCAATGAAGAGCATGGGCATAATCAACTATAACCTTTACAAAAAAACATACAAACTATCAGACCATTTCAACAATGAGATGCTAAAGATAGGAATGATGTGGCTTGAAGAGTTAAAAAAGCCGGCATCAAAATCAAAAATCAAGTTTATATAGGCTCCCTGCCGAATTCTTACTACCCCCAAACCCAAGAATAGGGAGCCTTTATTTTTTTAGAAAGTTTTTTATTAAACCATTATTTATATTCTTTCATGATAGGTATAACTGAAAAAGAGGCAGTTGAACTGTTGAGGAAATATTCTAATAACAAGGAAAGCTTTAGCAAGGTATTAAACCATTCAAGAGCTGTCCAAAAGCTTGCTTTAGAAATAGCAAATGATATCAGGAAAAATCATGATGTTGATATAGATTTTATTAAAACAGCCTCTTTACTGCATGACATTGGAAGATTTAAATGCTATAAGGAAAACTCAATAAGGCACGGCATTGTTGGTGGAGAAATACTAAGCAAGGAAGGCCTTAGAAAATATGCAAGAATTGCTGAAACACATATTGGCATTGGAATAACAAAACAGGATATAAAAAAATATAGGCTTGATCTGCCTTTAAAGGATTTTATTCCAGAAACAATAGAGGAAAAAATAATATCTTATGCAGATAATTTTATTTTTGACACTAAAAGGATTAAAATAAGCAAGGTCATTGAAAGGTTCAGCAAGGAATTAGGAGAAAAACACATAGAAAGAGTTAAAAAGCTGCATAATGAGATAGAAAAACTACGTGGCAAGAATAATTTTTTATGATTGGGCCCATGGTCTAGTGGCTATGACATCACCTTCACAGGGTGAGGATCCCCGGTTCGAAACAGCTGGTTGCTCAGCTGGCACGCATAGAGGGTTTGGATTAAAATCCAAACCCCCTTAGCTCGCTTCGCTCGCAACCAATACGAAAGTCCGGGTGGGCCCATAACAGCTTCTTGCTAAGCTGGCACGCAAGGCGGGCATTGAATCAAAAATTCAAGCCCACCGAGCTCGCTGCGCTCGCCAGTTATGAAAGTTTGAGTTAACATATAAAAATTCTCAAAAAAAGAAAGATTTATAAGCTTGGAAACCAATATCAATAAAGGGGAGTTTATGTACGATAGGTGTGAGTCATGCGGGAAGCTTATACTTTCTGCAGAAGATTGTAGGCTGCAGCTTGGCAATGATAATGTTATTCATACTTACTGCCTTGAGTGCAACTCAAAACACATAGGAAAGCCTTAGTTGATTGTTCACAATAATCTGCTTATATAGTTGATGCAATATGATAGATTCCTATTCTTTTGGTTCTTACATAATAAATGGAAAAGAGCATAAATGGGATATAAAACTCATCAATAAGAATGTTTTCAGCTGGGTTGGCAGAAATGGCCATAATATAACCATTGATGACATAAGAGATCTTATAGCTGAAAAGCCGGAAATCCTTATTATTGGAACAGGGGCATCAGGCCTTATTAATGTTAGTGATAAGATAAAGGAATTTATTAAGGTCAGGGGAATAAAATTGATTATAGAAAAGACAGGAGCTGCATGTAATGAATATAATAATGCCCTGAAAAGCAATAAAAAGGTCTGTGCTATTATGCACGGCACATGCTAATTCTGCTTCAATATAAAAAAGTTTAAATAATATCCCGGAAAACAGCTTAATATGCTAACAGACAAAGAAGCAAAAAAATGGTTTAGGGAAGAGGCAAGCAAGAACCCTGATAAGTATTATGCAACAGATGTTTTGAAAGAGGATGGGTTTGTCAGAAAGAAATGCATTAAGTGTGAGAAGTATTTCTGGACCACAAATAAAAAAAGGGATTTCTGCGGTGACACTGCCTGCTCAGGAGGCTTTAGGTTTTTTAAGGATAATCCCTGCAAGGAGAAATTAAGCTTTATTGAAGTATGGCGGAAATTCTCAAAGATGTTCAAAGAATTAGGTTACACGCCAATAAAACGCTATCCAGTTGTTGCAAGATGGCGCTCTGACATGGATTTTGTTATAGCAAGCATAGCTGATTTCCAGCCCTATGTTGTATCTGGAGAGGTAAGCCCGCCTGCAAATCCATTAGTAATTCCACAGTTTTGTCTAAGATTTGGTGATATTGATAATGTTGGAATAACAGGCAGCCACATGACCTGCTTTAACATGATTGGCCAGCATATGTTTGTTTCGCCTGATAAATGGGACCAAAACAAAGTTTTCAGGCACATAAAAAAATGGCTTAACCATGGTTTGGGAATTCCTGACTCAGAGATTACTTTTCATGAGGATGCATGGGCAGGAGGAGGCAATTTTGGGCCCTGCATGGAATTCTTTTCCCGCGGCGTGGAACTGGGAAACCAGGTTTACATGATGTATGAGCAGACAGAAACAGAGCCAAAAGAGCTTTCATTAAAAGTGCTTGACATGGGTATGGGCATGGAACGCTGCGCATGGTTCAGCCAGGGCACGCCTACAATTTATGATGCATCATTTCCGTCTGTTGTAAAAAAGCTCATAGAAAAAACAGGCATAAAATACAATAAAGAAATTATGGAAAAATATGTTCCTTATGCAGGATTCCTTAATGTTGATGAGGTTGATGATATTAACAAGGCATGGAAAGATGTTGCTGATAAAGTGGGAATCAGTGTAGATGAATTAAAAAAAGCCATATTGCCAATGGCAGCCCTTTACTCAATTGCAGAGCATGCACGCGGCTTGCTTATTGCATTAAGTGATGGAGCACTGCCATCTAATGTTGGGGGGTGCTACAATCTAAGGATGCTTGCAAGGCGCTCATTTTCATTTATTGATAAATACAAATGGGATATTAACCTTCCAGATGTCTGCAGGTGGCATGCAGAGGAACTAAAAAGTGAATTTCCAGAATTAAGCAAGAACCTTGATGCAGTTGAAAAAATACTTGATGTTGAAAAGGAGAAATATGAAAACACAAAGCAGAAGTCAGGGCAGATAATCCAGAAGCTAATTAGAAAAGAAATAACAGAAAAAAAACTTTTACAATTATATGACAGCCAGGGCATTGACCCTGAAATTGTCAGTGAGAAGGCCTTAAAGCTTGGAAAAATAGTTGAGGTTCCAAAGAATTTTTATGCAATGGTTTCAGAGCTTCATAGTGAAGAGAAAAAGGAAATTGCTGAGAAAAAAGAAAATCTTGATTTAAAGGATTTAAATGAAACAAAGGCGCTTTATTTTGACGATTACCACAAAGATAAGTTTAAAGCAAAGGTTCTGAAAATTATTGGCAATAACATTGTTTTAGATAAGACAATATTTTATCCTAGCTCTGGCGGCCAGGATCATGACACAGGCAGCATAAACAATCAAAAGGTTATTGAGGTTTTCAAGCAAGGGAATATTATAATTCATGTTCTTTCTGAAAAACCTAAATTCAAAGAAGGGGATGAGGTTGATGGAATAATAAACCTTAACAGAAGATTGCAGCTGGCAAAGCATCATACTGCTACCCACGTAATAAATGCATGTGCAAGAAATGTTTTAGGTTCTCATATAAATCAGGCAGGTGCAAAAAAGACTCTTGAAAAAGCACACCTTGACATAACACATTATCAGAGCATTACAAATCAGGAGCTTGAAAAGATTGAAAAGCTTGCCAATAAAACAATTAAGGATAAAATCCCAATTAATTCAAGTTTTATGCCAAGAAATGAGGCTGAAAAGAAATATGGAATGAATATTTATCAGGGTGGTGCTGTTCCTGGAAAAGATATAAGGATTGTTGAAATAAAAGGTTTAGATGTTGAGGCATGCGGTGGAACGCATTTAAAAAACACCTCAGAGGTTGGAAAAATAAAAATATTAAGAGCTGTAAAAATCCAGGATGGTGTTGTGAGGATAGAATTTGTTGCAGGCGAGAGAGCTAAAGAAGAAATTAGCAGAAAGCAAGGAACCTTAGATGAACTTTCAAAGATTTTAAATGTTAATGAAGCACAAATTCCTGCACGGGTAGAAGAATTATTCACTAAATGGAAAAAGGCAAAAAAGGCCTTAAAAAAAGCAAAGAAAATCTCCAAACAAGAGCTTGAACTGAAATCAACAGAAAAATTTCAAGGGGATATTCTGACAAAAACAGCTGAAATATTAAAAACCCAGCCAGAGCATCTTGTGAAAACAGTAAAGAGATTTATGGATGAGTTAGAGTCTTTTAAGAAGAAAGTTAACTAGTTCTTATTAATTGCCATAAAGTTTTTATTGTTCAAGCGTTTGTTGATAATCAACATTTAACAATTATTTAATCTTTTTTGTTGATAATCAACAATCTTACTTAAGAAATTTGTTAAGCTTTGTCTGGTGTTTTATGTTCCTGAGGAATATGCTGTTTTTGAGGAGATTATTAACATCATAGCTGAATTTCTTTTTTATTAATACTCCTACATATTTTAACATTAATTCCTTTGAGGCAAATTCAACTGGCCTGTTCTTCATTGTTTTTCTTACAGCTTCCCTTACAACCCAAACACCCAATGGAACAGCATATTCTCCAGTTATAAATCTTAATGCCAAAACAGATGACTGCCTTTTCATTTTTTCAAGTTTTTCAGCTATTGAAAGCCTTGCTGCATAATAGCCGCCTGCGCAGTTTTCAGCATATGTTTTTCTTCCATAATATGGCTCATAGTCAGTTGTATAGCTTATTTCATCACTAATGTTCCAGCTTGTTTTTGGCATATAAGTCTCAAAAAGCTCATAACACCATGGCTCTGGGAACAATAAGATTAAGTAATAATTCCCAAGATAAGAGCCAAAAAAAGCAAGATAATCTGCCTGCTTGTAATCCTTGATTTTTGCTATAAGCTCTTTTGCAATCATGTCATCTGTTGCAGTTATGCTCCATCTTGTTGGAACAAGCTTGCGGTTTTTCTTAAGCCCAATCGTGCCTACACTAAGAAGCTTTGTAAGAAAGTTTTCATCAAAATCCTTTTTATGCAGATAGAGAATTGCATTCTTTGCCTTTAAATCAATATCATCAACAACCTTTTCAACATAATTTGATATTTTTGGGTTTGAGGTTATTTGTGCATTTTTTAGTTTTGCATTCGGGCCCATTGGAGCATTATAAGAATCAACTTTTAGTTTGAATCTTGGCTTTTCATCTAAAGAAATTTCAACATCAACTGGTTTTGAGGCCATGCCAACCTCTTTGCTTATGTCTAAAAACCTGCTTTGCTTTTTTACCTCTATCTTAAATCTTGAGTTTATTAAAGAAGACCTTAAATCAACTATTTTAGGTATCTTAAAATTATGCTCTGCCCAATAACCAGGAGCATCATAGAGCTCTGCATCTTCCTCTAGTTTAGCAGGGCTTAGTATCCCTACATTTACATTTGGGTAGCCATAATGACCTACAAACGGGGCAGGGCTTGAACTAGAGAAATCACTCTTGTCAAGCATCTTCTTTACTTTGAACATTGCCTGGCTTTTTGCATAAATAGGACAAAAGCTTCTTCCGCAAAATCCTCGCCCTTTGCATTTAAGACATAATGGCTGCATAAAGTTTGGAAATAAACAAATGATTTAAAGCTTTCGAATAAAAAGTTTTATAAACAAAATAGAGTTCTTTTGCATTGCAGCCCTGTGGTGTAGTGGCCAATTGAAAATCGTAGATTTTCAAAGCGTCTAAAATCTGCGATTTTAGACCAATCATTCAGGCCTTTGGAATTAAAATGAAGAAAGCCTGAGACCGCGGTTCGAATCCGCGCAGGGCTATGATTTTTAACGGTTTTTAACAAATGATTGACAAATACATATCCATGGACTACTATGAACCATCAGATGAGATGGAATTTCAAGAAAAATATATTAGCTTGTTTTTAGATATTGAAACCTCACTTAAGAAAATTCTGGATTTTGAGAAATCACATAAAAATCCTAAAAACAAAACTGAAATTTTTGCTGAGGGCAACAACATTTACTTTAAGGCTTCTGCATTAGTAAATGTTGTTCTTAATCACAAGATTGCTGTAGAAAATGGTCTTGAACTACACAAGAAAAGATATGTGAAATTCTCAAAGCAAACTAATGTTGAATATGCCCCTCATATAATAAAAAATTCACAGGATTTGTATATTGAAGCTATATCACTAGTAAAAGACATTTATGCATTGAAAGAAGGATCAATTGAATGTTTGAAAGATTTCAAGAGCAAGATTCCAGAGGAGTTTCATGATTTTATCTATACATCTAAAAAAGATAAATACACGTGGATGGCTTCTCATCCAAAAAGAATTAGGGATTTAGCAGATGAAATTAACAAAAAATCAAAAATTGATCTGATAATTGGTGCTGCACATGGTTCAATAATTTCTGCAACATTATTATCAAATATTATTAATTCAAGCGTATATTTTATAAGATTTTCTCAGTTTAAAAGAAAAGATAATAATCCAATAATATCCAAATCAGATATGAGATACCTATCAAATTATAAGGAAAAAAATATATTGCTTTTTGATGAAGACCTTGCATCTGGAAAAACCTTGAAAAACCTTGAAAAAATATTATCACCTAATTTTATAAATTTTTATACTGGGGCAGTAATTAGGCATTATTCAGCTTATAAGCCTGATTTTGTTGCAGAAACCTGGTTTGATTAACAGCAATGGCAATATTAAATAATTTTGTGATAAACACTCTTTTTCAATCATCCCCGAAAGCTTTTTAAATGAGGCCTATTTCCTTTTCTGCATCAAGAGATAATCCGGTCAAGGCTGGGTTATGCTGGAGACAAGATGCTTTTTCTTGATCTCTTAGGAGGAAATTAAAATGGCAAGAATGTATTCAGGAAGAAAGGGAAAATCAGGCTCAACAAAGCCATCAAAAGCAACAAAGCTGAGCTGGATAAGATACAAACCAAAAGAGATAGAGCTATTGATAGCAAAGATGG
>JAHJQG010000007.1 GCA_018819345.1 Nanobdellota archaeon
AAGAGATTAAGCCAGATGTTTTAAACATCTCAAGGTTCTGGCCAAGGCCTGGAACAAAAGCAGCAGATATGGAAGGCCAGATACATGGCAATATAACAAAGCAGAGAAGCCAAGAAATGACAAAGGTTTTTAATAAAATAAACTTTGAAAGAAACAAGAAATGGCTCAACTGGAAAGGATATGTATTAGTTGATGAGATAGGCCAAAAAGGCTCATTCATTGGCAGAAACTACTGCTATAAGCCTATTGTAATTAAATCAAAAAACAATCTCCTCGGAAAAAAAGTTAATGTAAAAATAACTAAAGTAACAAACCATACTTTAAGGGGAGGAATGATAAATTGAATTTATTCTGCTGGAGAATAGTTTTCTTCTACTTCTTTTTCCAAAGTATTTTTACCATATTCTTCTGTTCTAATAAAATTGCTAATCCATCCACTTATATGTGATATTCCTTCAAAACATGCTGATCCTAAATCTCTTAATCCATTAATACCTTTTTTAACTGGATTATATTTATCAGCAATTTTTGCACTTCCAAACACCAAAGCCGTACTTGCTCCAATTAGTGCTAAGTCACTAAGATATGGTTTTTCCAAAACATATTCTATAATCTTACTATAAAGATTTGTAGACCCTTCATAATGTTGTAAAAGACTATATTGAAAGCTGTTGGCTATATCTCTTCCCTTTTCAAAGCCAAAATATGTTAAAGCTGATACTGGTAATACAAATGCAGCTTTGCATCCAAAGTCGTAGGCCCCCCTTGCTTTATTTTTAACTCCTGATGGAATATTTTTTACTTTTTCTATTAATTTTATTTTATTCATATTTTAACACCCTATTTGTTATCACTATCAGGTTACATATGTAATATTTAAATCTTTCTATTTTAAATTGTAAACTAGGAGATGTTTAAATAATTAATTATCACACTTTATCATATAAAACAAAACCTTTAAATATAACTTGGGTTTAAAAAAAAACATGAAAGAGAGAGTAACACTAACACTTGACTCAAATATTCTAAAAAGAGTTGATTCTGGAGTAAATGGCTTTAAGATTAAAAACAGGTCTCATGCAGTAGAGCTTCTTATAATGAAAGCACTTGGGGAGCATGTTCCAAGAAAGGCTGTTATACTTGCAGGAGGCAAGGGAACAAGGCTAAGGCCAATAACCTATGAAATACCTAAAGCCTTAATACCAGTCCATGGAAGAACAATTACAGAGCATTTATTTGACCTATTCAAGAAACATGATATAAAGGATATCATAATGGCTGTTGGCCATATGAAGGAAAAGATTGAAGAACATTTTACTGATGGCTCAAGATTTGGAATAAAACTAAGCTATATAGAAGAAAATGAGCCATTAGGAACAGCAGGGCCATTAAAGCTGGGAAAAAACATGCTTACTGAAACATTTATTGTCTCAAACGGAGATGAGCTTAAAAATATAAACATAGAAGAAATGTATGAATTGCATAAGGAAAATAATGCTCTTGTAACAATTGCACTAACAACTGTTGAGGATCCAAGCAAGTATGGGGTTGCAAGGCTTTCTGGCTCAAAAATCCTTGAGTTTGTTGAAAAGCCAAAAAAAGAGGAAGCACCCTCTAAACTTATAAACTCAGGCTTTTACATAATGGAGCCAGAGGTTATTGATTTAATACCAAAAGGCTTTGCAATGCTTGAAAAAGATATTTTTCCAAAACTAGCTAAGATGGGAAGGCTTTTTGGATATCCATTTAGTGGCCAGTGGTTTGACACAGGCAACATAGAGAGATATGAAAGAGCTCTAAAAGAATGGAAAGATATAAAATAATCTATTCTCAATATAAAAGGGTGATAGTATGAGTATATTCAAGGCATATGATGTCAGGGGAATTTATCCTGAACAGCTAAATGAAGAGATAGCTTACAAAGTTGGCAGGGCTTTTGTTGAGTTCTTAAAATGCAAGAATGTTGTTATTGGAAGAGATATGAGGCTAAGCTCTGATTCATTGTTTAAGGCTCTTACTGATGGAATAACAGATCAGGGAGCTGATGTTATTGATATTGGGCTTTCAACCACACCAATGCTTTATTTTGCTGTTGCAAACAATGGTTTTGATTCTGGTTTAATGATAACTGCATCACATAATCCTAAAGAATGGAATGGAATTAAGTTTACAAGAGAAAAGGCAATACCAATAAGCGAGGATACAGGAATAAAAGAAATAGAAAAATTAGTTGAAAAAAATGATTTTAAAAAACCTAAAAAAGGCAGGATAATAAAAAAAGATGTTCTTGAAGATTATGTTGATTTTGTTTTAAGCTTTGTTAATTTAAAAAATATAAAGCCATTAAAGGTTGTTATGGATGCATCAAATGGCATGGCTGGAATGATAGCTCCGAAAGTATTTGAAAAAACAGGAATAGATATTATCCCAATGTACTTTGAACTTGATGGCTCTTTCCCAAATCACCAGTCTAATCCATTGATTTTAGAGAATAGAAAAGATATTATGAAAAAAGTTGTTGATGAGAAAGCTGATTTAGGTATTGCCTGGGATGGTGATGCTGACCGCTGTTTTTTCATTGATGAAAAGGGAAGATTTTTACAAGGCGACTTTATAACAGGATTTTTGGCAGAGAGCATGCTGAAAAAATACCCAGATTCAATAATATTCTATGATCTTAGGGCAAGCTGGTTTGTTAAGGATATGATAGAAAAAAACAATGGAATACCAAGGATGTGCAGGGTAGGATATTCTTTTTTCAAACAATACATGAGGGATGAAAATGCTGTTTTTGCTGGTGAGGTGACTGGCCATTATTACTACAAGCATAATGATTTTTACACAGACAATGGAATGATTCCTGCACTCCAAATGCTTGAATTAATCTCCATAAAAAACAAGCCTTTCTCAGAAATACTTAAGCCAACTGAAAAATACTTTATCAGTGGCGAGATAAACTCAAAAGTAAGTGACAAGGAGGCTGTGATAAAAAAGCTTGAGCAGGAATTCAGCGACGGCAAAATCTCCCACATGGACGGCGTATCAGTTGAGTATGATGACTGGCATTTCAATGTTCGGCCCTCAAACACAGAGCCATTGATAAGGCTTAATCTGGAGGCCAAGACAAAAGAAAAGATGGAAGAGATGAGGGATAAAGTATTAGAAATAATAAGGTCTTGAATCTTAATCACTTATAAATATCAGAAATAATCTTTGCTACCTCTCTCTTAGCATCATTTTCATGAGGCCTGTAATACAAATGACTTCTTGGTTTTATGCTTTGTATAAAACTATCTTTTATTCCTGTATTATTTGATTCAACAAATTCAAGCCTGTCTTTAAGATTTCTATTCCTAAATGGGTTCAATATTATTTTCTTATCTTCGTAATCATGTGAATTTTTTGATTTGGAAGAATTAATCAATTGAAAACAATTATAAGATTTTTCAGGAATATTCATTCCCCAGGTTTTACTAATTGCACTATATAATGATTGTTCATTGAGATTTCCAAGATATATTTCTCTATTTGACCTTATGAAATCCAGTTGTATTGAAAGGGCCATTATTTCATCTAGATTTAATGCAGGAATTTTTTTTCTTTTTTTCAAAAATTTTAATATTTTATCCTGGTTATCACCTTTAATAAAATCAAGAATCTTTTTTTGGTTTTTCATATCATTTAAGTCAAAGGAAATCTCATCAAAAGGCATATCAAAGATAGAACTGTATATTTTTGGAAAGTAATCATTATTTAATCCATGATAAACCACATTCAAATAACCTTCACTTACTATTCCCCTTACCATATTAATTAAATTTAATCTAGAATATTTAAATCTTTCGGTTTTATGACTACTTATCAGTAAATAATAATTAACAGAAAACTTTCCTTATGAAACCATTATTAAGTGGTGTCAAGTAGAAAGATTTATATAGGAAACATTATATTTAAAGAATTCAACTGAAATGAAAATTGCAATTATATTAAGGCCAAATGACCAGGCACCACCCCCAAGATATGGTGGCTGTGGAAGGGTTGTATATCTTTTAGCTAAAGGTTTGTTGGAAAAAAAACATAAGGTTATATTGTATACTGCTAAACCTTCTACCCTATCCAATTTTGGCTGTGAAATTGTAATGCCATTAGGAATTATAAAAGAAAAGTATGAAAATGATATTGGTGCCCATCGTTGGGTAGGTTATATTGCTAAGACTATTGACCACATAAAAAAGTTAGAATTGCAAGGTAAAGGCTATGATATAATAAACAATCATTATGACCCCATTGCTTTTGTTTTAGGAAGATATCTTAAGACCCCAATGTTAACTACAATCCATGGGGTAGCAAATGATGAAAACTTAAGAAGTTTCTACATATATCCTGATGAAAACTTTTCAGCACTTACTTGTATACAGCGAGATAAATACCCAAAAGATATGAATTTTGTTGGGATTGTACATAATTCTATTTCAGTTAATAAAATAGACCATCCATTTTCAGATAAAAAATGTGAATATCTTTTTTCAGTTAGTAGAATTAAAAGAAACAAGGGTCAGGCAAATGCAATAGAATTTTCAAGAAAAAGCGGTCTTGATCTTATTATAGCAGGAAATCTCATTGATAGATATTATTTTGATATGGAAATAAGACCCCATATTACAAGAGATTTAAGTGATTTAAAATCAAAAGAAAGAGAAAAATTCATCTGGAACATTCAGAATTACAGTCCTTCAAAGAATAAAAGAGAAATCATATATGTGGAAGAAGTAACTGAACAAGAAAGGGATCAGATAATGCAATATGCAAAAGCACTTTTATTTTTAGGAAAAGGGGAGGAATCTCATCCTTTAGTCACCTTGGAAGCTGGAATTGTAGGAACATCAATACTCGCGCTAAACAGAAGTGTTATACCAGAAATAATTAAACCAGGAACAAATGGTTTTATTGGAAATACTATTGATGAATTAGTAGGATATGTTTCAAGATTAGATGAAATAGACCCAAGATATTGCCGTAGATATATTGAGGACAACTTCAACCCAGATAAAATGGTTGATGGATATATGGAATTATATAAGAAAGTTATAGACAATGCAAAAAGGTAAGAGCCAGAATTAAAAAACCAAAGCTTTATATATAATAGATTTATCCTCTATTGTTGGAGAAAAGGAAAGACGAAAGCAAAAGAGCTGTTTTCTCTATGAAAAATTTATTGGGGCGATGCTTATTGGCAAAGAAAATTAAACCTGTTCTGCCAAGCTTAAGGGAGAAAAAAAGATATTTGGTATTTGAGATTGTCTCTAAAAAGGACATAAAATCTTTTTCAGAAATTTCAAGCCTTATTTGGCAGTCTTCACTTAGCTTTTTAGGCGAAGTTGAGACAGCAAAAGCCGGAATTTGGGTTTTGCCAGACAAATGGAACCCAAAAAAACAAAGAGGCATGATAAAAGTAAACAATAAATATGTTGATAAGCTAAGAACATCACTAACATTAATAAAGAGGTTTAAAAGACATCAAATAATTGTAAAAAGTGTTGGTGTTTCAGGAATAATAAATAAAGCAGATAAAAAATATCTTGCTATGTAATAATAAACAAATAAATATGGGGTGTTAAAATGGAACAAATGCAGCATCAAATGATGGGTTATGATAGGTCAATTGCAATGTTTAGCCCAGATGGCAGGCTATTGCAGGTTGAGTATGCAAAGAAAACAGTTAGGCAGGGTTCAACCGCTGTTGGAATTGTATGCAAGGACGGTGTTTTACTGGTTACAGACAAGAGGATAGTTGATCCATTGGTTGTATCAGATGCAATAGAGAAGATATTCCAGGTTGATGAGCATATTGTGGCAACAGCTGCTGGAATATTGTCTGATGCAAGGGTGCTGATTGAGATGGCACAGCTGAAGGCACAGCAGCACAAAGTTACATATGACAGCCCAATAGACACATTGACGGTTGTAAAGGACATATGCAACATAAAGCAGATATGCACACAGCAGGCAGGACTAAGGCCTTTCGGAGTCTCAATACTTGTAGCAGGCATTGATAATAAAACTCCCAAGCTGTTTGAGACAGACCCAACAGGAATATTCTTCCAGTACAAGGCAACAGCTATTGGCGAGAAAGAATCAGAAATAGAAGAGATATTGCATAAAAAATACAAGGACTCAATAACAATAGAGGAAGCATTCAAGCTTATAGTTAGCGCCCTTTGCAGGGTTTTGGGTAAGGAGTTTAATGCAAGCAGGATAGATGCAGCTTACATAAAGACAGATGAGAAAAAGTTCAGAAAGATGACAAAAATCCAGATAGAAAAAACCTTTAATGAATCTAAATCAAGGAAATAAAGGTGCTCATAATGGCTCAAGGACAACAAACATATGGCAAGGAAAGATTCTCTATTAATCTTGCAAGATTAAAAAAAGGCGGACAAAACTTTGAGGTTGTCATAAATTCAGATAATGCAATTGCATTCAAGCAGGGAAAAGATATAGCAATAGAGGATGTTATAACAAATGAAAAGATATTTGCTGATGCAAAGAAAGGTTTGCTTGCATCTGAAAAATTGGTGCAGCAATTATTTAACACAACAGATGTCAAGGAAGTTGCAAAAATCATAATAAAGGATGGTGAGATACAGTTAACAGCTGAGTACAAGCAAAAATTAAGAGAGGAAAAGAAAAAGAGAATAATTAATTTCATACATGCAAATGGAGTTGATCCAAAGACAGGATTGCCTCATCCAGTAACAAGGATAGAAAATGCATTTGAAGAGGCAAAAATACATATTGATGAGTTCAAATCAGAAGAAAAGCAGATAGATGAGATATTAAAAAAACTAAGAGTTATTTTGCCAATAAAGTTTGAGATTGATGAAATTGAAATAAAAATTCCTGCATCTTATGCTGCAAAAATGTATTCTGTTGTAAAGAGTTTTTCAAAGATAATCAAGGATGAATGGCTTAATGATGGATCATGGAAATGTTTTGTTGAGATGCCTGCTGGCTTAAAACAGGATTTCTTTGATAAATTAAATAGCATGACTCACGGTGAGATTGAAACAAAAATATTAAAGACAAAATAAACAACAAGGTGAAAAAATGGGAAAATTATTAGTAGAAGACAAAACAATAGTAACCCCTGGTGAAGAGCTCGCAGAAGGAATGGACTTCCTGCCTGCTGAGGGAACATTCAGGGACAAAGACAAAATAATAGCTTCAGGGCTTGGATTAGTGAATATCAATGGAAGAGTTATAAAAACAATTCCAGTTGCCGGGAGATATGCTCCAAAAAAAGGAGATACAATCATTGCAAAGGTTACAAACATATTAATGAGTGGCTGGATCCTTGATATAGGTTCTGCTTATTCAGCAGTGCTTTCAGTTAAGGAAGCCAAGGATTTTATAAGAAGGGATGAAGACTTAACCAGGTATTATAATATTGATGATTATATTGTCACAAATATAGTAATGGTTACGTCACAGAAACTGGTTGATGCATCAATGAAAGGCCCTGGAATGAGAAAGCTTATTGGGGGAAGAATCATAAAGGTCAATTCTAATAAGGTCCCTAGGATTATAGGTAAAAAAGGCTCAATGGTTAGTATGATAAAAAATGCAACGGATTGCAGTATAACTGTAGGGCAAAATGGAATTGTGTGGATTAACGGCTCACCTGAAAATGAGATTATTGTTGTTAAGACAATAAAGAAGATAGAGCAAGAAGCCCATATAAGCGGCCTGACTGACAGGATTAAAACATTTTTAGAAAAAGAGACCAACAAAAAAATTAATATTGAAAAGGTGGAATAAATGAGTTACACTAAAAGAAATGATGGAAGAAAGTTTGATGAAACAAGGCCTGTTGAGGCAAAAGCAGGTGTTATAAAAAGGGCTGATGGCTCTGCTTACTTTAAGATGGGAAAGACTGTAGCATATGCTGCTGTTTATGGTCCAAGAGAAATACATCCGAAATTCCTGCAAAATCCAAGAAAAGGAAAATTAAGATGTTTCTATAATATGATGCCTTTTTCTTCAATGGGGGAAAGGGTAAGGCCAGGAGCAAACAGGCGTGCAAAGGAAATAGCAATGGTTACAGAAAAGGCGCTCTTGCCAGTTGTAGATTTAACAGAGTCTCCAAATTCAGTGGTCGATGTGTTTATTGAATTGCCGCAGACAGATGCTGGAACAAGATGTGCAGGGATATGCGCAGCATCAATGGCCCTGGCAGATGCAGGAATTCCAATGAAAGATATGGTAGCAGCAGTTTCAATTGGAAGGGTTGATGACAAGCTTGTTGTTGACCTTGACTACAGTGAGGAAAGCTATGAAGACGGAACAGTAGCAGATATCCCAATTGCTGTAGTTTCAAGAACTGGAGAAATATCATTATTGCAGATGGATGGAGAGCTTTCAAGAGATGAGCTAAAACAAGCTCTTGAAATGGCAAAAAAAGCCTGTAGCAAAATAGATAAAATACAAAGAGATGCTTTGAAAAAGAAATATGAGGTTAAAAATGAATAGAGAACAAAAAGATTATATTCTAAATTTTCTTGAAAAAGGAATAAGGTTTGATGGAAGAAAGTTAGATGAATATAGGCCAATAAAGATTGAAACAGGGTTTTCAGAAAATGCAGAGGGATCTGCAAGAGTGATTATTGGAGATACAATAGTTCTTGCCGGCGTTAAATTAAGTGTTGAGGAGCCATATCCTGACACACCTGACAAAGGGACAATGATGATTAATGCAGAGCTTATGCCATTATCAAGTCCTGATTTTGAGCCAGGACCTCCAGCAATACAGGCCATAGAGATTGCTAGGGTTGTTGATAGGGGTATTAGGGAGTCAGGTTCTATTGACACAAAGAAACTCTGCATCAAGAAAGAGGAGAAGGCATGGTGTATCTTAATAGATATATGCACACTTAATGATGATGGAAACCTCTTGGACGCATCTGCACTTGCAGTTATAGCTGCATTGCAGGACACAAAGATGCCGTCATATAATGGCAAAGTCGTTGATTATAAGAAAAAGACAAAAGAGACATTGCCCTTAAACCTAAAAAAGATTCCTACAAGCTGCACAGTCAGCAAGATTGGAAATCACTTTATTGTGGATCCAGTTCCTGAAGAAGAGGAAAAAGTTGAAGCAAGATTAACAGTTGAGGTTGAGGAAGACGGCACTTTATGTGCTTTACAGAAAGGCGGAGATAAGCCTCTGACAGCAGAAGATATTGACAAAATTGTAGGGATTGGAATAGAAAAATCAAAAGAGTTAAGAAAATTTTTGTAGGTGAGAATCATGAGTGCTAAGAAATCCAATGAAGAAATACAATACACAAAGTATGAAATAGCAAGGATGCTTGGCGGAAGGGCATTGCAGATTGCAATGGGTGCTCCTTTCCTCATAAAGCTTAGCGAAGAGGACCTTGAAAATATTCATTTCAATCCTGTTGAAATAGCTAAACTAGAGCTTGAGAAAGGAGTTCTACCTATAACAGTCAAGAGGCCTTTGCCTGAAAAGAAAAAAGAAATAAACCAAAGACTTAAATAAAATTTATTATAACAGTCCACTAAATTGTTTAATGAGTTCTATCTTATTTTGTGAAGAAGGAGGTTTTATTATAGCAATAAAAAAAGTAGATAAAATAAAAGTTGAATATGAAGGAAAACTAGAAGATGGAACAGTCTTTGACAGCTCAGAAAAGCATGGAAAGCCTTTGGAGTTTGAGGTAGGTGCAAAGCAGGTCATAAAAGGATTTGAAGAGGCTGTTCTAGGAATGGAAAAAGGAGATGAAAAAGAAATAACCTTAAAGCCATCTGAAGCTTATGGGGATCATAATCTTGAATTAGTGAAAAAGGT
Source organism: Nanobdellota archaeon (assembly GCA_018819345.1). Classification (GTDB taxonomy): domain Archaea; phylum Nanobdellota; class Nanobdellia; order Woesearchaeales; family CG1-02-33-12; genus CG1-02-33-12. The sequence continues at coordinate 9,869 of JAHJQG010000007.1, forward strand.
TCCAAAAGAGCATCTTCCAAAAGACAAGGAGTTAAAAACCGGCATGATGCTGCTTATGAAACTTCCAAATGGAGCACAGATTCCAGCAAAGATAGCAGAAGTTAGTGATAAGGAAGTTACTCTTGACTTAAACCATCCTTTGGTTGGAAAGACCTTGGTTTTCAAGATTAAGATTGCAGATATTTCTTCTTAATTTTTACATCAATGCACTAAATAAAGTAAGCAATACAATCATGGTTGCAAGTATTAGATAAGAAATTTTTTTAATCATTTTAGTATATAATAGCTACGAGAACTCTTTTTATCTGATTAAATCTTATTTTCCCGGGATCAGGGCTCTGGTTGTTGTCCCCTTTAACAATGCAGTACCATCCTTCTTCATCACTGCCTATTTTTATTATTCTGTGGATTATTGTTCCATCAGCGTAGTCTGACTTATATGATATTATATCCCCTACATGTATATCATCAGCTGATTTTGGAATGATTTCTATTGCATTAGCTGTTTCATCAATTATTGGATCCATTGAATTTGTGTCTGTGAATGAAGCCCACTCAGCATCTTTTAGGTTGATAATAACCCTATCATTGTATACTTTTATCTGGTCTTCCTTTATCCAGTCACCCGGGGAATCTTTTTCTATACCATCCTGGAATAATGATAAAGGCCTTTCTAGAAAACTTAGCTCGCTGTATGCATCATTAAGTATTAATCCGAGCATGAATGCAAGCAATACAGCAATAATTTGTTTCCTGTTTAACATAATACCCCCAATCTAACTACTAAATAGTAACACCCATATATAAATCTTTCTATTTTTTAATTATTAAGAAGTAGTAAACAAATCAAAGAACTAGAGTTTATTATCAATTGTTTCTTTAGTTTCTCCGCTAATTTTTTTATAAGAATGCCTATGGTCCCATTCTGTTTTAGTATAATTTTTTTTATCTCTAAACCCATCTCTTGTGTGGGGCTCTCCAGAAATAAAATTATAGTAAAGTGATCTTCCGATTTCTTTTATTATTTCATAAAATGATTCAGGCTTTTTATATTCCATAATCTCCTTAAAGCATAAGAACTATATAAATCTTTCTCTTTTAGTTACTGAATGGTAATTAAAGAATTATTATTTAAGCCTTGAATAATTTTTCTCTAAGATTAATAATTGATTTATTAACCTCAATTAGTTCTTGATATACATTTAAAATTTTGTTAGTACTATTTAAACATTCAACCAATCCTAATTTTATATTTTTTGAATGTCTTATACTATCAATTTTGTTAAAATCTTCTAAGCAGTCTTTTCCATAATTAATATAATTTGTTATAACCTGATAATCTTTAAGGTTATCATTGTAATACTTATCTATTAAAGAAGGATTAACTAAACCAACAAATGAAATAATTCTTCTAATTTCTTCTGGTTGTTTTTTAAAATTATCAATAATCTTATCAATGTTTTCTAGGTTTCCACTATTTAGTTTTAGTTCTTCTTTTGTTTTTGATAAATCTTCCTTTATTGTTTTAGAATATTCCTTACTTGATTTTAATAGTTTTTTTATATATTTTTCATGATTTTTTTTAAATTCTATCTTACTATAAACAAGAGTTACACCCTCATTAGAAATAGAAAAACCTATTTGAGGTTCATCAAAATCGTATTCAAAATTACTAATATCCCTATGAATAACATAAGTTTCAACCATCTTATGTTATGATTGCCCATCCTTTATAAAACTTTTTATTTTAACTATAATAAAATAGTAACACTTAATAAATTATTTAAGCCTGATGGCCTCTAAATTCCTTGGCGCAGATGTTTCTATTCTGTTGAGTTTGTGAATAGAGCTTGCGAGGTCAAGACATCTTGAGCTCTCGCCATGATTTACAATAACCTTTTTTGGCTTTGGCTCACACCTATAAACAAAATTAAGCAGCTGCTTTCTTCCGCTGTGGCCTGTGAAACCTTCGATGGTATCCACTTCCATTTTTATTTGTGTTATTTCCTTGCTTCCATCCACTGACATCTCTTTTTCTCCTCTTTGAATTCTTCTTCCAAGAGAGCCCTCTCCCTGATAACAGACAAAAAGCAGGGTGTTTTTTGGATTGTCAGCAAGCTGTTTTAAGTATTGTACAGAAGGACCTCCGACAAGCATACCTGATGTAGCAAGAATAATGCATGAGCCAGTTTCTTCTATAACCTGGGTTCTTTCCTTCTGAGAGCCAACTCTTTTAAATATCTCAGATAAAAATGGGTTCTGATCCTTATGAAAAATCTGCTTTCTTACAATACCATTCAAAAACTCAGGATATGCTGTATGGATTGCTGTTATATCCCAGACGCTTCCGTCTATAAAAACAGGGACCTTTTCAATATTTCCATTTCTTATCATATTTTCAACTATTAATAAGACCTCTTGTGCTCTTCCAGAACCAAGGACAGGAACAAGAACCTTTCCCTTCCTGTCAATAGTCCTCTTGATTATGTCTGCAAACTCATCCTCACATTCCTTTCTTGACTGCAATATATTTTCACGACCCCCATAAGTGCTTTCTATCATCAGGGTTTCAAGTCTTGGAAATTTTGTGACTGCTGTATCAAGCAACCTTGTTTTTCCAAACTTCATATCTCCTGTATAGACTATATTATGCAGCCCATTACCTATATGCAGATGCACCATAGCAGAACCTAAAATATGTCCTGCATTATAAAGTGTTATCCTAATATCTGGTGTTATGTCGCTTACCTCATTATAATCAAGGCAGATAGTGTGTTTTACCATTTCCTTTATGTTATCAATTGTGAATATTGGCTCTTTTCCATTTGACCTCATTATCTTAACATAATCCAATAAAAGCAAAGCAGATACATCTCTTGTTGGTGCTGTGCAGTAAACCGGGCCCCTGTAACCATACTTATACAGGTAAGGTATAAAACCACAGTGGTCAAGATGCGAATGTGTTAAAACAACAGCATCAAGGTCATTTATATTAAACTCAGGAGCCTCAAGATATGGATAAGCATCTTTATCAGTGGCTATATTAACACCGCAGTCAAGCAATACTCTTGATTCTGGTGTCTGCAGAAAAAGGCATGATCTTCCAACCTGTCTTGCACCTCCAAGATAGCTTACTCTAATCCATTCATTCTTTTTTTCCCTTATCCAGCCATCATAAATCCTGTGGCCGATTTTATCAAGAAATTTTCTCCTGTAATCTGAATTTTGGTATAAAACAGCCCTTATGTTTTCAATAAGCTGCGATCTTATTGCAGGCTTTCTCCTTATTAATGGAACCCACAAGGTTTTTTTCCTTATCTCCCTTAAAATATCTCCTTGCTTTCCAATTGCAAGCCCGGGTTTTTCTGCCTCTATTATAACCCTTGAACGCTGCGGGTCAAATATTACCTTGTCAACACCAGCCTCTTCAGGAATAACATTCTTTATGAGTTTTTCAGCATCTTCTACATCAAGAGTTATTGCTGGATCTGGCCTTAGCTCAACCCTTTTTTTGATATTATTAACTATCTTTCTTATGAGCCCATTATTATCAAAAAAAAAGTCTTTGTCCTTTGTGTAAAGGACTATATTTGCTCCCTCAAAACAAGCATCACTTATCTTTTCCCCTGGCAGCTGACTTAGAATTTCTTTTATTATTACATTATTCATTAAATGCACCTTTTATAATTTAAGAAAAATTACTGTAAATCTGTTTTAATTTCTTTTTCAAGAACTGTTTTAATGCCTTCTTTTGTTACTGTCACAACATCAATACCACTGCCTGTTGCAGAATCTCTCTGGAGAGCAGCATTAATACATTTAACAGCTAACTTTATTCCCTCATCTATTTTCATATCACTTTTGTATAAGGTTTCAAGAACACCATATGCCATCACAGAGCCAGAACCAGAGGATACATAGCTATCATGTTTTGTCAGTGAGCCATCAGCATAAATATCATAAAGATGAAATCCCCCATAATCACTTCCTGCAAACAGAAAGTGTGATATCCCTGGTATCATGGACATCTTCCTTATATTAGAATAAACAAGTCCTGCAAGCAGATTAACAGATTCCTTAACATTTGCTTTTCTTTCTGTTCTGATTTCTTTTAAGCTAAGCTCTGCCTTGATTAACTTTACAAGCAGCTGGACATCTGAGACAACACCTGCTGTTGTCAAGGCCATATTATCATTTATTTTGTATATTTTCTGTGCTTTTTTATCAGTAATAAAGTTTCCAGCAGTTGCTCTCTTGTCTGCTGCAAGAACAATACCATCTTTGCACATAATGCCTACTGTTGTAGTTCCGGTTTTCATAACATTCTGATTTTCCATAGCATTAACACCTTCCAGAAATATTCTTTTATAGAATGAATTAATTGCTGTAAAGGATAGGACATATTTAAATCTTGCGGTTTTTGATTTTTATAATTTGATTATAGGCTTTCTAAAACAGTTCTCAATATTCCAAAAAAATCTACCAAAAGATTTATATAAAAAGCTCATTTTTTCTGTTTTATGAGCAGAAAAAAAGAAGAAGCTGCAAAACAGGAAGAAATAAACCAGCAGATTATGAGGATAAAACTGCCTAGTGGCAAGCAAACCTTTGGCATCTTAGAGCAAAGATTAGGTGCAAGCAGGACAAAAGTAAGGTGCCTTGATGGCAAGACCCGTATTTGCAGGATTCCAGGCAGGCTAAAGAGAAGGCTCTGGGTAAGGCAGGGTGATCTTGTTATAGTTGAGCCATGGGAATTTGGCGGCGATGAGAAAGGGGATATTATCTATAAGTATAGGCCTGTGCAGGTAAGCTGGCTTCGAAGAAAGGGTTATATAAAAGAACTTGATTCCTTTGAAGAATTCTAATTACTACTCTAGAATAAAAAACTTTATATATGAGCACTGTTATTTACATATTATGGACAAAAAATACTTTATAATTATAGCCATATTTTTTATAAATCTTATAGGTCTGACAAGCATAATATTTAATATAAAGGATTTTTTTGTTCCAGAGCTATTAGTACTGCTATTGTTCCTTATATCAGCAGTTATAATCACCTATAATCTCTATAATCAAAGAAGAGCAGCATGGATTATGGCATTGCTTTTTTTTGCAGCATATTTCATCAATATAACTTTCCTCTATTTTTATTCACAAAATCAGGCATTATTTGTTCTGCTTATGCTGACTACTATTATAGGACTTATTATGTCAATAGAGAACATTAAGGGAAAAATAAGGCCAAGGTCAGAATATGAAAGAGAAATTATGCATGAAGCTGAGGAACTTACTAAAGCAGAGAAACACCTTGAAGGAGAAATCCCTGATATTATTGTTGAAGAGCTGAAACCATCAAAACACTTTGTTGAAACAAGGGTTAAAAAGCCAAAAAAGAGGAAAATAGCAGGAAAACCAATAAAGAGATATATAGCAAGCAGGAAAGGCGTTAATTATCATGAACCAAAGTGCAGGTGGGCAAGGAAAATTCTGCCAAAAAGAAAAATAATATTTAAAAGCAAAAAAGAGGCTGAGGAAGACGGCCTCAAGCCATGCAAATGTGTAAAATAGAATTTTTTATTTTTCTCTAATAAAATAAATTATTAAACAAGCAATACCTATGCAAATACAGGAGTCTCCTATGTTGAAGACCGGCCAAATCCTGAAGTCAAGAAAATCTATTACAAAACCAAATAATAATCTGTCAATCAGGTTTGATACAGTTCCGCCAAGAATAAGCCCTGAAAATATTTGTAAGGACTTTTTTTCTTGAATCTTATCATAGTAAAGAAGTATTATTCCAATAACAATTATTGAAAACCATAGCAACAAGCTTGTTTTGCCCTGCATTATTCCAAAACCAGCACCAGAGTTAGTTACATAGGTTATATGAAAAATATTATTTATTACAGGAATTGAGTCTCCAAGATTCATGCTGTTTCTGATAAAAAACTTGACTATCTGGTCTGATAAAACCACACATATGGAAACTAAAAAGAATGTAAAACCACTTTTTTTAAGAATTTTTTTTCTCATGAAAAACCTACTCTTTTGCAATTTTCTCCAGATTAGCAATCCTTCTGTTAAGATCATCAAGGATTAGTTTTATTGTATCCAGCTTGGCAGATATGAGTTCTAATTCCTTGTCAGCTGTAGTTGATTGCTGGGTTTGCTTAAATGATTCTATGCCTGATGGCTTATTTGCATCAAAACCCGTCTGGTCAAGCGCAGATATATCCTGAGAACCAAAGCTTTCATGTGTTGGCAATCCTGATTTGTCAAAACCACTTTTTTCACTGCCAATCCCCAAGTTATCCTGTTGAATATTGGGCATACCCTTCTCAGAATTAAACATATCGCTTTTTGGTATCCCTGTCCTGTCATAATCCATATTCTCTGTCTGAATTCCTAAATCATCATTTAAACCAATATTATCTTCCCCTGCAGAATGTTCTTTCCAAAATTTAAGCTTGTCGAAAATGCTGATTTTAATCACCTCTTTATTGTTTGATTAATCTTATTAATAGCACTATCTTTTGCCTTTTCAAACATATTCTTAACAAAAGATGTTGGAATTAACTTTATGAATTTAAATACAGCTGTTTCTGGATATACAATAATATTTTTCTTCTTGTACTCATTGAATATAAACAATGTGCCTTTCTTTTCAATTGCTTCACTAAATAAAACAGCAAAAACCACGGCCTTAAATTCCACAGGGTCACTAATGCCATTAAGAGCAGGATCTATGCCTGTTTCACCCTTGTATAAACTAATTGGATCATTGGATTTCAGCACAGAATAAAGAAGATTTTTTGAGACTTTTTTACCAATAAAATCAAGCTCTTCATCGTCAAAATCAAATGCTTTTATTTTAATTATAAACATCTTATAGTTATTGCCAAGCATTTTTTTATAATCCTGCTTTTTGAAACTATTTTGATATTCTGTAATCTGGCTTATTGTCAGAAATTCTGGTTCTTCTTCAAAATCTGTTGTAACAAAACCAGCAACAATCTTTTCATTATCCTGCAAAAGCATAAGTTTTGGTTTGGTTTCAAGATTATCTTTTAGTTCAACTGCATCCTGATAGGTAAAAAAGCCAAAAATGCTTGTTATCAAAAAAGCAATAATCAATATCATAAGAACTGCCTTGATGAGTTTTGTAACAATCTTTAATATTACTATTGAAACTACAACAAAAATAATTATTGTTATTATCAAACCAGTATCCATTTTACCTCTTTTTATTTTTTAAGATTTGTTTTTATTTAAACCTTTTTGTTTTTATTGCTTTTAAGAGTGAATCATTTTTTCCATAAGGTTTTTTGCTGTAATATCTTTTTGCATGTTCGACTATCAATGCATGATACTCCTGATAAATCCTGAGATTTTTTGGAAGGTTGCTTTCAAATAATTTTTTGATTTCATTGTATTTTGCTTTTTGGCCAATAAAGCCAAGATTTGCAAAAACTCTTCTCGTGTAGGCGTCAACTACAAATTCCGGCACTTTAAATGCATAGAGCAGAATTGAGTCAGCTGTTTCATGGCCAATTCCCCACAACCCAAGCAGTTCATCTCTTGTTGGGGTTTTTCCTTTAAGATTGATGTAAAACTCTGCAAAAATCTTCAGTTTTTTTGCTTTCTGGTTAAAATATCCTGCTGGCTTGATGGCTTGCTTTAATTTTTCTAACTTAAGATTTTTTATTTCCTTTGGATTTAAAGCATTTAATCCCTTCAAATTTAACAGTGCTTTTTCAACCTGCGGCCAGCTAGTGTTCTGCGTTAGGACTGCACCAATGCAAACCTCAAATCTCTGGATATTATTTTTAGGATAAGAATATTCTCCTAGATGATAACCCTTTATAGCTCCAGTTTTAGTTGGATTAGTTCCCTTACAGCCTAACAAAGGCCACCATCCCTGAGGCCCATAAAGTTTAAGAAGCATATTATAGATTTGGTATATATTGTTCATTTATGAAGTCTTCTCCTTATAATTGCTCTCTTAAGTTTAAATGCAATTATCTTATGAGGGAATTTTCTTCTTAGGATTTTTAAATTTCTATTTACCCATATCTTTCTCTTTCTATCTTTTCTTAGTATGTCCATTGTTTTATCAATAGCTTCTTGTTCTATCTCAAATCTATCCAAGGCAATGACTTTAAACTTTTGTTTTGCAATATCATTAACAAATACAGGATATGTATAAACCACAGGAATGAGCCCTGAAGCTAAAACCTCTAATAGATTATTACCAAAACCCTCAATTTCACTGAAATAGGTTGCAAAGCCCCTCAACTTGGCAAATATTATTGGGTATTCTTCAAACTTAATATCTGTTTTTTTGTCAAGGTCTTCAGCAAACACCAAGAAAAATTTGTCTGTGTTATATTCTTTGCACAATTTTTTATGAAGCCTAATTATCTTACCTTTGGATCTATCTAGTCTATGGCCTGAAACCAAGAAATAGAATGCTTTAGTGTGTTTTCCTGTTTTTACTTTTTGCTTAAAAAGCTCAAAACAATATCTTAATGCAAAATCTATTCTTTTTCTATCAACAATCCTAGTATGCTGAAGGCAGAATAATGCCTGTGATAAATTTAGATGCTTTTCCTTTAATAACTCTCTAATCTTAAAATCATCTAGAAATTTTTCAATTCTATCACTGAATTTATCTGATTCCAAATCATTATATGAATCAATAAAGGTTTCTGTTGTATTATACATTACAGTATGATTTTTATGCATTAAATCAAAATAGCCTGGCTTTATTTTGTCTAATTTAAGAAGATATTTTTCAGCTTCTTTAAACTGCAAACTGTTAATAAATACAATATACTCTACAAAGGGACCAGGAACTCCGTAAAGAAGGTACTGTTCAACATCATTTGCAGGATGCTGAAAACTTTTTCTCTCGAGATGAGAATCATGCCACCATAGTATGTATTTTGGTGTCTTTTGGTCTTTTTTAATAGCATCTCTATAATATCTATGCAATGCAACAGATAATACAAAATTCACAGGATGACATGTATTATGTGCTATTAACACATCAATCTTATTTTTTGTTATAAAATCCCCAATAATAAGCTTTGCCCTTGATATTGCATTTTCAATTCTTTCACTTCTGTTTCCACCATAACCCTCTCCAAAACGTTTTATCATTAATTGGTTTGTTTTATTCTTGATCCATAGACTTGGCTTAATCATAATGTTTGACCCATGCTGCCTTGATCTGCCAACAAGGTAGAAAATATTTTTTTCCGGAACACTCAAGTAGTTAACCATAACCCTTTCAATCTGTTTCATTACAATGGAAACCCCATCATGGTAACCAAACTGGCAATGTATCATTCCATATCTTAAATTGGGAATATTTTTCTTTGTGAATTCCTTGATTTTAGAAATCTTTTTGACAGATTTTTTAGTAAATATTTTCATCATTATATTATTGAATACCCTTATATAAAATCTTTTCTATTTAATAATTGTTATGTGCAATTTTCAAAAATCCTAAAAACTAAAAAGGGTGGTTGCTCAGATACATTTATAAAATAATTAGTATATATCAACTATAATATGAAATATTTGATTATCAATGCTGATGATTTTGGGTATAGCAGAATTTTCAATGAGAAAATTCTTGAACTAATTGAAAAAGATTTTGTTTCATCAACTTCTGTTATGGTAGATTGGATTGATGAAAAACAAAAACATCAAGTGCAAAAATTGATTGAATTATCAAAATCACACAATGTTAGTATTGGATTGCATGTTGATTTTAAAAACACAAACTTTGATAGAGAAATTCAGAGACAATATGATGTTTTTGTGAAAATATTTGGATTTGAACCAATACATATTGACTTGCATAAAATTGTTTATTTGCATGAGGGATATCCACACATCATCAATTTTTCTAAACAAAAAAATATTCCATGCAAAAACCTTGGAGTTGAACCATTTACAAAATTTATGACTAAAGAGCTTATTTTTGATGGAACTAAAAAAGAATTCAATGAAATAGAAAACTGGTTATCAACCTTAAAAGATAAGGAGTATTATACAATTATTTTCCATCCTGGAAAATTTGATCCTGACAGTAAATCAAGTCTTAATAAAGAAAGAGAATCTGATGCAGAAAATATTATTAAAATTAATAAACTTTTATCAAAGTACAATATCAAACTTATAAGTTATTCTGATTTTGCAGCCCATCTTTAGATATTTTAATTCTATAAGGCTTCGCACCTGAATACGGATTTTTGAAAACTATCCCTTCGATCAGTCGCCTTGCAGGCTTCCATATAACAGCAATTGCAGATGTAATATGAAAAGACTTTACTTTAATTTAATGAATCTATGCCTTTCATCTAACTCTATTTTTATATCAGGTTTAATTTTCTCATAGCAAAGATAAGTGAATGGAATATAAGGCCTTACAAATCTATTAATTTCTTTTCTGCTCATACCCTTGCCAGTTACCTTCCTGAGTTTGAGTTCTTGCTGGTATCTCCACTTTTTATGGAGCTCAATATTTTTTGGCATAAGCATAATAATGCAATCTAGGTATTTCCATAACTTCTGATAAGATTTTACATATTTAAGAACAATTTTAGCATGTTTAGGCTTATAATCAAGATTCTTAATCTTATATTTATTTAAAATAGCTGACAGCTCATGAACAGATATATAAGGAATTCCTATACACCAGCCCTCAAATAAGATAAAATCAGGTTTTTTCTTTATTTTTATTTTCTTATTCAGGACATCACCATATGCATTATAAAGGGATTTATCAAATATAGGTATGTTAAAATTTTTACCTTTCTTTATCCTTTGAAATGTATCCAATAACCTATTTACTTTATGTGTTCCTGGCATTCCTCTAGATATCTGGTAAAAGGGATTTTGCCTGAATTTTCTAGATAGTTCTAGTCTTTCCTTTCTGTTTTTATAAAAATCATCAATAGAAAAGGATTGTACATTATATCCCATTTGCTTTAAAATCTCCTTAAGAAAATTTACAAGCGTTGTTTTGCCTGTACCAATTCCACCCTGAATGCCAATAATTGTAGTTTTATTTTTGTGCTTGCTTATTATTCTATCTAATAAAGGAATTATAATCTTTTTAAATTCTGAAATAGAATAAAACTTTTTGTTCTTAGATGCTTTATATGCTTTGTATAATTCTTGTAGTCTTTCTTTATTAACTATATCAATAATTAATCTCATATCTTTAATTTTATAATCTGGTTTTACAGCTACAGCATATTTTGTTTCTGTATTCACAAAAAGACAGGTCTTAAAAGACTGTTTTTTTGCAGTCAAAATATCCTTAATCATATCATTCCCAATATATAATGTCTCATCAGGTTTAATGCCTATTTTTTTTAATTTTCCTTTCAGAATAATAAATGCCTTTTGGTTTGGTTTTGAATAACCCAGTTTATATGACATAAACACAAGGTTTTTATCAAACAAATCATAAAGAGATTTTATATCTAAATCTTTGCTTAATAAACTATTCATATCCATTTCAGTATAAAACTGCGCATTTGATACTATGCCTAGTTTCAAACCCTTCTCTTTAAGTTTTTTCAAAGTTAGTATTACATTAGGGTATAGGGCTCTTTTGCCTGTCATGCAATTATGTTCATAAGCAATCTTAAACAAAAAATTTTTATCAAATCTATAATCAATTTTCTTAAGGATCATTACCCATATTTTTTCTATTTTTACCTCAGGTGACTTTATGCCCCTTGCCTTTTTGATTCTATGAATTCTATCTATTAAACTAACAAATAAATCTAAAAGTTCATTAGGTGTGGATTTAAGCTTGTACTTCTTCTTAATTTTTGAAAATGCTTTTAGCAGCATTTCCTTTTTAGCTAGAGAATTCTCAAGATCTCCTTGCTTTAGTAATGTTCCATAGATATCAAATATTATTGCTTTAATCATTTTTGAAATAATCTATAAGAATTTTGTTATCAATATAAACATTTTTCCATGTTTTTTTCTTTAGTTTTTCTGCTTCTGTAATTATTTTTTTTAATCTTGTTGTATAAGAACTTATTGAGAAGTTTTTTAGTATGATCTTCTTATTGGAATTGATTATAGCAGAATTCTTTTCTTTTAAGAAATCAATCATTCTTTTCAACTGCTTCTGCCTCAATAAACCCTCATAGTTTATTTTGTCTAATAATCTTATTTGTTGATGATGGCTATATTCACAGAAATCTTTTTTGTTAATTAAGATTTTATCATAGAAATGATTCATATTCAGACCATTTGCCTTTAGTTCTTTAAATATGTAGGAAATTCTTCTGCCAATCACTTTTTTATTAGCTACCCAGGCTTCAAGAAAGGTAAAACCAAAACCCTCTTGTATTGATGTAGTGATTATAGCATCAGATATAGAAAATAAATCAATCATCTTATTTTTATCTTTTGTGTTCCTTGCTGCAATCAATTTATGCCCAAATCCAATTGTGGCAGGCAGTTTTTTCTTTCTAACATAATCCTTGATTAATTTTCCATAAGCCCTGTCTTTTTGGGAATTGCCCTCAAGGGTTATGAGCAATTGCCATTCATTCCTTATTGAGTTAAGAAGTTTTAGGATAACTATGCTCTCTATAATATTCTTTCTCCTTAAGATCTTGGTAGGGCATAGCAGAATTTTTCTATTCTTCTCAAATATATATTTATTTTCTTTTGCATAATTCTCAAGTCTTTTAATTAATTTGTTTGTTCTGTGTGGTTTTGATAAGAATAGCTCTGTGTCAACTGAGTTGGGATATAGGAATATATGATTTTCAGGAATACCTATTTTCTTAAGCATGGCTTTATCTCTTAAGTTTATGGTCATATAAAATATATTTTTGTAGATTGGATATGCAATCTTGCTTCCAAAGAGCCTGTCTTTTTTTCCAGAACAGTTAACTAATAATCTAAGTCTGTCTGGTCTGTTTTCTTCTGCAAAATCATGCAATTGAAGAAGAAGAATAAAATTCTTATCCTCCAGTTCTTTTGCTAATAATAGAAGTGCTGCTGCAAGATAAGAATTTTTAAAAAGATTGACATTATGGCAATGCAGCACACATCTATTGGATAGCTCAAGATTGTTTTTTATGTTTTCTTTAAGCTTGTTAGCTTTCTTCATCAGCAGTTCTTTACTCTTAAATATATTATCATAATAGTCCACATCAGGAATATCAATAACCTTTATCTTCTTACTTTCTGGATGGAAAGTTCCTTTTTTTGAGGAATAGATGAGATTAAGCTTTATTTCTGGGTTAGTTTCAAGACTTTGTAAAATATTTTCTATTACTGTCCTTGTTCCGCTTTGTTTCATATGATAGTGGAGTGCATAGTAATTAAGCTTCATAATTTTATGCAAGAGCTAACTATATAAAAATGTTTCTTACTGAATTTTTAACTTTATATATAAAGAATTGTTAAAAAACAAAATCCAAACAGACAAAGAGCATTTTGTTAATATGTTGTCAAGGTCAAATATTACTGCCTTTATGATTTTCCCTCTTTTTTATATCTTCTAATATGCTCATTATATACTTTCTTGGTGTCTGGCTTACTCTGCTTCTTAGCTCTTTCATTTCTTTTGTTGGGTTTATTCCTGTTTCTTTTTTGAATTCTTCTTGGCTTATCATTCCACCTATGAATCTTCTCTCAAAGTCATTTATTATCCTGGCCTTTTCCTCTCTTACAAGGCTTGCAATCCTATACTTGAGCCAGTCAGTCCTGCTTATCTTGTAATGCTGGGCCACATCATTCAATAAAAGAATAAAGAATAAGGGGCTTGGTAATTAATGTACTTAAGATATATCTATCTTGTGGTATTGGTATATATAAAATTGTTAGTTGATTTGATGTATGGAAGAAATTTTACCAGAAATTAATATTAAAGAAAAATTAAAGGTTATTAAAGATAAGGGATTTATTAAATCATTAAGAAAAGATAATACGGGGGTAGGTTATACGTTAGAGACTTTCTTGGGTATTAAAGAAAACAATATTGGTGAGCCTGATTTTACATATAATGGTCTAAAAGTAGAGCTAAAAGCACAAAGAAAGAAAGCGGGCTCAAGAGTTACCTTATCAACTAAATCTCCTATTTGGGATCCTTTGAGAGATAGAGATATCATAAATAAGCTTGGATATATTGATAAAAAAGGAAGAAAGGCATTAAAAATCACATTAAAAATTGATAGATTTAATCCAAAGGAATTTAAATTAAATTTAGATGAGAAAGAAGATAAACTAGAAATAGTACATAAGAGTTTTGGTATTGTTTGTTATTTTAAATTTTCAGAATTGATAGATACTATTAAAACAAAGTTGTATGAAAACTTGTTATTAGTTTTAGCTGACAAAAAGAAGGAGGGGGAAGAAGAGTATTTTCATTATATTGAAGCAAACTTATTTTCTCATTTTGATGAAACTAATTTTAAAGAGTTGTTAATTGATGGAAAAATTGTATGGGAATTTAGAATGCACCTTAAAGAATCGGGATTTGCTCGTGACCATGGTTCAGGATTGAGGATTGGTAGAAAATATTTAAGTAATTTATTCAAAAAAGAAGAGAAAATTTTATGATTATTGTTTTTCTAATATAATTATCCATTCCTCATTCATTGTTACTGCGTGGTTTCCACTTATATTTGTAGGGCTGTTAAGTCTAGGCATTCTTTTATAAGGAATATTCCTTGTAAAAGTATTATGGTGTTTATAATTGTTTTTTGCTCTAAACAATTCTACGATTATTTTATCTGTTGGTATTTGAATTCCTTTAACAGTTCTATTGCCAACAACAAAACATAAAAATGCACCTTTCTTGGTTACTCTATGTAGCTCTTTTACGCATTTGTCAAAATCAACATAAAAACTTAATACATCTCTTGCTCTTCTTGGATCAATATCTGATATTTTCTTTAAAGTTTTCTTCAATGTAGGTGAACCCAACCCATTTTTTAAATTTCTAGTAGGGATTCCACCTAAACTTACTTTATCAATATCTAAAACTGTTTTTTTATCATATCCCAACCACTGCAAAGATAGTCTAGAGAATTGACCGTAAGCTACTGTTGTCCTACTATCCCCGTAAGGGGGGGAAGTGACTATTAGATCAACTTCTCTGTCATTAACTGAAATTTTCTTCCTTGTATCTTCAGGCAGAATATGTAATTTACAATCTTTATTATACTCTTTAAAGTATTTTTCCATCTTATCAATATTTTCCATTGCCTTATTTCTAAATTCATTAATTGTATTTGGATTATGTCTTTTTAACATTAACTCATTCATGCGATATAATTTATACTCTCTCTTTCTAGTGTTGGATACATTCCTTACTGTTTCAGAAAAAGCTACTGAAAAGAAATCTTTAATATCTTGATTATCAATTTGATTAATGTTATTTTTTATTATTGTTAAATCAATTATAACTTGCGGTTTAAACCAAAAGCTTATATTAAAAAAATTAGGTTTTTCTATTTCTTTCTGTTTGAAATTAATGTCCCTTTTATCATCTGCACACTTATTCATTAGTTTTTTAAACTCATCTAGTAACAGTTTATGTTCAATAGGTTTTGTTTTAACTTCCGAAATAAGTAATGCTAATGGGTTAATGTCTACACCATAAGCTTTCTTAAAATTTTTGTGTAAAGTAGATTCTAAAAGGGCTGTGCCAGAGCCCATAAATGGGTCAAGTAGAACTTCTGCATTTTTTCCATAAGTTTCTATTAATCTCCTAGCTATTTGGGGTATCATCATAGCTGGGTAGGTATGAAATCCATGATTACTATATTTAGTATAAGCATCTCTGAAATCCCAACCTTCATCTTTAAATTTTATTTTGTTTAAGTCTCTTAATTGCATTTTTTCCTAACTCGGTTAACTCATATAACCTTCCTTTCCTAGTTCCTTCATTAAGGCATTTAACCATATCATTTTCTTTTAATTCCTTCAAAAACATACTTACATGATTTAATCTAATCTTAGTTCTATCTGCGATTTCAGAAGGCGTAGGAGTATCATTTCCAATTGCTTGAATTATCTTTAGCCTATATTCACTTGATTTTAACAGTGAAATAGCATCTATCATCCCCTTCTCCATGCCTTTTATATTAATACATTAATATATATGTTTAGCCACAATTTAGATACAATATGAATACATATATAAATCTTGTTATTTTTTATTATTATTACATAACCTTAACTTCTTTATTAACTTTTAGAAGAAATTCCTGAAAATATTTCAATAAATCTGAAAAAAATAGGCAAGTTTTTGAATTATATATAATATCAAGATCCTTGTTACATGCACCGAGTTGTACAAAGTATTAAGGGTATGACGCAGGGCACTCTTTCGTCAAGTGCGAATCGCAATAAAAATAAATACACTATGGTAGGAAAACTACATAGGTTGATTATAAAAAGCATCTATCTTATTTGTTAATTTTGTTAATATACCTTCAATTTTAGAATCAATCTCTTTTATATTTAACTCAAAATCCTCCTCAAATAGTGCTTTTTCACCTTTATATCCCCCATTATTTTTATTATATAATGAATCATCTGCATTAACAAAATTGATAGAAAACCTAAAGATACCCTTTCTTACATTAAATAAATTATTAACATCTTTAGTTACTTTAAACAATGATTTGAGAAGATTATGCAGAAATTTCTTATTTAATTCAACTTCTTCAATGTCTAGTTGGTAATAAATAACTCCCTTATGATAAACACGACAAATATTGATAGCATCTTTGAATCCTTTCATAGAGTAAGTTTTTAACCCAATTGGAACTGATATCCCAATATTATGTTTTTCATATAACTCAAGTCCTTCAGAGAAGACTTTTGTAATAAAAGATTTAGGAATAAAAGCTTGACTTAATATATTGGTTAAACTCAATTTATCAGCGATAAATTCAAAATTATCATTAAATAATGTATATTTATTTGATTTAATATCTATTGGTATAGAAATAAATAATATTTTAGGGGTACTTATTATGTAATGTTCACTCAATTTACTATTAACTAATTTATTAACAATTAAATCAACTTGACTTAATTTTTTATCATCTGATTTTATATTGAAATATCTCTCTCTTAAATCTAAACTATGTGAATCTAATTCATTTCTCAGACGTTCTTGATCATATATGTCAGAATCTAAATTATATTTCTGCTCGATTTCTTTTTTTAATTTATCCCTTCTCATAGGTGGAATGAAATGATTTGATACAAATACAAATTTTGAATAATCTTTGTCTTTTACTTTTTCCAAATCTTCATATATTTTTTTATCCCAATCTTTTCTTAAGCTAAAATGAAAAACAACTTTCGCCTTGGATGTATTCAATAGTGCATCTTTCCCACCATCTTTTTTACCTACTCCTTGAGGCTCTATACCTCTGTATCCTAATCGTGAAAGAATTTCACAGCAAAATCTTTCAAATTCTATATTATCTGAATATTTTTCTAATTCATCAATAGTTTTGTGATACATTTTATATTAATAAAGAACTCTTCCGGATACGATTATTGGTT
The DNA here is from genome assembly GCA_018819345.1 of Nanobdellota archaeon. Lineage (GTDB taxonomy): Archaea > Nanobdellota > Nanobdellia > Woesearchaeales > CG1-02-33-12 > CG1-02-33-12. The sequence goes on from JAHJQG010000007.1 coordinate 27,452, forward strand.
TATCTAGAGCCTTTAATGAATTTTTATATACTAATTTTCCATTACTTCTTTTTTTGTAGTTTTTTATTATTTTTGTAAATATATCTAGAATATATTCTGTTTCTGAACCGAGGTAATATTCAAGAATTATACAGTAATTCTCAAAAATAATCTTAAATACTGCAATATCATCAATCATAAACTGAATAATCTTATCTTCATGGAATTGTATGTCTTTCTGGTCTCTTTTCCAATTTGTTTCAATTTTATTCATAAATTCTTCTCGTATCTTCAAAATATCATATTTTTCAACTTTTTTAGCTGTACTTAATTCAATTCTGTTATGAAAAGAACTTTGACTTTCCTTCTTATATATTAATACTAAAAGGATAAAAGTAAATGTTCCAATTACAGTCAATGGTTTAAATTCTTTAGCTAACCAAGAATACAAACCATTTCCTAAAATACCCAAACATATTCCTATCATAATATCTATGTTTATTTTTCCTAGTAATTGCTTTTTTTCGTCTAATTTCATTCTAGTGGAACCAATAAACCTATTGAACCTAAAACCATTAGGATAGAGAGTATTATTAAAATCCACGATATTAAAGTAATCTTAGGACTCTTCGATATCCCTAATATGAATATAGCTAGAATTATCACCATCCCAAATAAAAAAAACATAATAATATAATATCCTTTAACTGGTATTATTTGAGCAATTTTTGAAAAAAAGAATGAAGAAAATATAAGAATCGTAGCAATACTCATCAGAAAGATTGTGTTTTTGACGATTCTTTCACTTAATGTTAAATCTTTTAAGATAACAGAAAGAATCATAAGTAAAAATCCAAATCCTATAACTATTAAAGGGAAAATGCTAATGGTATCCATTTTATGATAGAGATATGATTTCAACTATTTAAAGTTTTCTTGCCTTTCCACAAAAATTAGAAAGATTGCCTGAGTAATATTTCTTAACATTGGAATTCCGGTTATATGGGGTGGGGCTTTGATGCCGAACGTCTTTTTTTCCGACCGAAGTTTTATCACCACCACACCATTCTAAAAATGATTTATTATAGAAATATATTTATATAATATTATCCTTCTTACATAAATATGAAAAAACCAAGTTTATTTATTATATTTTTAATTTTTATAATTATAAATATTATAATTGTTAAGGCAGATTGTCAAAAAGATGTAGCAGTTAATTATCAACTATTGGGTTTTAAAGAAGATGACTCAACAAAATTGAGTGAATACCAATTTCCAAATTTTAGACAAGATGATATTCTTAGACTAGGTAAATTTGAGGTAATTAATAGAGCTAATTGTACATATCCTAAATCAATTCTAAAAATCATAATAAATTCACCAAGTAAAACTTTTGATCATTCTTTTTGTAGGCATGGTTTTGAAATACCAAAGCTTAGTCCAGGTGAAATATATTCATTAAAATTTGTGAATGTAAGCTGGAAAAAAATTGAAGAGGAAAATATTATCTATCCAAAGTTTAATTATATTGATTCAGATAGAAATATTCTAAATCTTTGTGGTATAGCCCTTTCCCCAGTTGGTTATTGGGACAGTGATGCACAGCTTGATGAAAAAGACCCAAAAAAATCTCTAAGTGGGGGTGTAGGCTATGGCGTTATAGACAATGAAGGAAATTACCATGGATCTGATTTTAATGTACTTTCAAAAACCGAGCTTGAAGCTATAGAAAATACCAGACAAGCTTTAGATTTCGCTAGAACTAGCAATATTCGTGTAATAGTACTAACAGTTGTTGCTATTATAATTGCCATAGTTGGAGTAGTTTGTGAAGTAAAACTTGCTTGGGCTACAGAAAAAGCCCTAAGAAAAATTGGCAATAACCAAATCTCAGAATATAAAGGACTATTTGCAAATCTTAATAGAAACATAAAAGATATTGGTAAACAGATTATTATTGAATTAAAAAAGATATCAAAAATAAAAGTAAGAAGAAAATAAAGCAATTAAAGGAACCTAAGAAAAAGGTGGGTCGAAGCGAAGAGTAATCATATAAGGTAAAGGTATTATACAAAAAGTAATATTAAGAACTTTAGTTTTGTTTGAGTTTTGTATGAGAAAATATATTCTTGTCTATAATGTGTGTAGGAATTGATTTAATCAAAACCTTTAAGGCCTGAGTTATTCTGGTTTGGTTGTTAAGGGTTTTTGAGGATTTTGAGGGATTTTTGTAACTTTATTCATAATCTTAAAAATATGCCAAAAATATGTCATATACCAAAGATTAAATAATACCAAAAATAAAAAGGTTTATTAAAGAAAGAGCTTATCTTTTGTTATAAAATGAATGTTGAAGAATGGTTTGAGAAATACAAATTCAAGTGTGATAGCTTTCGTGATATAAAACGGCTTGTAAAGATAAAGAAAGAAAAAAAGCTGAAGATTAGTGTATGTATCCCAACATTAAATGAAGAGGCTACAATAGGAAAAATCATTACAACCATAAAGGAATCATTGATTGATAAGAATAAGCTGGTTGATGAGATTATAGTTGTTGATTCTGGAAGCACAGATAATACTGAAAAAATTGTAGTTGAAAGTGGTGCTAAGTTTTATTTAGCAGAAAAATTCTTGAAATCCACAGGCAGGGCAAAAGGAAAGGGAGAAAATCTCTGGAAATCACTATACCTTGCAGAAGGGGATATCATCTGCTGGATTGATGGTGATATCAAAAATATTCATCCACGGTTTGTATATGGCTTAATAGGGCCGCTTCTTACTCATGACAACATAAAGTTTACTAAAGCATTCTATCAGAGACCAATAAGGGTTGGGAAAGAGCTGAGGCCTTTGGGCGGCGGTAGGGTTACAGAACTGACAATAAGGCCTCTTTTCAATATGTATTTTCCAAGGTTAAGCGGTTTTATACAGCCATTGTCAGGAGAATATGCTGGAAAAAGAGAACTATTAGAAAGAATACCCTTCTTTACAGGCTATGGTGTGGAAACCGCAATGTTGATAGATATTATAAAGAAATTTGGGCTTAGGGTTTGTGCACAGGTTGACCTCAAGAAGAGGATCCATAGGAATAGTTCTCTTGATAGTTTAAGCAAGATGGCTTTTGGAATACTGCAGGTATTTGCAAAAAGAGCCAACACTCTTGGAAAGCTGATACTAGTAACAGATATCAGGAATAGGTTTAGGATTATAGAACATACTAAAGATCGTGCATATAATCTGAAAAAAATAGTGATAAAAGAGAAACAAAGACCCCCAATAATTACAATCACTAAATATAGAAAAAAGTTCAAGAAAGAGCCTAGTTGGGTTTATGTATAAAATTTCTATTATCTATAAAATTGTAATGGTAATGAGCTAATGAATAAAAAACAGATTTTGTCAAAAATAAAAAATAAATTAGAGGTAATATATCTATATAATAATACAGACCAGATTTTTCTAAAGCTAAATAATATTATAAATAAATATTACAATAAACCAATAATTAAGAGTAAGAGAAAAAAATATGGAAATAAATTATTTTTATCAGAGAAAGATTCTATTTTGATTACATACGGAGATTCTATAAAGACCAGCAAAGAAAAACCATTAAAAACCCTATACAGGTTTCTTAGGAAATATATCAAAAATACAATTACCGGGGTTCATATTTTGCCATTTTTCCCTAGCTCTGATGATGCTTTTTCAATAGTTGATTATAGAAATGTTAGTCCAGAATTAGGAAATTGGAAAGATATCCAGAAAATTGCAAAGGATTACCATTTGATGGCTGATCTTGTGTTAAACCATGTTTCCAAGGAGAGCAAATGGTTCAAGGGATTTCTAAAAGGGGATAAGAAGTACATGAATTATTTCATTGCTTTTAACAAAAAAATTGATACAAATTTGGTTTTCAGGCCAAGGACAAACCCCTTATTAACAGGATTTAAGACAAAAAAGGGATTAAAATATGTGTGGACAACCTTTAGTGATAATCAGGTTGATTTAAATTTTAAAAATCCAGATGTTTTGCTTGAGATTATTGACTTATTATTATTTTATCTTTCAAATGGAGTTGAGATTATCAGATTAGACGCAATAGGTTTTCTGTGGAAAGAACTGGGAACCTCATGCTTTAATCTGAAGAATAGTCATGAGATTGTTAAACTTCTTCGGCTTATATTAAGTTATGTAGCACCCTATGCTATCTTAATCACAGAAACAAATGCTCCCTATAAATATAACATATCCTATTTTGGCAGGGGTGATGAATCACATATGGTATATCAGGTCACTCTTCCCTTGCTTGTATTAGATGCATTCATAAGAGAGGATACATCTCATTTGCAGGAATTCTATAAAAGAATAGAACCATTAAAAGCTGGGAATCTGTTCTTTAATTTCCTGGCCTCACATGATGGTATTAATATGATTAGTGCAAAGGGATTGCTTACAAAAAAACAATCCAGTAATCTTATCAATGAAGTAAAAAAGCATAATGGGCTTATTTCATATAGATCTGTGCCAGATGGAACCAAAGCCCCATATGAGCTGAATATAAATTATTTTGATGCAATAAATAACCCTAATAGGAAAACTCCTATTGCCAAAGAGGTAAAAAGATTCATCTCATCACAATCACTCATCATAGCAAACAATGGTGTGCCTGGTGTTTACATACATAGCTTGATTGGCTCAAGAAATTATCTGGCAGGAGTAAAGAAAACTGGAATAAAGAGAATGATTAACAGAGAGAAGATTAATTTTACAAGACTAGAGAAACAGTTAAGAGATAAGAAATCAATAAGACACAATGTTCTAAAGAACTATTTGAGGCTGCTTGATATAAGAACAAAGATTCCAGAGCTTAATCCCTTTTATAAACAAAAGGTTATCTATTCAGATAAGAGATTATTCATTGTGTCAAGGCTCAGAAAAAATAAAAAACTAGTTGTAATAATAAATGTAAGCAATGATATAATTTCACTTTCCAGATATAAAGGCAGAACAGACTTATTATCAAAAAGAAGATTCAATGGAAAGGTTCAACCAAATGGGGTTTACTTCTTAAAATAAACTCAAATAATAACAAAGTTTATATATTTATTATAACTCTTCTTTCTTATGAAATCCAATTTATACTTATTGTCTTTTAATATTAATTGCATTATTAGTTTTATTTCTATTATTATTATGTAAATATGCTGGCGTTTTCTAAGCTGGCAAACCATCACTAATAGAAATAAATATAAACAAATAAAAAAACAAGAACAAATGAGGATAAAAAATGGACAAAAAATATGATTTTAGGAAAATAGAAAAAGAGATCTTGCTGTTTTGGAAGAAAAACAAGAAGCTTATCTATGATTCTCTCCAGGAAAATCCAAAAGATAAAAAGCCATTATTCTCATGGCTTGAGGGGCCGCCAACAGCAAATGCTCCTCCTGGACTGCATCATGTTGAGGCAAGGGTTTCAAAGGACTTGGTTTGCAGGTATAATTTTATGAAGGGTTTTGCTGTTCCAAGAAAAGGGGGATGGGACTGCCATGGCCTGCCTGTTGAAATCCAGGTCCAGAAAAAACTAAATCTAAAAACAAAAAAAGACATCTATAAATTTGGGGTTGAAAAGTTTATTGATATATGCAAGAAAGATGTTTTCTCATTTGTAAAGGAATGGTCTGATATGACTGAAAGAATGGGTTTCTGGGTTGATTTAGATAACCCTTATGTTACCATGGAAAAAAACTACATGGAGAGCGAGTGGTGGGCATTAAAGCAGTTGTTTGATAAAGGCCTTATCTACCGTGGCTATAAAGTTGTTCCTTACAGTGTTGGCTGTGAAACACCATTATCAAGCCACGAAGTAGCACTTGGCTATAAAGATATTATAGAGGATACAGTAACCATTAGGTTTGAGGCAAAAGAAGATATTTATAAAAAATTTCCAGAGCTTGAAAAAAACAAGAAACTATATTATCTAGTCTGGACAACAACACCATGGACTCTTCCAAGCAATCTTGCAATTGCAGTTAAGAATGATATAAATTATGTGATTGTTGAAACAGATTTTTCAGACAAAAAAAAACAAAAAGCCTATTATGTTGTTGCAAAAGACTTACTGGAAAGGTATTTTCCTGATAAAAATAACAGGAAAGTAATAAAAACAATAAAAGGAAAAGAGCTTGAAAATCTTGAATATATTCCTTTGTTTGATTATTTTAAAGACAAGGTTAAGAATTCATTTAAATTTATTCTTGCTGACTTTGTAACAACAGAAGAAGGAACAGGCCTTGTTCACCAGGCACCAGCTTTTGGTGAGGATGACTTCAATATCTGCAGGGAAAAAGGAATTGATTTTGTTAATCCAGTTGACCTTGAGGGCAAGTTCACTAAAGAAGTTAATGATTATAAAGCAAGGTTTGTAAAGGACTGCGATGAAGATATAATAAAAAGGCTTGATAAAGAAGGAAAACTGTTTGTAACCTATAAGGTCAAGCATACATATCCTTTCTGCTGGAGAACAGGCTGCCCATTAATTTATTATGCAATGGATGCATGGTTTATCTCTGTTTCAAAGTTCAGGCATAAGCTAGTTAAAAATAACAATAAGATTAACTGGTATCCTGAAAGCTTTAAGGATGGAAGGTTTGGAAACTGGATTTCAGAGGCAAAGGACTGGGCTTTATCAAGAAACAAGTTCTGGGGAACTCCACTAAACATATGGGTCTGTGAAAATGAAAAATGCAGCTATATGGAATCAATAGGTAGTATTGCTGAACTTGAGGAAAAAACAGGCAAAAAAGTAAATGATCTTCATATTGGCTCTGTTGATCCATTGACATATAAATGCCCAAAGTGCAGCAAAACAATGAAAAGAACTCCAGAGGTTATTGACTGCTGGTTTGATTCAGGAGCAGCAACATTTGCACAATTTCATTATCCTTTTGAGAACAAGGAACTATTTAAAAAAAGGTTTCCATATGATTTTATCTCAGAGTCAATTGACCAGACAAGGGGCTGGTTTTACACTCTGCATGTTTTATCAACTCTCTTGTTTGATGATTTAAGTTATAAAAATGTTCCAGTTACTGGATTGCTATGTGATGAATATGGGGAAAAAATGTCAAAATCAAAAGGGAATATATTATTGCCTAATGATGTTTTTGACAAAAGAGGAGTGGATTCTGTAAGGCTGCTTATGTGCTCTTATCCTCTTGGGAATAATGTTAAGGTTGGTCTTTCTGTATTTGATGAGCTGATAATTCCCTTTTTCAACATACTCTGGAATTCATATTATTATGCTGCAGATTACATCAATAACTTCAGGCTTAATAATATAAAAAATATTAATATTAAAAGAGTAGAGGATAGATGGATAATATCAAGAGTAAACTCAACATTAAAAGATTTTGAGAAAAGCATGGAAAAATATGATTATGCACATGCAACAGAATCCATAAGGAATTTTGTGGTGAATGACCTCTCAAGAACCTATATCAAAATTATTAGGGACAGAACACAAGAACAGGATAAGGAACTGGCATTTAGTTTCAAGTATGTCTTTGACAGATTAATAAAGATAATGGCCCCATTCACGCCATTTATCTCAGAGTATATTTATCAGGAGTTTTTAAAAGGAAAATCCTGGAGTGTCCACTTTGAAGAGTGGCCAAAGCATGAGAAAACAGATAAAAAGCTTGAGCAGGAATTTTTATTTGCTTCTGACATAACACAGGCAATTCTTGCAGCAAGGGAAAAAGCACAGGTTGGAATAAGGTGGCCATTAGGTAAAGTTGTTTTACACA
>JAHJQG010000026.1 GCA_018819345.1 Nanobdellota archaeon
AAAATTCGATAAATTTATAAATACTCTTAGAGTGTTTCTTCTGTTAATGAGGGATTAAATTGATGAAAAAAGGAGATTTTGTAGAGCTTGAATATACTGGAAAAGTAAAAGACATGGATTTTGTTTTTGATACAACTAGTGAAAAAGATGCAAAGAAAAACAATATCCATGATGCAAGGGCATCTTACGGCCCTATAATAATCTGCATTGGCCAAGGCCATGTAATCAAGGGATTAGATGAAGAGCTCGAGGGCAAGGAACCAGAAAAAAAATATCACATTAAGCTAAGCCCTGAGCAGGGCTTTGGAAAAAAGAATGCAAAATTAATACAGCTAGTAGCTACAAGCAAGTTCATAAAGCAGAAGATTAACCCAATGCCTGGATTGCAGGTGAATATAGACGGCATGATGGGTATGATAAGAACAGTCAGCGGAGGCCGCACTTTAGTTGATTTTAACCATCCTCTTGCAGGAAAAGAATTGGTTTATGACTTCAAGATTAATAAAATAGTAAAAGATGATGAGGAAAAGCTAAGAGCCCTGCTAAATTTACAGCTAAATTTAAAGGACACAAAGGCAGATATTAAAGATGGAAATGCAACTGTAATCTTAAGCATAAAACAGGAGCTGCCAAAGCCTATTGAGGAAAAATTAACAAAAGATATTAAGGAAATTATTCCCTCAATTAAAAAGATTAAATTTAAGGCAATACAAGCTAAAGCAAAAGAAAATAAACCACAAGAAAAACCAAAAGAAAATAAGAGCTAGCTTTTCGACAACTTTAAATATAAGTAATAGAATAATAATCTTATTGTTAGATATGAGGTGGGGAAATTGGATGATTTTATCAAAGACAACCCTGATGAAAATATTATAGAACCTGAACAAACTAAAAAGAATGTTGAACTTGACGCTGAACTAGAGGAGATGCTGTCAAAACAAAAAGCTAAAATAAAAGTCATTGGCACAGGCGGTGCAGGAAATAACACAATCAACAGAATAAGCGAAGTAGGGGTTGTTGGTGCTGAAACAATAGCTGTTAATACAGATGCCCAGGATTTGCTTTACACAACAGCTGATAAAAAAATACTCATTGGCAAGGATATAACCCATGGCCTTGGTGCTGGCTCTAATCCAAAGATTGGTGAAGAGGCTGCCAGGGAAAATGAGCAGGATATAAAGCACGCATTACAGGGTGCAGACATGGTATTTATAACCTGCGGCCTTGGCGGGGGAACTGGAACAGGATCTGCACCAGTAATAGCAGAGGTTGCCAAAAAAGTAGGCTCTCTTACTGTGGGTGTTGTAACAATCCCGTTTTCAGTTGAGGGTCAAAGAAGATATGAAAATGCCATAATTGGCCTTGAAAAGATGGAAAATATTGTGGATACATTAATAGTTATTCCTAATGATAAATTATTGGAGCTTGCACCTGATCTGCCATTGCATACTGCATTTAAGGTTGCAGATGAAATACTAACAAATGCTGTAAAGGGAATTGCAGAAATGGTTACAAAAGCAGGGCTTATTAATCTTGATTTTGCAGATATAAGGGCTGTAATGACTGGCGGCGGAGTTGCCTTGATAGGCGTCGGCGAATCAGATTCAGAAAACAGGGCTGTTGAGGCAGTTGAGAAAGCAATATCAAATCCATTATTAGATGTTGATATATCAGGAGCAAATGGCGCTCTAATTAATGTTGCTGGCGGTCCTGACATGACTCTAGATGAGGCAAGAAAGGTTGTTGAAACAGTATCTGAAAAGCTTGATGAGGATGCAAAACTAATCTGGGGCGCTCAAATCTCAGAAGACTTGCAAAATACAATAAGAGCCATGCTCATAGTTACAGGTGTTAAGTCATCGCAAATCTTTGGCTCAGGAATAAAGGTTACAGACAGAAAGAAGCAGCAGATTGAAACAGAGCTCGGGATAGAGTTTGTTGACTGAAAATGAATTTTAAATCTTTGATATCTAAATTTAAAAGTTTTGTTGTTGAATGCAAGAGGGTGTTTAGGGTAACAAAAAAACCCTCTAATCTTGAATTCAAGACCATTGTCAAGGCCTCTGGCCTTGGAATGATAATCATTGGCTTAATTGGATTTATGATACAAATGATAAAACAATTATTCTTCTGAGGTGTTTTAAGTGGAAGAGAAATCAAATATTTTCATTTTAAGAACTACTGCAAACCGAGAGGAGCAGGTAATGGATTTTGTTACAAGTAATGCCACAAAAAAAGGCATAAATGTTTATTCCATAATAAGGCCTCATGGAATGAGGGGCTATATATTTGTTGAGGCAGCCAACATGGCAGAGGCAGAGCAGGCTGCATTTAATGTGCCTTATGCCAGGGGAATCCTGCCAAAAAAAGTAGATTATAAGGAAATAGAGCATATGCTTGAGGAATCAAAGAAAGTAGAGATGAATATAAAGAAGAATGATATTGTTGAGGTTATATCCGGTCCTTTCAAGAGGGAAAATGCAAAGGTAACCAGGATAGACAAGGCAAAGGAAGATGTTGTTATCGAGCTCTTGGAAGCAGCAGTTCCAATCCCAATAACTGTAAAAATGGATACTATCAAGGTAATAAGGCGTGAGGGAGAGGAGGAAAAGCCAGAAGATTGATTTCTTTATCATAAGCTTTATATATAATTAATAAGTTTCAATTTTAAAATGCCAAATAAAACAGTAGAAGCATTGATTGAAGGCGGAAAAGCAACAGCTGCTCCACCTTTAGGACCTGCCCTGGGCCCATTAGGTGTTAATATAGGCCAGATAATAGCTGACATTAACAAAAAAACCTCTGGATTTAAGGGGATGCAGGTTCCTGTCAAGATTATAGTAGATGAAGATACAAAAAAATACAAAATATCAGTTGGAACACCACCATGCTCATCATTAATTATAAAGGAAGCTGGCATTGAAAAAGGAAGCTCAAGCCCAAAAACAGACAAGGTTGCAGATCTTAAGATAGAGCAGATAATCAAGATTGCAAAGATGAAAGAGGATTCTTTACTTGGAAAAACATTAAAGGAAAAGATAAAAGAAGTTATTGGAACTTGCCGCTCAATGGGGATTCTTGTTGAGGGAAAGCCATCTGTTGATGCAGTAAAAGAGATTAATGAAGGCAAATTTGACAAGGAAATCAGGGAAGAAAAGACTGAGATTTCAGCAGAAGAGCTAAAAGAGCTTGAGGAAGAGAAGAAGAAATTAGCAAAGGAAATGGAAGAAAGGCGTGAGGAGTTCATTACCAATGCAAAGGAGATAATCTCCAAGATGGGGGGCAAAGCACGAGGAGAAATAAAGGCAAAACTTGTTGAAGCAGAAATACCTATTGTTATAATAGACGAATTATTGCCAGTTGAAGCAAAGCCTGATGAAGAAAAGGCTCCAGAAAAGAAAGAAGAAGGAGCTAAACCTGAGAAAAAATAGAGTTGATTCTTAAAAATAAATAGTTTTAAATATAAGTTTATGCTTATGAAGCTAGAAAGGGGTGGTTTAAATGTCTGTAAATTCAAAAAAAGATGCATTAAGGGCTTTGTCAGATGTCAATCCTGAGCATAATTTCTGGGTAAGTGATGGCAGTATTTTAAAAAATATAAATGATCTTCTTTTTGCACTGAAAAAAATGAAGAAAAATGTTTTTCAGTTCCATATCAACAAAGAGAAGAATGATTTTGCCAACTGGATTAATGATATAATAAAAGACACTAAGCTTGCAAAGGAGCTTTATAAGATAAAGGACAGGAAAAAAATTATCTCAAAAATTACACAAAGAGTTAAATGGCTTAAGAAAAAAGCAAAATAATCTTAAGCATAAGCCTCATTATCATCATATCTTTTCCCGCATTTTGGGCATATATACTCGTCTTCTTTAAGTTCTGCACCGCATCTCATACAAATCTTTTTGTAAGGCATTGCCGCACCACCTTTTTGGATTTTCAAATAGATTTAGCATCTTTTACAAGAAAAAGTTTTTTTGTTCATGTCTATTTGTATTATGTATTTTTACCTATTTAAATCTTTTGTTTTTCAGGCTATTTTTATCGCAGTATTTAAATAATGGTTTATTTTAAATATCCTGAAATATGGCAAGAAGCAAAAAAAGAGTAAAAAAGAAAAAAAGCAAAGAAAAAAAAGAGAAGAAGAAGAATTTTAGAAATTGGCTAAAAGAGCACAGGGCAATAATTATAATTTCTATTATAATGATTATAATTTTTGTTGCATCTGGTACAAAAACTTTCCTTTACCTTAATTTTATTGTTGGGAATGATATTATTATCCATTTGGATGCAGATAAAGAGGAGTTAAATCTTGTTCGTGGAGAAGAAGGATTGATTAATTTTAAGGCAGGTGTAACAACAAATCCATTTTGCGCTGCAGAATGCGGGTCATTATTTGAGGACATAAGCAATAATAAATCTATTGACTATGACAACTTTAAACTTGCTCCAGGAATACCAATAACCAAAGAATACAAAATAAGAGTGGATGATTTTGGAGAGGGTCAAAAACTTTACAGATTCAGGCTTGAGTGCATTGGTTCTGCTAGTTTCTTATGTCATACAAAAGGTGAGTCAACATCAAGAAACATACTTGTTACTGTTAAATATAACTTAACAGAAGATGAAAAAAGATTAAAGGATGATTTAAAAAATAAACTACTCGATTTAAAAGAAATGCTTTCTGATTTGGCTACCAAAGCAAATGGGGTTAATTTAGTTATTAATGAGCTGGACAATCATGTTTCTATTGATGAAACAAAAAAGGAATTTGATAATGCGAAAAAAGAGATTTCAAAACTTATTGAAGATTTAAATTCGCTTAAAAAAATATGGGACAATCAGGATTATTATGAATTAAATAAAAAATTCAAAGATGCGGATACAGAATCAATAAAAACATCAGACTTGGTTATAAAGATTGACAAAAATATATCTAGCTCTGTTTTTCTATATAATAATCTTGCAAATGAACTTAATAAAACAAGGGAAACATTGAAAGGGATAAAAAATGTTTTAGTTCTGAATGAAGGTTTTGCCCTTGAAATAAATAATAACATAAACGTTTTTAACTCTGTCATAAGATCATTTAAGTTAAGAAATGATATTTCAAAAAAGAATATTGAAGTATACTCAATAAATTATTCTGTTTATACACTGCATGAAAGTGTTAAGAGCTATGAAAGAAAAGAGACTCTAAAAAGAAGCATAGAAGTTGATATAAACTATGATATTTTGTGCATGCTAAACAAAACTTGTGTTAAAAGGCATTCAATAAGTGAGAGAGCAAATCAGACAGAGTTTGAGCTTAAAAACGCATGTGATGAAATAGAGCAGCTTAAAATTATTTATCTTAATATGAGCAAAAATGACTATGCAAATAGAAGCACAGATACAATTAAAAAGGATATTGCAGAAAACTATCTTAATGAACTGCCTGAAGATGGGTATAATAATGAGATAATAAAAGAAATTCTTTTAGCTTATGTCACAAATTCAACAGAAGGAATTTATGATATTAACTCAACAGAAGAAATAATTGAGCAGCTTATAAAGGATCAGCCTGAAAGCTGCCAAAAACCCAACATAACTTATTATGATTTGAACAATGAAAGCATTGAATTAATTAAAGAAGAAGAAACAATGCCTGTAAAAATTGGCATTGAGTTTGATGATCCCTTGCCAAAATGCTGTGTTTTTGGAAAATGCTCTCCATGCTGCTTAAGTGAAGAATGTATTAATGATCCATCAAAATTTCCTATTGTATTTGTTCATGGCCATAGCGTTAACAAAAAGACCGCAGCAGACTACAGTCTTGATGTATTCAATAAACTGCAAAAAGAGCTTGAAAAAGATGGCTACCTTAATGCAGGCTCAATCTCGCTTTACACTCCTGTTGATACAAGCCCCGGCGTGTGGGGCCTTTCGCAGGCACCAGTAAGCATAAAGGCAAGCTATTATTTTGATGTCTTTAAAGAGCCTGAAAACTATGTTGTTGTCCAAATAAAAAGTGAGAATATTGACACCTATGCACTCAGGTTAAGAGAAATAATACAAACCATAAAGCACAGGACAGGAAAGCCAAAAGTAATACTAATAGCCCATAGCATGGGTGGCCTTGTGTCAAGAAAGTATTTGCAGATATTTGGAGAAGATGATGTTGAAAAGCTTATAATGATAGGCACGCCAAATCAGGGCATAGAAGGGGATATTGCACATATGTGCCAAATCATTGGCGACAAGTATGCATGCCGTGATATGGCTGTAAACAGCCTTTTCATGAACAAACTTAACAGGGGTGAGCTTCCAAATATTGAGATTTATATGATAATTGGGGATGGATGCCATATGGATGGCCAGCCAGGAGACGGGACGGTGCTTATAAAAAATGCAAAGCTTGAAGGCGAGATGGTGAAAAATTTCATAATAAACGGCACATGCGATGGCCTGAAAATGCTTCACTCCAAAATGCTTGACCCGCAGCTTTATCCAGAAGTTTATAAAATCATAAAGCAGGCTCTTCTTACAAAATAAATAGTTTCAAGAAGAAATTTCTTTTGTTTTTTTGTATTTTATTTTGAGTTCATCAAGCATTTTTGTGATTTTTTGCTTGTATTGGCTGAGGCCTTTCCAGTCCAGAATAACTTCTTCGCACTCATGGGTGTTTCTTTCAATTGCCTGTGTTATTATTTCTTTATTTAAATTATTTAGCATGTATTTTGGGCAGATGTGGCCAAATGCCAAATCAGATTTTTCCATGACTTTTGTGAAGTTAGGGCAGTGATGCAGGCCGCCAATTCCAAATGCTGTTTTATAGTGTTTTGGTGTTTTTGGGATAATGGACATTATTGTTTCTGCAATTATCTCTCCTGCTTCTTTGTCAGGCCACTGCTTTTCAGATGAGCCAATCTCAATAAACATGCAGGGTGTTTTTGCTAAATAAGGGCCGTGATGAGTGCATTCCTGTATTATTTCATATTTGTTATTGCTTGCAAGCTCTTTAATCCTGAATAAACAATCTCTTAAGTAATCTGCATCTGCAATACACAACTTGCGGTCAGAGCCGCCAAACTCTGCCTTTGACCAGTTTCCCTGTATGTGAACAGAAAGAGATGCAATTCCAGACTTGCTCTGGTGTTTTGTTGCAAAAACAATAAAATCAGCATCAATCTTTTCATCAATATTCTCGCAGTTAATTGATTCTTTTTTAGTTGTGTAAAGCTTTATTTTCTCTCTTTCAACTAAGATTTCATATACTTTTTCTTCTTCAAACTCTTCGTTGATTTCCTTAAAGTCAAACAACCTAAGTAAGCATTCCTTGATGTTCATTCCTGCAATATCTTTTTTTGAAACAATTATTGCTCTCATTTAAAAAAGATTTTGAGAACTAATATAAAAAGGCTTTGCAATGGTTAATAGGAATTTAATTATGCTTAAAATTATTTTTTAAGGCTAATACTTACCTTTAACTCCCAGTCTTTATAGGGCTCATCTAGGATTTTCAATTCATAATTTAACTTTTCAGCAAGATTTAAATGCTCCCCATAAAATGATGCATTCTTGCTATATTCAACCTTTTTTTTGCGGATGAACTTTTTCTCTTCTTTAGAAAAATTTCTTGGAAATTCCAGTTTGTATACTCTTCTTTTTGACTTAATAATCAAATATGTTCCATCAATCAGCTTATTAATTCCCCCTGAAATAGATGAAATATTTACTTTTCCCTGTTCTAATTTTTCAACTAATCCTTCAATTCTTGTTGTTATTGCTTTATGCTCCCCTTCTCCCCCTTCTATTGTTATTTTTTTATTATCATTATACTCAGGTTTATTTGACTTCATTTTGGTTTGTCCCCCATCTATTTTAGAATTAATCTTCTGTAATTGCAATCTCATGATGGCACTTTTGGCATTTCCATATAGCATACTCTGTATCACTAATCATGACAGAAGATATTTTAGTCATATCTTCATTGCACAGCTCGCATTGTTTTGTCTGAGCCATATTATATGGTTAGTCAAACTCCTTTAAAAACTTTATCAATTCATGGGATTTTTCAAAATCTAAAAATTCCTCTTTTGTCAATGATGGAATGTTTTTTGGTCTTTTCTTTTTGAAAATGATAAGATTATCAACATCTAAAAGCCTTGATAATGAGCCAAATTTTGGATTTGTCTTATCCCCTATGCCTGTAAGGATTACATCCTTATCTTTTTTAGAGATTATGTCAAAAGGCACTTTTTTTGTTTCAAGTGATTTAAAGCCAAGGTTGCAGTATTTCTTGGATATGTCTGATTTTCCTTGATTATATAGGCTTGTCTCAGAATCAAAGATTTTTATTTTGTCAAATACTTCATCTCCAAGTATGTTATAAAGGCGTATTGCTTTTTCAATCCTTATCTCTGAGTCATTGTTCTCATATTTAACTACCATCCTGCTGCTCACTCCAAGTTTTTTTGAGAGCTCATTTATGGAGTAGCCCTCCTGCTCTCTTTTCTGCTTTAATTTCTTTCCAAGAATGCATGCAGTCAGTCCGGCTTGTGTCCTTTTTACAAAAGGAAAATGATTGTTTATGCAGTTTCTGAATGTTGCAAGATTCAATGTGTATATTCCAAACCTTGAGTAAACCACATTATTTTCCAGGTTAGAGCCTGCTTTTTCTGCTATAATCAATGGCGAGGCATTTATATAAGAGCTTATGTGCTCCATCTCGTCTGTAAAATCCTTTTTTATAGAGTTTGCATCTTCCAAAACCTTTATCAGCAGAACCATGGAGCTGCTTCTGGCAATAATGTCAAAGCATGTATGAGTCATGCTCTTTATTGTAAAGCCCTTTTTCAGCAAAAAAACCCCTATGCTGTCAATTATTTCCTGCTTCATAAACAGTAAAAATACAACTTATTATAAATATATTTGGTTTAAGAAGCATAATTATAGTTATATTCAATTGGAGGTGGGCTTTTTTTGTTTTTCTAATATTTCCTGTAGTGTTACTTTAGCTTCTGATACAAAAATAGGAGTCTTTGTGATGTCAGGAATCTTTACTATAACACTATCAGGGATTTCTCCTTTCAGAATAAAGATAATGCTTCTATTAGAACCCATAAATAAATAATATTTTTTTCTGTATTCAATAACAGTTATTGGAGCAGGGAGAATATTCTGGTATTTCTTTTTCATGATTTTTTTGGCACTTTCCAAATTGCATTCTTCAATAGCAGCTATAAATATCTCTGAAGGATTAAGTTTTTTTCGATAAACTATAATTTCATCTAACTTAAGATTGTAGATATGTAGAATTGCATAAATTGATTTTTTAACTCTTTCTTTATCTGTTTTAATATCTTTTAATAAATAATTAATTTGATCTTCGTTCATATTGACAATTAATTACCTTTACTATTTAAGTTTATTTAAAGCTCACTGCTGACTCTTCGTCACTTTGCTCCTCTCTTCATGCCAACTCCGCTACGCTTCGTTCGGGGCACATAACAGCAATGCGATGTTAGTTGCAATTCATTTAAGCCCTAGCGAAGAGATTTCTGCCAGATCCAATGGTCAGAAACAAAATGATTAGGATAAGCTTCCCAATCTTTAATATTTTTAACTTTCTCAAATTTATTATTAATTAATAATCTTGATTCTATTTGGTCATGTTTATGTTTTTGACCTGTTAGCCATATTATTTTTTCACAATTATCTTTCTTTGCTTTTTCAACTAATTTATCAAAAAGTTGCTGAAGAATTTGTTCTTTATTATCATAAATTCCAACTTCAGAAATATATACATATTTACCATCTATTTTATGTTCAATTTTATGAATGAGTGGTACTGCTTTAACTTCATCAAGGTATTCAAAAAAGATAAATCCAACAATTCTATTATTCTCTTCAGCAACAATAAAATTTTCAGATAATTGCTCAATCCATGATTTTAATGTATTCTCTGGACAATTAAATCCTTCATAATATTTTCTCTCAATATTCTGAATTTGAGAAATATCTCCTAATTTAGCAGGTCTGAATATCATGATTTTAAGTTATATCATATTTAACTATTTAATTCTTTTCCTTGAAGAGGGTATAAATGAACTCTTCGGGATTTTTTGCTTCACAAAATCCATCTTCCTGAGCCCACTAAACATTTTGTGGGTTTTAAGCTCGTTTAATAAATGTTAGCAGAAATATTACTCACCGCCGACTTTTAAAAAGAAAAGGTTTATTAAAATAAAGCTATTAATAGTATTTATGCCAAAAAAATTAATACAAGAGTCTTTAAAGATTCAGAAACAATTGATTAAAAGAATAAAGAGTTGTAAAAAACCCTACATGATCAAAGTAGAAGATAAAGAAATAATAATTTTACCAAAAGTTTTTCCGCCAGCAACGGATAGTATTCTTTTAGTAAAAACAGTTAAATTTAAAAGTAGGGATGTGGTTTTAGATGCTTGTTCAGGTTCTGGCATTTATACAATTTTTGCGGGCGATAAAGCTAAAAAAATAATCGCAACCGATATCAGCAAATATGCTGTCAAAAATATTCGAGATAATGTTAAACTACATAATTTGGAAGATAAAGTTACTGTTATACAAAGTGATATTTTCCCTAAATCCAAAATTAAATTTGATATTATTTTAATAAATCCACCTTACACAGACAAAAAAGCAAAAGATGTGGTTGAAAAAACAGTTTGGGATGAGGGACACAAAACCGTAAATAAATTTTTCCAGAGTGCTAAGCAATTTTTAAAAGAAAACGGTAAGATATATTTGTCTTGGGCAAATTTCGCGGATTTAAGTTTCATAGAAAATTTAGCTAAAAAAGCTGGCTACGAAATAAAAAGAGTAGCAAAAGCTACAAAAAATAACAGAGTATATATTATTTATGAAATAAAAAGTCGGCGGCTGCGTCATACCACTCGCTAACGCTCGTGCCCTTTGGGTTCTGCTAACAGCGATCGCGATGTTAAGTGAAATCGGGCTCTGAGTTTGGGAAAAGATTATAAACTATTCCGTGTTATTGTTATTTATGAACATTACAAAGCAACAAATTGAGCAAATAGAAAATTTTTGTTTAGAGTTCTACAAGAAACTAGACTTTGCTCACAATGTTGAGCACATGAATAGAACCATCAGTATTGCAGGATTTATTGCTAAAAAAGAGAGTGCAAATCCTGAAATTGTCAGGCTAGGTGCGATGGTTCACCAGTTCCATGACAATGTAGATGTGTTAAGAGAGTTTCTTAATAAAATTGATTTAGATTCTGTTGTTATTAATAAACTAATAGAATGCACAGAATTTAGACCATTCAAAGATAGCTCAAAGAAAAATGCTTCTCTGGAAGCAAAAGTTGTATTTGATGCTGATGCACTTCAAGTTTTAGGACCTCAGGGTATTATCAGAGAAATCACTTTAAATATCAAAGCAAAAAATAAGCCCCTGAATCAAAGTGTTCAGAATGCCAGAGAAGTTGAAAGAAAGTTCTACCAATCCTTACAAACAGAAACAGCAAAGAAACTAATAGAAAAGCCACATATTCTAATGAAAAAGTTCTGGAAAATATATGAAGAGGCTTTGTTTTGATGTTTTGTTGGGTTTGTTTAATAGATGCCAGCAGAAATAATACTCAGCAGTTGCTTAGAAGAACTTATATCCTATCAATATGGTAAAATTCACATACAAGATTTTCTAATAAATTTTTTTCTAAAAAAGTAAACTTTTTTTTATGTTCTCCATCTGTTTTGACAGAAATTTCAGCTACTTTGTGTGTCTTGGTATGGTGACTATCAATAATTATTTCCATTCCACATTCTGGTGAACATGCACGATAACTACCACACATACCTATAGATTCAATTGGTCCAAAAGTTAAGTTTTTCTTAATAAAAAAAGTTGTAAGAGCTTTTAATTCATCTTTTATTTTATCTTCATTTGTTGATATTACTATGTAGAATGTATCTTCATCAAATCCTGTTTTAAAATAGTGATATCCTTTGCATACCATTTTAATTAATTACTACTTTAAAATTTATAAACCTTTCGATTATAACAACCACTTACACATTTCCTATTTTAAAAGAGGCCTTTGTTTTGATGTTTTTTAGGATTTTAAACTCGTTTAATAAATGTTAGTTTCAATCGTCGGAAGAATTAATTAATAGGGGTTTGTCTTGATAATTGATAAAAAAGAAATATTCTATTATTTACTCAATTGCTTATACAATTTAGTTGCCCACTGAGCTTTTTTCCATTCGCCATTTCCAGTAGGTTCAAACCATCTTGGATTAGCAAATAAATCTCTCGTAGATTTTGGAAGTTTTTGTGTTGCGACACTCCTATCAAGAAATTGATATTGTCCATGTCTATCATATACACCAGAAGAAATCTGAACACTTCCAGTTAATCCACCACAAGCTCCTGTAACATTATCAACCGCAATTCCTAAATCAGCTTCCATTTCCTCTGCTTTTGGATGTAAATATGTTCTTACTTCTTCAAAATCTGAATTACATAAACTTAATTCTAAATTAGAAAAAGCTAATCTCTTATTTGCAGTATCCCTTAAAACTGCACTTGCTGAATAAAACGGATTTTCAACATTACGTCCACATTCGTGACATACTTTTGACATTTTAATTCCTCCAATAAAGATAGGATAAATAGAATATTTATAAAGCTTTCGGTGTGATACTACTTTAAAGTAAAAAGAATAGTCCGAGACAAGCCCCATTTTTTATTATAGTTCCGACGACTTTGATTTTTTCCTCCGCTTCACTAAGGAACGTTGCACTAAAAATCAATCCCTATCAGGAAAAACTAACAGGAATTCCAATGTTAAGTCCAATAATTTTTCAGGCTCTGGCAGTGCTTTACACAAATAGTCTTCGGCTACGCCTCAGAAATATTATTTTTTTTGCTTTCTTGTCAAACCTAAACATTCCATAACTTTTTCTGTATCCATCATTAAAACTTCAGGAATCGGATCACTCTTATCGTATATTCTATTCAACATTAAAGAATAAGATCTCTCTCTAAGATTTACAGTACCCATTGTGGTCTGGATATATTTACACTTTGCTTCATATTGTGTTGATGGGGTAAATTCAATACTTGCATTTCCAGGTCCTTGTGTATTATCAGACTCGTATAACCCTACATTAGCCCTACATAACCATACTGAACCAAACCTTGGGTTTTCTCCACCATAATTTTCTTGACCTTGTGGTTGTGCCTTATAAAGAGAATGCACTGCTTTATTTAGAATATCCTCAAAATCATAAGAATCTGTTGCATTTATTAACAATCTACTCAACTCACTATTTAATTCAGTGATACAGCTAACTAGTCTATCATCCACTTCAAAATGCACAATTTTTTTACCCATATTTGAATGAAGAAATTTAAACTATTTAAATGTTTCTATCTTGTTACTATTATAAAATAAAGAATCTCCCAAAAAATTACTCCCCTGATTTTGCTCTGCAAAATCTCGGTCCCTAACAGGGGACTTAACAGCAATTGCGATGTTAGTTGCAATTCATTATATTAAGTTGATATCACCTGTTTATTATTGGTCCATAAAATTTTCAGCTTAATCTACTAAAATTTTACAAAAAGTAAATATTTTCTATAAAATCAATAGAAAAACTTATATATAAGTGTTATATATAGTTATATAAGATGGTGCAAACAACTGTTTTACACAGTCCAACATTGGAATCAGTGATTATGGTAGAGAAAACCATACAAAAATACAGCCAGGAGTGCGGAAAATACCAGTTATGGAAAAAGCTGCCTAAAAAGATGATGTATCAGACATTCCAAGTAATTTTAAATTATTTAGAAGAATCTGGAAAAATTTTGATTGACAGGGATGAATGTCTAGTCTGGACATATGATCCAGAGGGAATAAAGAAATTGATTTCTAAAGGGCTTAAGTTAAGATGAATAATAAACCAATCTATGTAATTTTTGGCGATAAGAAATTAGAATCCACTTTTGAATCTTTAAAAAAAGGAAAAATTTTTAGGTTTCAAATATATCCTATTTAATATTAGGGATTTAAATGAGTCTTGAAGAAATATTGCAAACAATACTTGAAGGAATGGTTAGATTAACCCAAGCAATATTTGAAAATCCACTAAAAATAGTCTTATTTGTAATTTGTGTTTTGATAATCCCTAGTGTCTTATTTTTTTATTTTTTGATTGGAGGAGAGGCTCTTAAATCAACAGGCCACGAGACCGCAGGTTCATTTATTATAGGATTATTAACATGGTTTGGAAATGTTACAACTAGTATAGGAATGGCATTAATAAAACCAGCAATATGTTTATTTGTAATGATTAGTATAGGGATTGCACTTTATAACTCAATAACAAAATAAATAAAAAGTTAAGAGGATAAAAAATTAAATATTTTTTAAAATTATTAATTTATTATTAATATTCTTGTTAGTTTTTATATTATATCCCTATTAACATTATCTCAAAATTTAACAAGTAAAACTATAAAAGAGCAAATTCAAATAGAATAAATAGGAATATTTATATATTTATTATATCTATTATTTAATATGGCTCTTACTAATTGCAAAAGATGTTTAAAGGAATTAATATCTTATATAAAATCTAATAAGAGAAACTTATCCCTTTTTCTTTTATTAATTTTGATAATTTTTTTAATTTTACCAATACATCGCTCTACTGGATCTAAAATTTTCCGTATTGAAGTTCCCTACAAGGAGTATAGATATCAAGGAGTACTAGACTACAAAATACAAATAAAAGATAAATGCCCCCCCTATGATACTTTTAATGAAATAGAATTTCAAAGTCTTTCTGATATGTCTAATCTAAAATTTGAAAAATATCCTCAGCCCGATATAAACAGAATAATAAATTTTTCTTTTGATGAGTATGAAATTGCAGTTTTTGGTATTGAGAAGTGTGATTGTTTAGATGATAAAGATATTGGTTTTAAGCAAAAAGAAATTTGTGTATTAAATGATTCTAGAGTATTTGGTTATTTCAGAGAACAAAATAAAGATCAATACAATTTTATTCCGTTTGTTTTAGATACAAGATTTCAAATTTTGTCCCCTAATAAAAAGTTTAAATTATCTTTCCAGATTGAACAAACAAAAGAAGGTATAAAAAATGAAGGGGGTAGTCTCAACATCAATAAGAACTATTTTATTAATGCTATTGTTACATACCCAAAAATGAGAACTCATCCTTGGGCAATCAAAATTGCAAAAATGGTTAATATTGTGAAAGACCCTCTAAAAACTGTATATGATGCCAAAAAAGAAGAATGGGAATACAAATAATAAATAGCGATTAAAAATTCCATAACATAACTCTTATTTTCAAATCAGTTTTTGGAATAAGTTCAACTTCTTCGTAAAATCACAAATTACTCTGACAACGCTATATTCAAAGGGTTTAACTGCAATGGCTATATTAAAACCTAAAAATTTAACCTAATATCTTAAGATTGAATTTTTTTGGTATGACTCAGACCAACATTAATAATCTCTAACTTAATTGAGAAAACTCACAAATATTTAAGTAAAATATTTATACTATAATTATATTATTTTTCATATGAATATAAAACCATTTAGCAAGATAGAATTAGCTATAATTAATAAATTTTCAAAATACATAATTGAATTTAATAATAATACAGAATTTTTAGAATATATAAAGAAAAACAAGTTTAAAGTTGAAGCATTTGGACTAAATAAGTGGTGGCCTTCAAAATATTATAATCAGATTGAAAAATATTTATTCTATGATTTCAAGGAGAAGTATAGACTGATTAATAAAAATAAATTTAAAATTTTATCAGATTTTGAATACATTGCAATCTTTTTGAAGAAAAAAAGTAAAGAATTATGGTTACTCCCCTTAGATGAGTTTATTAGATGGGTTGATAATAGCTATAAAACCAATATTGATAAATTAATAATTGAAATGGGTTCTTTTAATAATAAATTGATGAATAAAGAAGTAATGATATACTTAAATAGAGAAAGTATGAACTACGATGTTTCTAATCAAAACATAAACACAGATAAAATTTATAGAAAATATGTTGGTACAAAGAAATTTGAAGAGACTAGTTCAGAAGAAACAAGGATTTTAGTAGAAGGTTCTGATGGCACAATTAGAGATATTAATCAAGAAGCAATTCATTATTTTCAAGAAAAAGGTTTTTGGGCTGTACTAACAAAAGAATGGAGGAACAATTATTTATATAATTTTTTTAAGAAAAAAGAAATAGCTAAAATATTCAAAAAGAGCGATTTAAAGAAAATTCAAGAAAAAGAAAGGATTGAAAGGCCTTATCAATTCTCATTAACTGGTTTTCCAGATTTATTTGTTTGGGATACAAAAGGCAACTATTTTTTTGTTGAAGTAAAATCAGAGAAAGATAAATTACATAGGAGTCAATATGAATGGATTAGATGGAATAATAAAAAAGGTAAATTTAATTTTAAAATATTGAATATATTGGATAAGAAATAAAATGGAAAAATTGACATATCTTGATACAAATGCTTTTCAGTTAATTGCAGAAGATAAAAAATATATTTGTTTATTTAAGAATTGGCTTAGAACTAAGAATTCTAAACTGGTTATCTCATCTTCTATAATAAGTGAGTTGGTTGGAAAATATAAAAAATTTAATGAATTCAACAGTTTAGTAAATGATAAGGAGATTAATTTATTTTTCTTGGGCAGTTATAGTTTACTAAATAAGTTAGAAAAAAAGTATTATCCAACTTCTTTTAATTTAGATGAGATAAGTTTAAATGAAAAAATAAATAAAACATTTGAAGGAAAACCTTTTGATTTTAATGAAATTGCAAGCAATATAAATTTTAAGTATGCTTTAAATTCACAAACAAATGCTGCTGAAATTAGTTTTCCTAATATTATTATTAAATGGTTTGCTATGAACCCACTAAAAAATGGATACTATTCTGAAAAAGAAAAACAGAAATTAAAACAAACTATCTCAACTAACATTCAGAAAAAATTATTAACGGAACTAAACATGAATAAAATAGACTTAAATTATTTTAAGACTTATATGACCATAATTGAATTTATGTTTCGAAAACATCTTATCCAGCCAATAAAAAATTTGAAAAATAGTGATTTTGTAGATATACAACATATTGCTTATAGTCCTTACATGGATTTTTTTATTACCGAAAAAGAAAATGCAGATATCTTATCACAAATAAAAAATAATTCTTCATTATTACAAAAGACAATAGTTCTAAAATTAGGTGATTTTAAAAAGAAACTATATTAAATTGGTGTGAGCTTTCTCGATGATATAAATGTGTCGGTTGAGTAATATAACTTATAACATCGGGATTCTTATTAAACTCTTTGAGTATACAAGGTGGGGTCAAATTACCTCGTAGAGTTTAACTATAGCAATTGCATATGTCAAAACCCAAAAATTTAATAAGTAATTGGCCAACCTGTATATAATATGACAAGAATAGCTGTTATAAGGAAAGAGCACTGCAACCCAATAAAGTGCCAGAACTTGTGCATAAAGCTCTGCCCAAGGAACAGGACAGGCGAGGAATGCATTATTATTGGCCAGGATAACAAGCCTGTGATAGATGAATCTCTATGCACTGG
>JAHJQG010000027.1 GCA_018819345.1 Nanobdellota archaeon
GATAATATTTGGATTATTTCTCATTCTGTAAAAACCGTCATCGTTTGTAAAGAATTTCTTACAATCTCGACAATAATATTTCTGTATCTTTCCCCTATAGAGAGTCTTGCGGTAGCCTTTCTTGTAATTGTTTGTGCTTCCGCAATGTTTACACCTTATTTCTTTCTTCATACAATATATTCGGCACCCGAAGTATATAAATCTTTCGGTGCCCGAATAAATATGTTGAAATTCTTCAAATAGTAATAGAGAATTAGAACGAAGGAAAAACAAACTTGTATTTATTGGATAAACTGGCTATTCCTTTTCGATAATTATCTTTCCTTTCTCTAGTTTTGCTTTAAGCTTTTTTCCTAATAAATTCGAATCTTCTACTACCTTTTTTGGCAAATTGATCCGGTATTTGTAGTATTCAGTTTCACCGACCTTTTTATCAAAAGCCTTCATAATCTTCATAAAAAGAATTAGGAACCCGAAGTTTTTAAAGTTGTCGGTGCCCGATAAGCTTTTTGCACCAAAATAGGTGTCGCTAACTTTACAGCTCAAAAAATAGTTAACTTTATATAGAACTGGTTACTTACTTTTTTACGAGTTTTTGATATTTGATGATTTGATAAAAATATATCAATATATCAATAAATATCAATATAATAATATAAAGATGTAAAGATAGGGGGGTAATAAATATGACAAACCAACAAATACAGCCAATATTTATTCTGCCAGAGGGCTCACAAAGAACAACTGGCAAGAGTGCGCAAAGAATAAACATTATGGCCGCTAAACTGGTCTCAGAAACTGTTAGAACAACTTTAGGCCCAAAGGGAATGGACAAGATGCTGGTTGATTCTTTAGGTGATGTTGTTGTGACAAATGATGGAGTAACAATCTTAGAGGAGATGAGCATAGAGCATCCATCTGCAAAGATGATTGTTGAGGTTGCAAAAACACAGGAAGATGAAGTAGGGGATGGAACAACAACAGCAGTTATCTTGGTAGGAGAGTTATTAAAAAACGCTGAAAAGCTTCTTGATGAAAACATTCATCCAACTGTTATTGCAAAGGGATTCAGGATAGCAGCAGAAAAAGCCCAAAAAATTTTAAATAATATTGCAGAGGATATAACTGAGAAAGATACAGTCTTATTGAAAAACATAGCAATAACAGCAATGACTGGCAAGGGCGCTGAAACAGCCAAGGAAAAGCTTGGAGAGCTTTGCGTAAAAGCAGTAAAACAGGTTATGGATAAAGAAGATGACAAAATAATCATTGATACTGAAAACATAAAGCTTGAAAAAAAAGTTGGTGCTGGGATAGAAGACACAGAGCTTGTCCAGGGAATTATACTTGATAAAGAAAGGGTTCACTCAGGAATGCCTCAATCAGTGAAAAATGCAAAAATACTTTTGGTTGATTCAGCAGTAGAGGTAAAAAGCACAGAGACAGATGCAAAGATACAGATAACAGACCCAGGCCAGATGCAGGCATTTATTGACCAGGAAGAAAAAATACTTAGAGAGATGGTTGAGAAAATAGCAAAATCAGGAGCCAATGTCTTATTCTGCCAAAAAGGGATAGATGATATTGCACAGCATTTCCTGGCTAAGAAGGGAATATACGCAGCAAGAAGAGTTAAAAAAAGCGACATGGAAAAGCTTGCAAGGGCAACAGGAGCAGCCCTAATCACAAACCTTGATGATATAACATCCTCTGATTTAGGCAAGGCAGGAATTGTCCAGGAAAAGAAAGTTGGAGGTGAGCAGATGACCTATGTTGAGGAATGCAAAAACCCAAAAGCAGTGACAATGCTTATAAGGGGCGGA
This sequence comes from Nanobdellota archaeon, assembly GCA_018819345.1. Taxonomy (GTDB): domain Archaea; phylum Nanobdellota; class Nanobdellia; order Woesearchaeales; family CG1-02-33-12; genus CG1-02-33-12. The sequence goes on from JAHJQG010000027.1 coordinate 1,824, forward strand.
ACAGAGCATGTTGTGGATGAGGTAAAAAGGGCTCTTGAGGATGCAATAGGAGATGTTTCTGCAGCACTAACAACAGGCAAGGTTGTTGGCGGAGCAGGATCTATAGAAGTTGAGCTTTCAAGAAACCTAAGGCACTTTGCAAATTCATTAAGCGGAAGAGAGCAGCTTGCTGTACAGGCATTTGCAGATTCTGTAGAGGTTATACCAAAAACACTTGCAGAAAATGCAGGGCTTGACTCAATTAATATCCTAACAGAGTTAAAGGCAATGCATGACAAGGGAAAGAAATGGGCAGGCATTGATGTTTTCTCTGGAAAAGTAGTTGATTCATGGAAAGCCGGTGTAATTGAACCATTGAAGATAAAGACACAGGCAGTCAAATCAGCCAGTGAGTCTGCAATAATGATTTTAAGAATAGATGATGTTATTGCAAGTTCTGGAGGAAAAGGAGAAATGCCTCAAATGCCTGGCGGCATGCCAGGTTATTGATTTTTTCTAAAAATCTTTCGAAAGCGAAATATTTATTAACAGAAAAGCTGCTATTTAAAATTATATGAAATCTCATGATGTTGTTATAATTGGTGCAGGTCCTGCAGGTTTAACTTGTGCTGAAAAACTAGCTAAAGCAGATAAAAAAGTGCTACTTCTTGAACAAAATGAAATAATTGGTCCCAAAATTTGTGCAGGAGGTTTATCAAGTCATGGTTCAGATTATCCTGGCTTACCGGATAAATTATTAGAACATAAATACAAAAAAATAATATTTCACACACCCTTTAATAAAGCTATAATTAAATTAAATAAAGATTCTATTTACACTATTGATAGAAAAAATCTTGGACAATGGCAATTAAGTAAATTAAAAAAAACCAATGCAATAATCAAAACAAAATCAAGAGTTACTGAAATTAAAAAAAATCATATAATCATTAACAACTCAGAAAAAATTAGATTTAACTATTTAGTTGGTGCAGATGGCTCAACTTCAATAGTAAGAAAATATTTAGGATTAAAAACAAATGAGTTAAATATTGCTATTCAATATGTTATTCCTACCAAAAAATACAAGAATCTTGAAATTTTTTATGATTCAAAATTGTTTCATTCATGGTATGCCTGGATTTTTCCACACAAAAATTATGTATCTATTGGGTGTATTTGTGACCCTAGGCTTTTGTCTTTAGAAAACTTAAGAAAGAATTTTAATATTTGGTTAAAAAACAATAAAATAGATGTTTCAAAAGGAGAATATCAGACATATCCAATTAATTGTGATTATAAGGGTTACAGATTTAAAAATATTTTTTTAGTTGGTGACGCTGCTGGTTTAGCATCTGGTTTAACTGGTGAAGGGATTTACCAAGCAACTATTTCCGGAGAAGAAGTAGCAAAATCAATTATAAACAAAAATTATGTTTCTAAAAAAATGGATGAACTTGTTAAAATGAAAAAAAGGCATAATAAAATTTTGCATCTTGTAGAAAAATCAGGGCCTTTTAGAAAAGTTGAGTATGAATTAATGGCTTTATTGTTAAAAAGCAGTTTAATGAACAAAAAGATAATAAACTTTATTAGCTAACAAACTTTGTAGTCTCGAAAGCGAAATATTTATAAAGAATATTGATTAAGGTATTAATTAATCAGCATATAAAAGATGGTGATATTATCATGATGAAGGATGAGTACAAATTAGTGCCTAAAAAAGAGATAACTGATATGAAAAAAGAGGTTGAGGATTTGAGGAAGGCATTAATGCAAAGGAAAGTTAAAACAAAGGAACCAATTTCCAGCAAAAACCTCAAAAAATCAATGGACAATCTTTCTGATTCAATAAATGAGCTTGTTAATCTCTTTACTGTTGCCAAGGATATGGACCAGAAGGGTGCTTTTGAAGAATCTAAACAACAAGCAACTGCTGAAATGCAATCATTAGTCGAGCAGAACAAGGCAATAGCAAAGGGAATACTTGCAATTACAGAAATGCTGAGCGAGTATCTTCCAAAATTAACAAACATTGCCAGGGAAACCCCAAGGTATAAACTGTTGAGGGTAAAAAAAGATAATTCAATACTTTCTAAACCAAAAACACCTTCAAGAATGCCAATGGAAAATTTTGCAAGATCAGAGCTTCCATCAATGCCCGAGGTTGATGATGATTTTGAATTTCCAAAAAAACAAGAAGATGATTCTGAGCAGGGTTGAATATGGAAAACACTTTTCCTGATATTAATCTAAAAACAATAAGCCAGGTTACTGGGCTTTTATGCAGGGCAGGCACTAGAATCAGGCAGCAAGAGAACGAAGAAGAGACAGTAAAAAAAGAAAGAATCATTAAAATAAAACAGAAACTTGAAATTCTTGAATCTAAATATAAAGTGTTAAAGGAAAAAAATAAGCATAATATAAAACTGGATGACCTTAATATTCATTTAAGTTTAATAAAAAACAGATTAGAAAAAATAAGTGTTTAAACGTCTTTTTTCATCACTGTGTTTCTGTTGTTTTCTTTTGCCCTTCTGCATGCCTCTTCAATAAGAGCTTTTACTTTCTCATTAAGTGCATCAGCAAACTCGCCAGAGACATTAAGCTTTTTATCATTATATTTTGCAAATTCCTTTATTTTTGCCTTAATAACAACCATGTCTGTCATTTTATCACCCCAATTAAATCTTTTCTTGAATTATATAAAGCTTTCGCTGGATTTCATTCATGCGTGAACCAGAAAACCAATTTACCTTTTTCAATTCTGTCAAGCTTGCAAAAACCAAAGCGCTCAAACTGAACAACATGATTTGTTTTTATGTTTTTAACAAAAGGTTCTGCTAACCCTTTCACAATTTTTGCATTTGGCATAAGAACCTCAACATCAACAAGCTCTTCATCCCTTGGAAGCCAGTGCATTATCCTCTCTCCTTTTTGCTTGTATTTCTCAAGCTCTTTTGAATCAAAAACAAACTCGTTTTTTTGTTTCTTAAAATTAAATGCATGCATAAGCCTGTAAAGCTTCCCTTGTTTTAACTCCTTAAAATCTTTTTTTGAAATGTAAAACTTTTCATTTGTTTTCAGGTTTCTTGTCCCTCTTTCCTCGTGCTCTGGATGAAGCTTTATCCTTATCTGCATTTCAGGAGCATTTTTTATTGTGATTTCTTTTGGGTCATCAATGAAAAAATATCTGTTTGAGTTTGGGTCAAGAATCTTTCTGTTTATTGAGGATATAACACTCCAGTCTATGTTTGTTGGTGTTTTTGACAATCCAACTCTTAATGCAAGCTCATAAAACATTTCTGGCAATATCCCTCGCCTTTTTAGTGCCCTTAATGTCACAAGCCTTGGATCATCCCATCCAACTACTTTTTTTTCTTTAATCAACTTTCTTATTTCTCTTCCCTGGGTTATTGCACCAACAACATTAAACCTGCCGTACTGAATTATCTCCTGCTTCTTGAAGCCAAACAAATCTTTGATATAATCCTGGAGTTCTATCCTCATCTTACCAAACTCAGAGCTTCTTAAAATATGGGTTATTCCGCAGAATTCCTCTTCAACAGCATTCTCAAAGTCATAGAGAGGCCATAATGGATATTTTTCTTTCTGCCTGTAATGCTCTGCATAAATTATCCTGAATATCACAGGGTCTCTCATCACATGATTGTCTGATTTTAAATCAATCTTTAATCTTAAGATACACTTGCCTTCCTTGTACTTTCTGCTTAGCATCTTTTTCCATTCTTCAAGATTTTTTTCAGCAGCATTATTCCTGCATTCACAAGGAATGCCCTTATGCCTTAAATCCTGCATCTTTTCCCTGCTGCAAAAGCATACATAAGCTTCTCCTCTTTTTATTAAATCCTCAGCAAGCTTATAGAACTTAGGCATGTCATCAGAAACATAAACAGTCTTGTCTGGCTTTATATTTAGGTATTCAAGAACATCTTTTTTCATTGCATCAACATATTCCTGCTTTGAGGCAGCAGGATTAGTATCCTCAAACCTTAAAACAGATTTTCCCTTGTATTTTTTAGCATAAAGATAATTAAGAAGAAAGCTTAATGCATGGCCTATATGATTATACTTGGATGGCTCTGGAGGTATTCTTGTAACAACCTTTCCCATAACAGCATTTTTTAGTTCAGGCAGCTCTTTTTTCTCTGCTTTCTTTTTCTCAAGCATTTCAGGAGCAATATCTTTTAATTTTGCTTTTTGTTTCTCTAATGAAAGCTTATTAACCTCTTTTACAGTCTTCTGAATTTCCTTGCTAAGCTCCTTTATCCTGCTTTTGAGGCCATAATCTTCCTTTAACAGCTTGCCTATAATAGCTCCAGGATTGGCCTTTCCATTGAACTTAACTGCATTCTGCAGTGCATACTTGAATATTGTTTCTTTTATCTTCATAACCAAGTATAGTTTTAATTATATATATAAAGCTTTTGTGTATTTTTTTTGCACTGGTTAACCCAATATTTATAAACAACAACTTCTTTTAAATAATCATGCAACACAAGGTATTATATACTGCAGATATTCATGGAAATGAGACTCAATATAAAAAACTTGTAGATTATGCTATAAAAATCGTTGCTGATACAGTCATTATTGGAGGAGATATAGCTCCAAAACCATTGTTATCAAATAACTATATAAAATTACAAAAACAATTTCTAGAGCATAGATTACCTAAATTATTAAGTCCCCTAAAAAAAGAATTGCCTAACTCAAAATTATTTTTAATGATGAGCAATGATGATTGCAAAGCAAACTTAGATGTGTTAGAGAAGCATAGTCCTGGCTTGTATCAATTGATTCATGGGGAAAGAATAAATCTTACAAAAGAATTTGATATTATGGGTTATTCTTATGTTCCAATAACTCCTTTTGGAATAAAAGATTGGGAGAAGTTTGATTTAAGCAATGTTCCTCCAAATCTTAATGAAGAGTATGAAAACAGGAAAAGAACAAATTACAGATTAAGTGGGATTAAAAGCACAAAGTTTGGATGGAAGGAATTTAAATTCAGCCCAGATATGGAAAAGCAGGATTCAATTCAAAAAGATTTATCAGATAAGATGTTTCAAAAAAATCCCAATAAAACAGTTTATGTTATTCATACTCCACCAAACCAAACAAATTTAGACCAAGTTTTAACTAAAAATCATGTTGGAAGTATTGCTGTAAGGTTATTTATTGAGGACTATCAGCCATATTTAACCCTTCATGGGCATATTCACGAAACTGTTGATGTATCTGGAGATTTTAAGGATAATATTGGAAAAACCCTATGTTTAACCTCTGGCAATCATGATTCTGGAACTAAATTAGCTGTCCTGGTTTTTGATTTATACAACCCTAAACATGCAGATAGAATAATTCTTTAAAAATTGTATTTTTAAAAACCTTTAAATACAACTATTATTTTACTATTAATAATAATAAAGGGGGGATAAAATGACTAAAACACAAGAAAACCTAAAAGCAGCTTTTTCTGGTGAAAGCCAGGCAAGAAACAAATACACTTATTTTGCAAAGGTTGCAAGAAACCAGGGATATCACTATATTGCAAAGATATTTGAGGAAACTGCCTTGAATGAAATACAGCATGCAAAGGATGAATTCAAATTGTTGAAAGGCATTGGAGACACAAAAGCAAACCTTAAGGCAGCAATTGAGGGAGAACATCATGAGCATACTGAGATGTATCCAAAAATGAAGAAAGAGGCAGAAGAAGAGGGAAACAAAGAAGCTGCAGAACTATTCACAGAGATTGCAGAAGTAGAGGAAAATCATGAGAAGAGATATAAAAAGCTCTTGGAAATGGTTGAAAAGGGAACAGTCTACAAAAGAGACAAGCCAATAAAATGGAAATGCTCAAAATGCGGTTACATCTATGAAGGAAAAGAACCGCCAGAAAAATGCCCCTCATGCAAGCATCCAAGAGAATACTATGAGCCAGAGTGCATGTGCTTTGAGGAAAATTGCGAGTGCTGCAATTAAAAGAGGTAAACAAAATGTCAAAAATAACAGTATATTCAGCGCCAAACTGTCCTTGGTGCCATACTTTAAAGGATTTTTTAAAAGAAAAGAATATTGAGTTTGAGGAGATTGATATTTCAAAGGATCAGGCCAAGGTACAAGAGATGATAGAAAAATCAGGCCAGATGGGTGTTCCGCAGATAGAGATTAACGGCAAGATGATTGTTGGGTTTGACAAGGAGGCAATAGAAAAAGAACTGGAAAACCTAAAATCTGATTAATAAATCGGGTGAAAAATGACAAAGCTAGGTGAGATGTATAAGTGTGAAATATGCGGCAACCTTGTTTCAGTTGTTGAATCTGGCCAGGGCAAACTAGTATGCTGCGGACAGCCAATGAAGCTTCTTAAGGAACAAACTAAAGAGCAGGAAGGAAATGAAAAACATGTTCCGGTTATTGAAAGGGTTGATAATGGAATAAAAGTAAAAATTGGCTCAGTTCCTCATCCAATGGAGGAAAACCATTACATTGAATTAATACAGCTGATTAAAGACAAGGATATAGTAATTGGAAAAAGGCTTAGGCCTGGAGACAGGCCAGAAGCAGAGTTCTGCCTTGCTGATGCAGAGGGATTAAAGGCAAGAATATTATGCAATGTGCATGGCCTGTGGGTAAACTGATTTTTTTCTTTTAATAAACTTAGCAAATTCTCTTTATTCTTTATTTAGTAGTTACAAAATAGAAAAATTTATAAACTTAGTATAATTAATTTTATCTATGACTAAATACAAAACTACTCCAAATGAATTTTTTGAAGAAATAACAAAATGGGATGAAAAAAAAGTTTGTGAGTGGGTATATCAATTCTTATTTAATGGTTATACATCACCTTATGCTGGTTTAGGCAAGCTTCAAACAGAAGTAAGTTTTCTTATTCACCTTGATAAAGAAAGTAGGGATAGGAATAATACTTCTCTTAGAAAAAACTTAGAAAAAGCAGTAGTCAATTGTTATACTAAATTCTCTGATAATAAAAAAATAGTTCTTAAAGAAAAAAGAAGGATAGCAATGACTTTATTTGAGCTTATAGGGGAAATGGAAATTAATGATTCGTTTGAAAGATTAAAAGAAGATGCATCAAATGAAAAATATAAAGGAATTGATGCAGGTGAAGGGCCTCACGTTGACCTTCACACATTTCTTTTAAAAGGTTTATTTGGTTTAGAAAAAAATAAAGAGAGACATAGTTTAACTCAAATAATAGATAGAGATATTCATGATTTAAAATATTCTCTGGAATGTTTTAATGCGCTTTATAGTTCAGTAGGACAAAAAATCTCAGGCATAGAATATATGCCTATACTAGTTAATCAGATAGAGGGAGCAAATAGAGATGTAGAAAGGACTCTTAAAAAATACATTGAAACATTGGAAAAATCAGATTTTAGTTGTTTTAATAGAACTCCTGAAGAAAAATTAACTAATGGAGAAATAAAAAAATTTTCTTATATGTTAAACATATTAAATGAACATATTGAAGGATATAACATTCAAATAGGTAATGACGGTTTAATGATTCACAACACAGAAAATCAAAAAATAACAGTTATAACTATAACCCACAAATTAACAGAAGAAATAAGAAGTTCTCTAAACTATATTCCTCCAAAATAAATATATTAAATGCAAACTTTATGAGCACCCAAAAGCTCAGCATGTCATGCGCAGAGCTTGACCTTTATATGTGGTATATGAAAACTGGTAAAGTACTTAAATAAAGCCTTTTAAACTTTCTTCTTGTAATTCCAAGGGGTTTTAATTTAACTAAAGCTTATAAAACTATTATTCAGCTCTTAAATCGACTGAAATTATCTAAAACGAAACCTATTTAAATGAGATTGGTTTTACGCTTTCCAATAAAATCAGAGAGGTAATCATAATGGCAAGAAACATAAGCATAATACCAAAGGCCCCTATTGCGAGAATACTGCTGGATGCAGGCGCAAAAAGGGTTTCTGCAGAGGCTGTTGATGCATTTACTGATGTTATAATAGACATTGCAGAGGAGATTTCAACAAAGGCAGCAAAGATTGCACAGCACTCTGGAAGAAAAACAGTACATGAAGGGGATATAAAACTGGCTGTTAAATAATACTTTTTCTTATTTTTTCATAATCTTTTTATACTAACCTTATTTCTCTTAAGCTATGGGCAGGTAGTTCAGTCCGGTAGAATGCGCCCTTGGCTAGGGTGAGGCCCCGGGTTCAAATCCCGGTCTGTCCAGTTAAAAGGAGGAATAAACATGGCGATTGTATATCACTCAAAAAACCAGGAGAAATTTTTATCAAAAGTAAAAGAAGAGATTAAGGATAAGTTTAAAGATTGTAATAAAA
>JAHJQG010000028.1 GCA_018819345.1 Nanobdellota archaeon
AAGTGTCAGGAACAAGTTTTTCAATATTAATTGCTTTTTTCTTCATATTCATAATAAGAACAAGTCTGATTTATTTAAATGTTTCTTTAAAGATTTTATTTAATCTTTGACATAGTAAAAAAATAAAATTTTAATCTACTTTTTTCTTTTTTTTTCTAAATAATCAACAAATTTTTGGTATACTTTAATTTGCTCTTTATGTTCTTCTTCACCGAAAGCTCTATCCTTAAACACACTAATAGACGCTTTAGCTATTTCTCTTAAAGCATATTCTGTTCTTTCATCATAATCACCACACACTTTTGGATGATCAAAGTACCCATGTGTTATATTTCTAACAACATCCTCTAAAGGTACACTTGTTTCTCCAGTTATTGAAGCTCTGTTACCTAAAGGTATTGTAACCTTTAAATGTACATCTTCCCCCATATAAACCACCCCCATAGTTTATCTTTTAAATCAAAAATTTAATATTTATAAATCTTTCTATTTTGTAAAGTAAAGCTATTAAGTATACAGTTCATGAGGAAATGCATTAATACCTTTATGAAATCTTTTTCTGTTAAACCAGCTCTTATACTCTTTTATTTTCCCATTAAGCCATTCAGGAAACTTCTTAATCAAGTATACAAACTCCTCTGCAATATTCCTTATTGCTCTCTCTACCTTGCCCTTATCCTGTGGATAGTAAGGATGAGCATGTATAGGTTTTACACTCATCTCCTTACATAACTTATCCCATTCATCCTTAAAGGGATTATTATCGGTTAGAATCTTTTTTGGCTTGTGCTTCCTGATTGAAGGTTTAACTAACGCATATATTTCCTTTATGTTTGGACAATGATCTAACTGCTCTGCTAATAATAAATATCTGCTGTAATCATCTATACAAATAACAAAATAATACTTCTTTCCCTGTACCCTAAATGGTCCCTTAATATCCAGTTGCCATAGTTCATTAGGTTTCTTAGCTCTGAAGAATTTCCACGACTTAACTTTGTTCTTATAACCGTTAATCCCATGTTTCTTCAGCACATTATTAATTGCTGTTCTGGATAGTTTTACTCCTTGAACAAGCTTTATCCCTAAGTTAGATAAGGAATCTAGCATAAATTTAGGTAGAGAATATAGTCCCTTCTGTATTCTTTCTGTTCCCCATTCAAAGGTGTTTCTTAAAGCGAGAATGAATAATTCTACATCTAATGTTATCTTAGATTTTTTCTTCTTTCTTTTTCTGTCGAGTAAATGCTTTCTTCTTTTGTCCCATTTATATACTGTTTTTCTTGTAGATCCAAGAACCTTAGCAACCAAAGATTTATTAATTCCTCTATCTATAGCCTTTCCTACGAGGCGGCGTTCATCGATAGTTAGCCTCATGGGGTTCACCTCCTTTTTGGAGTGTGTTCCCCACTACACACTCTTTTTAGTTATTAAACAGAATTAGAAAGTGTATACTTTTAAAGTTTACTTTACATAAGTCCAAAGCCATTGATATTTTTGATTAAACGGACTTCGTCCTTTAAGACGCCGCAACTCAAACTTTTCGGACGAAATTTTGCCCCACTGCGTAGGGCAAAAGAACTTAACAGGAATTCCAATGTTAGTTTCAATAAGCGGGCGGGCTTTAGATTTTTTTTTCGAAAATTGTTAATGCAGGCTTAAAACCCATTTTTTCATGCGCAGCTTTAGAACCCTTATTAAGTTCATATATCTCAGCGTACACTTTTTTGTACCCCTTCTCTCTAGCGATCTTGAAAGCTTCTCTATATAATCTACGTCCTATACCTTTTTGCCTATACTCTTTCTTTACGAAAACCAAATCAATCCAAAAAACTTTATCTAGAAGACCCATTACCTCAAAATCACTCTTGAAGGAAATAAAACCGATTATATAACCTTCTTCTTCAAGTACCAACAACTCCTTTTTTCGGATTTCTTCTTTGATGCTATCAATATCAGAAGAACTTAACTTTAGGTCTACTCTCTTCTCAAGAATTCTAGTTTCTTCATCTGCAGCAATTATGAACTGCAGATCGTCCGCACAACCAAATCTTATCTTCATAAAAATATTTTAGATGTACAACTTAAAAAACCTATCGGAAAAAGCCCGCCCGCTTACTCTGATTTTTTGCCTTCGGCATCGTTGCACTAAAAATCAGGTCTTCCCTTTGGTCAGACGCAACTAACAGGAATTCCTCTGTTGGTTTCAATTGAGTTTTGGCGCCTTAGATATCTTTCTCGTAGAAATAGAGTTCATGTCCTTTTTTGTACCCTCTCTTTTCACAAAATTGTTGCATCTTATTATTGCTTGTCTGAACAAGTCCGATAATTGTCTTTAAACCTTTTTTCTTACAGTATTCTTCATATGATTTATACAATTTTGTTCCAATACCTTTGGATCTATAATCAGGCAAAACTACAAAAACCACAAAAAAGGAGTATTTCTTTTTTTCCCATATTTCAGCCATTAAAAGACCAACAATTTTAGTATCTTCTTCTGCAACTAAAACAAGATTTATCTTTTTATCTTTAATACAGTCAACTACATAATCTTCAGAGTAGACTGCATCCATTTCTCCATAGCCTTGCAATTCAGGAGTTTTTTTAAGTAAATCTAAAATTGTTTCTGTGTCTTTTAATTGTGCATTTCTTATTATCATATTTCTTTACAATATAACCTACTATAAAAAATTATCGGCGCCAAAACTCAACTTTGCGGACGCAATCCAACCCAGCATTGTATGGTCGGAGAAACTAACAGGAACCGATGTTATGTTCAATTCAGAAAAAATTTTTAATAGAAAAATAAGGGTTTCGTGATTCAATTTACAAATAAAGATTTACTCTTTACTAACATTGACCGCTTTTGGACCTCTGTCCCCTTGCTCCACTTTAAATTCAACAGGATCGTTTTCATTCAAAGAAGTGCCTTCTTTTAGCCCAGTTTGATGTACAAAATATTCTTTGCCATCTTCTCCAGCTATAAAGCCAAATCCTTTCCTATTGTTGAAAAATTTCACAGTTCCTTTCATTTTCTCACCTCCGTTCAGTTATTCTGATCTTTGTCTATTTTTAGTTGACAATCATCACAGTACTTCTTTTTTGATTCACCTTTATTAACCACAAATCTTTTTTTACATAACCTGCAATATTTTATTATCTTATAATCTACCATCTTATTAGCGTTTTTGACGTCTGCTCCTCCAATTATTAGATTTCACTTCTATATCTGTAGAACCGCAGTTTTTACAAGTTAATGTAGTCGTTGGTTTTGATTTTTTGCCATGTGAGTAATTTCTACGGGATTTTATACTAGTTCCTTTGCATTTTTTACAGATCATCATTTATTCTAAAACCTTTGAGGTCGATGTTTAGCATAACACTCTTTGCAGTAAACTGGCCTTCCCTCTTTTGGTATGAAAGGAACTTCGCATTCTTTTCCACAATCTGCACATGTAGCTTTATGCATCTCCCTAGGAGATGAATCAAACCTTCCCCGGTCAGAACTACCAAATCTACTGAAATTTGTCGAACCAGAATCACGCCTGGACTTTCCATCATTTCTTCTCATTTTTTAACTCCTTTGTTTTTTTTATTAAGATTAATCAGAAATAGTCAATCTTGAATCGCATAGATTCGTATTATAAGACAATACTGAAAATATCTTGATTATTACAATAGGAAATAAGGCACCCTTTTTAAATGCTTCTGTTTTTTTATTAATGATATGGTTTTCAATCTTAATCAAGAATCACAAAACCCCTGTATTTATATTTTTTAAAGCTCTCCGAGCTAGATGAAAAAGTTTTTTTCTGAACTCTTCGGACGAAGTTTGACCACACTTCTTATGGTCAAAGAGCATAACAGCAATTGCAGATGTTATATTCAATTCAAAAAAGATTTTCTATATATTGACAGAGCCCGCAATTTCTAATTATCATACTTCAGATATAAGTATTTATAATCTGATTTATCTGCATTTGCCATAGCAAAAAAAGGACACCTTTTATCGTTACCATAGCATAAGCATCTAAACTGAGGAATTCTTTTCTTATTTTGCTTAATGCACCAACTTGGTCTTTCTTTTGGCGGAATGTAATGTTTATTAGTCATAATTTTTTTCTTACTGCGCTTCCATTTATTAATATCTTTTAGCTCATAGAAAACATGTTTCCTTTTACTGCAATGACTAAAAAGACAAAAACCTTCTAAGATTATGTGACTCCAACTTCCCATTTTAATCTTCAGATTTAAGCAGGCATAACTTTTAATCCATGACCCTCTACTTTTAAAAGAACTTCTTCTCCTTTCTCTAAATCCAAAGCAGTTTCTATATCTTTAGGCAATCTAAGAATCAAATTGCTTCTAATTTTACCTAATCTAGCTCTTATTACTTTTTTCTTAAGTTTGTTCAATAGTAAAATCTTCTGTGCTTGCTCTGGATTATAATAAACCTCACCACAAGAGCACTTCCAACCATCTATTTTATACTCATTAAATTCGATTCCTTTAACATGTTTCATAGGTTTACCACATTTGTGACATTTCATTTTTATTTCCTCCTTGTAAATTTTCCAAAATGTATTAAGACCCAACAGTCTTCTTTCATAATTTCATCATAATCTTTTGCTATAACAATATTGAATGTTTTATTTCCTTTATCTAACCATTTTTCGATTGTCCCTTCTTTTCTTTTTCTTGGAGCATCATATCCTTCTTTTAATATTTTTATGACATCATGCAAAGTCTTCTCTTCTTTCATTAATTCTATCATTGCTGAATTTGTTACAGCAATTCTAAGTCCTTTGTACCTCTCTCCAAACATACTTATCAAACATATGTAGTATACATATGTATTTAAAGTTTTCGGTTTTTTTAGAAATTGGGGGCTCTTACTTCTTTAACTTGAAAGCTCTAAAGAGCTTGATCCGAAAGTCTTTTTTGAACTTTGCGGAACGCAATCCGCCAGAACTTCGTAACTGGCGGAGAAACTAACAGGAATTCCGACGTTATACAACATATTACTCGGGCTGGCCTTCTAAATCAACCCCTATTTTTCGGAGTTCTTTTTGCAACTTATCAATTTGCCCTCTAGAATAAATAATTATATTTATCCGCAACTCTTTAGCAGGAGCAGCATCTTTATAATAATTATCAATATATGCAATTTCCTCTGGTTTCACTCCAGCCTCCTTAATCATTACTTCTACAAACTCTTTTTGTGGCTTATTCAAATGATGGTCAAAAGAATAGACTTCTTTATCAAAATATTTTCTAAAATCATATTTTTCATCAAGGTATTTAATTCGGCTTTTTATATTTCCAGAAAAAATAATTAATTGGTATTTGTTCTTTAAACTTTTTACCAATTCCAATATATCTCGATCAAGTAGATAGCTATCATACCATTCTTTTTTAATTAATTGAGCATTATAACCACTAGGTAACTGCTTCTGTGCCCACGTCCAAAACTCTTCATCCGTAATTAATCCTTTTCTTAAATCTATGCTTTTTGGTGATTTTAATATTCTTAGAACAACATCTTTATCATAATCCTTTTCTTTTGATAATTTTTTTATTAATACTGATTTCCCTTCAGCAAAAAGAACTCCTCCAAGATCAAATACAATTACTTTTATCATAATAATCTAATAGAACATATACTATATAATTATTTCGGCCAGCCCTGCGTCATACGCTGCGGATTTCTTTCAGAAATCCTTGGGGACGCTGCGCTTCAAAATCAAAGATTTTGACCCTCGTATAACAGCATGCATATGTTAAATGAAATTGAAAACCAGCCCTACAACGATATATTTTTATATTCTTAATAAATAGTTTATTTTATGAAAGAGATACAAGAGAAAATCAAAAAATTTTGTAAAGAGAATAATATGGAGTCATCTGTAGAACATAGAGTTTTAGACACTATGTCAGAACTCGGTGAAGTCGCAAAGGAAATTCTCAAAATGAGCAATTATGGAAGAAAGCCAATTGAATATAGAAAAGAATTAAAATCTGAATTGGGTGATGTTTTATATTCTTTGATAACGATTGCAAATACATTTGATATTGATTTAGAAGACGCTTTGCGACAAGTTCTTGAAAAATATGAAAAGAGATTAAAGAAAGGTTCTGCTGGATCCGAGAATGAATAACAGGCTGGTTTTCAACTTGCTCCGTTTCATTCCGCACCCCGCTGCGCTCTCCTTCCGATTTTTATATTCCCTTCAGTCATTAAAAATCTCCAGTCGGGACGCCTAACAGCAACTTGCGGTGTTATACTCAATTGGTGGTGGGCGATAAGAAATCTTTCAGGTGCTTATTTAACCCGTACAACATCAAAGTCCTTTGTTACAGGATTGAACACAGCCAAAATGGCATCAGCTGGTTGTCTATTATTGATGCCACAGACTAAATAGTGAACATCTGGATAAGATGGTTCCCCATCCCAAAGTGCATATGCTTTGTCAATTTCTGAAAAAAAAGCATCAATATCTACGTGAGTATGATAAATAACTTTAACCTTTTGGCCTTGCTGCATCAGTCGATCCTCAAGCTTTAGATGTTCTTCTGGATTAATGATATAACCATTGCGGTTTGTTCTTGGATATTGTTTAGGATCAAGTGCATGATATTCATCCATCACATTAGACATCCTATGTACTTTTAATAATAGCTCTTCCTGGTCAATTGGGCCACTAATTAAACCACATGCTTCCTTAGGATATGTGTCTATGCCATGAGCATAACACTGCTCCAAAATAAAGGGTTCAATCTTCATATGAACTAGTACTCACAAGTTTATTTTAAATGTATCGCTCACCACCAACTTCTCCTTCGCTTCGCTCAGTCGACCACGTTGCACTCTCGCTTCGCTCGGAGAGTTTAACAGGAATTCCAATGTTAAATACAATTAGAACTTGCCACTTAATGATTCATATCAAAAACACTTTGCCATTCTAAATCATATCGAACAATAGATTCTCGTCCGTTTCCCCTTGTGTAAGAAATATAGTTTGGTTCACTTTTTTCTAACTTCCATTCACCACCAAAAAAATTCAACACACCATATAAATGATCAAGAGCTTCTCCAAGTGTTTTTTTAGCTCCTCTAAAATTTCTATAAATAAAACCACAACCTTCATTTGCCCAATCAATTTGTCCACTTAAATGAATCCAAATATGCTTATCATCAGGAATATCTTCAGATTCAGGACTAACTAATTTATCAATTGTTGTATTTGGACCAGATTGTGTAATTATTAGAGTTGTCATATGAAATAAAAAAATAGACGCGACTTTATATATTTTTCTGTACAAATGAAGATGGTTCGTGGCAAGTTCTAACTTCTCCGCTCCTCGACCTTCGGTCTCGGTCTGCTAACAGCAATTGCAGATGTTAGTTTCAATCGCCGAGCTTAACGGGAACCGCCTTTTAAGTAATCTCTTAACTTTTCTAAGGCAATTTTGTGCATAGAAATAGCATTCTTTTCTTCAGCAGTCATTTCTGCAAATGTTTTAT
>JAHJQG010000029.1 GCA_018819345.1 Nanobdellota archaeon
AGGCGTGAGATTTATATAACTGCTATGATGATACAGATAATATGGATAAAGTAAAAGTTCAACTGGATAGGGATGTTGTGAACTCTCTGATAAAACTAAAAGAAGTTGGTGATGCTTATTCAGATGTTATTAGAAGATTATTGAGAAAATGCAAATAACCCATAAATTTAGATTATACCCAAACAAACAACAGGAAGAAAATCTATTTGAGACACTAAACCTATGCAGACAGACTTATAATGACCTTCTTGCAGAGTTTAGTAGTTGGGATAACATAAGCAAATATGAATTACAGTCTGTGATACCTAATTTGAAAATATGTGATTCAAGGCTAAAAAAAGTTTACTCAAAAACATTGCAGTATGAAAACTACAGATTGTTCTCAAATCTTATATCATTATCAAAACGAAAGAAAAAAGGACATAAAGTAGGCAGATTAAGATTTAAGGGCAAGAGATGGTTCAAGACCTTTACTTACAACCAGTCAGGCTTTGAGCTAATCAATACAGGAAAAAGGCTACAAACACTTCATTTATCCAAAATAGGCAACATACCAATAAGATGCCATAGAAACATAAAAGGAACTATAAAACAGGTTACAGTAAAGCATATGCAGTCAGGAAAATGGTTTGCTTCTGTTACAGAAGAAAGAAAACAGGAAATAAAACAACAGCCAATAAATAAGATTATAGGTATTGATTTAGGGCTTACAAATACTGTTTATGATAGTGATGGTAATAAGATAGTAAATCCAAGGCACCTGAAAAAGAAAGCAATAAAGCTGGCTCATTTGCAGAGAAGAATGAGCAAGAAAAAGAAAAGAAGCAGTAACAGAAACAGATGGAGAATAAGGTTGGCAAGACAATATGAGAAATTAGTCAACTCAAGAGAGGATTTCCTGCATAAATTGTCAAGATATTATGTTGATAATTATGATGCAATTGCTATGGAAGATATGCCAATACCAAATATGATTCATAATCACAAATTATCAAAATCAATATTAGACTCTTGCTGGGGAAAACTCAGGCAATATATTTCTTACAAGGCAGAATGGGCTGGTAAGTTATATATGCCCGTTGATTACAAAGGAACAACACAGAGATGCAGCCAGTGTGGTAAATTAGTTCCAAAGGAACTACAAGAAAGAGAGCATAAATGCTCCAATTGTGGCTTTGAAGTGCCAAGAGACTACAACTCAGCATTGGAAATCAAGAGATTATGCTTGCAAAAGATAAGGCAGGAACTGCCTGAATCAACGCTTGTGGAGATGGAATCCATATCCCATCAGGGACAAATTCTGTCATTGAAGCAAGAAGCCCCTTGCGTAAGCTAAGGGTAGTTCACTTTAGCTTTGTAAACTCGACTATACAAAAAGCAACATTTATATATTAGTATAAATTATTAAGCTACTGGGGTGTTAAAATAGTAATCTTATTTGACAGATTTAATCTACCTGAGGATATATTTGATGTAATCTTTGCAACAAAGCAGCAGAAGATAGTTGCCAAACTATTGATACAGCACATGAAAGAAAATGGTGGTGAAATAGGCAAGTCAGAGATGTCTTTGTTTGCCACAAAACTTCATGAGGGCAATCTAATTACAGAGATTGACGAGCCTCTGTACAGGGGCAAGAAAGTAAAGCTTTCTTATAATAAAAGACAGTTCTATGATAGAATTCTAACTCCAATGAAAAGCATGGGCATTATTTATTATGACCTTTACAGGAAAACATATAAGATATCTGAAGCATTTAATAAGGAACTAATAAGGATTGGGCTTTTGTGGCTAAAGGAGTTAAGAAAGCCTCCTTTAAATATTAAAAAAAGCTTATCAGGATTTAGTTAATACAATAGCTTTCTCATCAACGAGGATTGTATGTTCGGCCTGGCTTACGAGGCCATTCTCCCTGTCTGCCAAAGGGGGGTATCCTTTGATTATTCCTAAGTTTTCTAACTGCTTTAATGCAAGATTCACCCTGAATAAAGGAAATTTTTCCTCGAGCCACCACTTTGCAAAAGGAAGCCCTTTATAATTTTCTATCTCTTTAAGAACCTGTCTTGTTGTCATATCCCTTACTGGCTTTTTTTGAACAAGGGAAAAAACAGTTGGATTAGATGTTTCAATAACAACACCATAGCCATTTGTTGCAAATGGCTCTATTGCAAAAATATCTCCTTTTTTAATTTCTGTTTCATCGCCATTGTCATAGTTAGGGATTGTTGGCTTTGTATGAACATCAAATTTGCCAAGGCCATGGCCACTCAAATTTCTTACAGGAGAAAAACCAAAATCCATTATTGTTTCCTGTATTGTCCTTCCTATCTCTGCAAGAGTTATTCCTGGCTTTATAACCTTTATAGCATTATTCAATGCATCTCTTGACGCTTTTACTAATTTACTGTTTTCTCCAGAAAGATCAACAGTGCATGCATTATCTCCAATAAAACCATTAACATGTACACCAACATCAAGCTTTGCAATCTGGTTATCAAGAACAGGATTATTATTTTTTACAGGGCAGAAATGTGCTGCTATCTGATTCATTGATATCTGTGAAGGAAAAGCTATTTCTCCTCCCAAGCTGATAATTTTTTCATCAGTTTTCCTGGCAATATCAAGAAGATTGTTTCCTTTTTTAATAAGGCTCTTTCCATAATATAAAGCCCGTGCAGCTATCTTACATGCTTTTTTCCAGTCTTCCAACTCATTTTTATTCAATTCATTTATATTCATGAGGCAGAAAGAGATTTTTAGTTTATAAAAAGCTTTTGAATCATATTAAGATTATTGTAAGAAACAAAACATTAACTTATGATATAGGATGTTTTACAACTTAATTAAAAACCACCAAAAAGTATATATAACATTAAATAACCCTTGTAGAAATGATTAAAGAAAGGACAATCATTGGATGCAGAGAGCCTGTATTTCTTAAGTTAGGAAATAAAAAAAGAGGATTTATTGCAAGGATTGATACTGGCGCAAAGACAAGCTCATTGGACATGCAGCTTGCTGTTGAACTATCACACTCGAAAATACTCAAAACAAAGGTAATAAAATCTGCTAATGGGATTGGCTTAAGGCCAGTTATAAAAGTTGAAATAATACTGGCTGGCAAAAAAATCACATCAAATTTTACTCTTGCAGACAGATCCCGTATGAAATACAAAATATTAATAGGAAGAAACATCCTTCGCAAGGAAAAATTTTTAATAGACCCATTAAAAAAATTACATAAAGAATTTAAGTATTAATATATAAGATGAAAGCAGCAATAATAAGCCTGGAAAGTGAAAGTTCAAAATGGACAGTAAAGGCTATGCAAAAATATTTTGACAAGGTTGACAGCATAAATGTCAAGGAAATTGAAGTGCGTTCATTAAAAAACAAAATAGATATCCTGCACAATGGAAAGCTATTGGAGAAATATGATTGTGTTTATGTAAAGGGCTCTTTTAGATACGCCCTAACCCTAACAGCAATAACATCTGCTTTGTTTAATAAAACATATATGCCAATAGCCCCTGAATCATTTGACATAGTCCATGATAAATTTCTTACACAGCTAGTGTTGCAAAAATATAATATTCCTATGCCAGATACTTACCTTGCTCCAACCATTGATGCTGTAAGAGGCATACTACGAAAAGTCAACTATCCAATTATAATAAAACTCCCCAGCGGAACAGGTGGAAAAGGTGTTATGTTTGCTGATTCATTTCCAGCTGCAAGCTCTATGCTTGATGCAATAGGACCATTGAAAGTGAAGGTTGTCATACAAGAGTATATAGAAACAAATAGCACAGATACAAGGGCAATAGTTGTTGGTGATAAGGTTGTTGCCAGCTACCAGAGAAAGGCAACCAAAGGAGAAAAAAGGGCTAACATTCATATGGGGGGTGTTGGTGTAAAATGTGTCTTAGATGAAAAAACAAAAAGAATCGCTATAAAAACAGCAAAAGCACTTAAGGCAGACATATGCGCTGTGGATATACTTGAAACAAATCTTGGCCCATTGGTTATAGAAGCAAATCTCTCGCCAGGGTTGCAGGGTGTAACAAAATACACAGGAATAGATGTTGCAGATATTATTGCTAAATTTTTATATAAAAAAGCAAAGGAATTTAAGGACAAGGGCAAGGTTAAAGATACTTCCAAGATATTTGAGGACCTTGGAATAAAAGCCACAACAGATGAAATAAAGGAAATAATAACAAATGTAGACTTCAGGGGCAATAGAATTCTCCTGCCAGAACTAATTACAAAAATAACCAAGTTTGATGAAAAAGATGAGTTAGTTATCCGGGCTGATAAAGATAGGTTAAGCATAGAGAAAATAAAAGGGGAAGAAAACAAATAATCAATCAAATGAAGTTTGCATCTTTATTTTCTGGCGGAAAAGACAGTGTTTTTGCGCTATATAAAGCAGTGCAAGCAGGCTATAAAGTTGTTTGTTTAATCACAATAAAATCAAAAAGAACTGATTCTTATATGTTTCATATTCCAAATATTGAATTGGCTAAACTGCAGGCAGAGGCATTAGAGACTCCAGTGGTTTATATGGGTTCTTCAGGTGTTAAGGAAAAAGAGCTGGAAGACCTAAAAAAAGCAATGGAAATAGCAAAGGAAAAGTATAATATCCAGGGGCTTGTTTCTGGAGCACTGGCTTCAAAATACCAGTCAAGCAGGATAAAAAAACTTTGTGATGAGCTTGATTTAATTTCAATCACTCCTTTATGGGGCATGGATGAAGAACAATATCTTATGGATTTAATTAAGGCAAAATTCAATGTTATAATAACAGGAATTGCGGCAGACGGCTTAAATAAGAGCTGGCTTGGAAGAAAAATTGATAATAATTGCATTGAGGATTTGAAAAGAATTAATAAAAAAAATAAGATTCATATTGCTGCAGAGGGCGGTGAATATGAAACATTTGTTCTGGACGGCCCTGTGTTCAAGAAAAAGATTAAGATAAAGGATTTTGAGATAAGAATGGAGAATGAATGCACAGGCCACTATGTAATTAAGTCTGCAGAGCTTGTTAAGAAATAAATATTAGTTATACACAATCGAATTTTCACTTTAAGTAAATTTATGAATTGGGGTAAAGAAAAAATAGAGGCAAAAAAGAATAAAATTAAATACTAGCAATTCAGATTAGTACTATATTTAGTTATATTAAGAAAAAATGAAGTCAGAAATTAACGAAAAACAGGTCAATATTTTAATAGAAAGGAAAAAATCATTGATAGTATCTAAAACTGTGATGGGAATTATATTAATTCCTTTAATTTTATTATCTTTGTTCATCTGGGTATTTATATGGACAGTTTTACTATATTTTCTTTTCATACCTCTAATTATAATTCTATTCTTAAAATTAAGTTCTATAAATAAAGAACTTACCGATATCAATTTTAAACTAGCTGGAGCATCTGAAAAAATAAGAACTAAAGGTTTTGAAATTGAAAGAAAGCAAAAAGAATTTGATAGTAATATCAAAAACTATTTTCATAAGCCTGAGCATAAAATTTATTCAAAGTTAATTATTTGTGTTGTATTAAGCTTATTTATCATAACCATTCCAGTAACATTCCCCTTGATAATAAAATATCTTCATGATTTGAAGAAGCTAAAAAGGGGTTGAATTTTTCTTTTACAAATAGATATAAACTACTCCTCAGAATTGATTTACTTTGCCCCTCCCCTAAACAATCCTAATGTTATGCAAGATCGAAAAAAGTCTTAATTTGGAAGAACTCAGCAAAGTTTATATAGAATTGAATATTGTTTATATTTCAACATGAAGTTTAATAAATTAATCCCTGAATTAAGTGTTTCAAATTTTGAAAAGAGCTTAGAATTTTACACAAAAATACTCGGGTTTAAAATAGAATATCAACGAGAGGAATCAAAATTTGCATTTCTTTCTTTTCAGGGAAGCCAGATTATGATTGAGCAAGTTAATGAAGCCTGGAACACAGGCAGATTAGAATATCCTTTTGGGATGGGAATAAATTTTCAAATAGAAGTTGAAAATATTGAACCAATCTTAAATTCATTGAAAGAAAATAAATACCCTATTTTTATTGAACCTAAGGAAAATTGGTATAGGCAAGATAATAAATTAATTGGCAATAAAGAATTTCTAATTAAAGATCCAGATGGGTATTTACTGAGATTTGCTGAAGATTTAGGAACTAAACCTTTGTGATTTTGCTGACTTTCTATATTTTTTGTCATTGAGTTTCATTCTTGCATAATAACAATTGCATATGTGTTAGTTGCAATTGAGAAGACCTTAAATTTTAAAAAGGCGAAACCAAATTTTTATTTTGGAACTGAAAGATAGGCAGGAACCCCTTCTTGTACCATCTTCTCGCACATCGGTTTTGAAGTATCAGGATCATTTTCCTCAACCATCCTTGAGCATAAACTAATATCTTTTTTTGCAAATGCAAGCATAGAGTAACAAGCATCTTTTGAATTTGCAAAAGATTGTTTTTCAATTTTTTCACAAATTGATTCATCTTCAAGTATCATTGCCATAATTAAATAACAATAATCTTTTGTGTATAATCTAGTATCTAGAGTGATTGTATTACAAATGTTATAATCATTTTTTCTAATAGCTTCAGTCAATTTTTCCTCATTAACATGTGCAAGTGGTCTGCACAGACATGGACATTTGCCATCAATTTCAGGTTTACCGATTAGAGGAGTAAAACCTTCAAAAATTAAGTTATTTTTTGCACATTCTTTCGAACATATGTACCTACATTCATTAACATTATCGCATTTATCGCAATCTACTGATAATTTCTTTAGTTCATTCCATGAATATTCATATGAATAATCATATTCAGTTGACAACTTAGAAGAAGATGAAAACATATCTGGAGGACTGCAACCTACAAGACTTATGCTTAAAATAATTAAGACAATTATTAAAAATTTTTTTAAATTCATAGCACATGTTAATTAATTAACAAATATATAAAACTTCCCAATTAATCCCACCTTTTCTTCTTATTCTTATGTAGTTCATTTTATTGTTTGATCTTTTTCTCAACTCTTTGGATTTCATCCTATAAATAATATAAAGATATACAAAAAGGTATAGTAACATATTAATAAATATATTAAATAGTATGTATATTAATATATAAAAAAGTATATCAATTTAATAAAAGATATATTAATCAAGGAAAATTTAAAACCTGCTGAAACTATTGAATTCTGGCATTACAGGCCTTGTATTGCCATTTTAAAAGCGAAAGATATATAAATAACACTATCTTTTGTTTTTATATAATTAAATGGCTATATCTCTTATTAAAATATCTGATTTTAGCTAATAAAATTATTAAACAAACTAGAGGGCAAAAGAGGATTAAAATGATTGATTCAGGTTATGGAGCAACACATATTCAGGTTTTGGGCGGCTTAGAAGCAGTTAGAAAAAGGCCAAGCATGTATATAGGTGATACAAGTGTAAGGGGTCTGCACCATATGGTCTATGAAGTAGTTGATAATGCCATAGATGAGGCCTTGGTTGGATTCTGCTCTGAGATAACAGTTATAATGCATAAAAACAAGAAAATCACTGTTATTGATAATGGAAGGGGCATTCCTGTTGAAATGCATCCAAAGTACAATAAGCCAGCTGTTGAAATAGTAATGACAAAACTGCATGCTGGAAGCAAGTTTGACAAAAAAGCATATAAGGTTAGCGGCGGATTGCATGGTGTTGGTGTTTCTGTTGTTAACGCACTTTCAAAAGAGCTGGAGATTTATGTTAAAAGAGATAGCAAGATCTACTTCCAGAAATATGCTTATGGAAAACCACTTTGCAATATTAAGGTTGTTGGTGAGGCAGATGAAACAGGAACAAAAATTATCTTTCTGGCTGACGATGCTATTTTTGAAAATGTTGAATATAGTTTTGATATCTTATCAAGCAGGCTGAGAGAGCTTGCTTTCTTAAACAAAGATCTTAAGATAAACATAAAAGATGAATCAACTGAAAAAAGCTATGAATTCTGCTATCAGAAGGGAATAAAATCATTTGTGGAATATATCAACAAAAACAAAAAAGCATTGCATGATATAGTATATTTCCAGAAAGAAAAGAATGGAACAACTGTTGAAGTGGCATTACAATATAATGATGGCTACCTTGAAAACATATTTTCATTTGCCAACAGCATAAACACCATAGAAGGAGGAACTCATCTATCTGGTTTTAAAACAGCATTAACCAGAACATTTAACTCCTATGCTGAAAAAAAAGGTATAAAAGACATTAAGCTAACAAGCAATGATATAAGGGAAGGGCTTTCTGCTGTTGTTTCAGTAAAGCTTCAGGAGCCACAGTTTGAAGGCCAGACAAAAACAAAGTTAGGCAATTCAGAGGTTAAAGGGATAGTTGATTCAATAGTCCACACAGGCTTAAGCATATTTCTTGAAGAGAACCCATCTATTGCAAGAGTTATTATAGACAAAATGCTTAATGCTGCAAGAGCAAGAGAAGCAGCCAGAAAAGCCAGGGATTTAACAAGAAGAAAAGGCATATTAAATAATTCTTCTTTGCCTGGAAAGCTTGCAGACTGCTCTGAAAAAGATCCAGGCTTATGTGAGATTTATATTGTAGAGGGCGACTCAGCAGGGGGCTCTGCAAAACAGGGGAGAAATAGAAAATTTCAGGCAATCCTGCCATTAAAGGGAAAAATCCTGAATGTAGAAAAAGCAAGGTTAAACAGGATAATAAGCTCTAATGAAATTGTTACAATGATATCTGCCTTAGGGACAGGCATAAGTGAAGAATTTAATATAAACAAGGCAAGATATCATAAGATCATTATAATGACTGATGCAGATATTGACGGAAATCATATAACCTGTTTATTATTGACATTCTTTTATAGGTATATGAAACCATTGATAGAGCAGGGATATGTATATCTGGCTATGCCTCCGCTTTATATGATAAAAAGCAGGAACATAGTAAAATATGTTTATAATGATGCTGAGAAAGAAAAAATAATCAAGACAATTGGTCCTAATTTCAGTATTCAGCGTTACAAGGGTCTTGGTGAGATGAACCCAAAACAGCTTTGGGATACAACCATGGATCCAGCTAATAGATGTTTGAAACAGGTAACCATAGAGGATGCCCTGTTGGCAGATGAAATGTTCACTGTTTTGATGGGAAGTGAGGTAGAGCCAAGAAGAAAATTCATTGAAGAGCATGCCTTAGAAGTAAAGGATTTGGATATATAAATGTATTATTCTTTTTTATGCAAGTCTTCTTCAAATTTTTCTGCACATTCCTCTGAGCAAAACCTGTAGACTGTGCCATTTATCTCTTTTTCAACAATAGAATCAGGACCAAGTAATATCTTTCCACAGCGCCTGCACTTTGCTCCCTGCCCGTCGTCTTCTGCCCCTTCCATAAAGCCCTGCTCCCAGGGCTCCATTGCATCATCCTCTACAAGGGAATC
>JAHJQG010000030.1 GCA_018819345.1 Nanobdellota archaeon
AAAGAAGGCACTTCTTTGAATGAAAACGATCCTGTTGAATTTAAAGTGGAGCAAGGGGACAGAGGTCCAAAAGCGGTCAATGTTAGTAAAGAGTAAATCTTTATTTGTAAATTGAATCACAAAACACTTTTTTTCTATTAAAAATTTTTTCTGAATTGAATTTAACATCGGTCCCTGTTAGTTTCTCCGACCATACAATGCTGGGTTGGATTGCGTCCGAAAAGTTTGAGTTGCGGAGTCTTAAAGGACGGAGTCCATTAAAAAGAAATCATCAATGGCTTTGGACTTAGAAAGATTTATTAATACATCTATCTTGCCTATTTCAATAAAATATTTAAAGTTGCAAATTAAGTATAATATAAAAAGAGGTTAAATATGGTAAACACAAAAAATCCAGGAGCATCACAACCCTCACAAACAGTAAAACCAAAACCGAGCTTTCTCAAAGGCCCAGGGCTTCCTTCAGTAATTATTGTGATAATTGCAGGCTTGGCAGCCTTAAACTTCACAGGAGTAATAAATCTTAGTGGTTTCCTAAATCCAGCATCAGATAATTATCTTAATTGGGAAGGTGTTTTCAATCCTGATAATTCAAACGCCGACTTTAGAGATTCAAAAACCATTTCTCCAGAAAAATGCCCTAAGACATCAGCTGAGATGGGTAAGCCCTGTTGCACAGTGTCAGGAGACGGCGAAATACGGCCCACTGTCAATGCGGTATATGTATATGCTTCATGCGAATGTCCTAGTGACACTGCCTTTTTACAGATGGCACCAGAAGGCGATTATAAACTTTATAAGATCTGTGAATGTAGATGTGGCCAATAAATCCTGTAGGTAGTTAAGATTTGAGGTGTTGAGAAATGAAAACATACAATTTGATAATATACGGGTTGATTTTTATCATTCTTATGAGCAGCTGTTACGCTGAGTGCCAGGAGCCTGATATTTTAGAACATAAGCAGTGTACTATAGCAAGATGTGGGGAAGGTATGGTCGTGCAGGAAGGCTGTGCTGATATCTGCAAAAACAGATTGCAGGAGCAGCAGGACAATTACATTAAATGTACTGAGCAGGAAAAAAAGCTGGCTGAACAGAAGCTATTGGAAGAACTGCAAGTTAATGATCAAGATAAATCAAGCGTTTCCAAGGGTAAAGGAAAGGTTTCAATAAAACAAGCAGACGGAACATGGAAGGAGCTTTCTGTGGGCACAATTCTTAAGGATGGAGACATAATAAAAACAGGCCCGAAAAGCAGTTTCACAATACAGTTGCCAGATGGAAACATTGTGTCAGTTGGCCCAAACAGTGTATTTACTTATCAAGAAGATTCTTCTCATTATCGCCTAAATTTGATGATTGGCAGGTTAAAGGCCTGGGTTAAAAAATACGGAAAAAGATTTGAAGTCCGAACTCCATGTGCTGTAACTTCTGTCAGAGGTACTGAGTTCATTGTAGAGCATGATGCAGCTGCAAACATCACAACTATTTACTTGTATGAAGGAATAGTAGATGTAAACAACACAAAAGGCGAAACATTTGAATTGAACGCTGGGAAAATTATGACTGTGGATTCAAGCGGAAAGACGGATAAATCAGAATTAAGTGAAGATGACTGGAACGGCTTGACACAAAGCATTGAAACAGGAGAAGAGTTCATTCCTGGCCAGAAAACAGTTGATTCTGGAGAACAAAAAACAAGGATGCCTACTTACTTGATTGCGATAGCAATAGCATTGTTGATAGCTTTCGGCGCATTGCTGGCTAAAAAGCTTAAGAAAAAACAATAGCAATGTATTAAATAAGTCCAAAGCCATTTCTATATAATAGCCGCAACTCAAATTGAGCATAACACCGCGGTTAAGTCCCCAGAAGGAGCGAAGCGACTGAGAATGCAATGGGGTCGACTGAGCGAAGGAGAAGTCAAGGTCGGCGAGCTAAAATTTTATTTCTTTCTTTTTAATAAGAAATAGATTATAAAAATTAATGTTAATATCCCTATACCAACAACAATATAAAGTGAAGACATTCCCGGTGGTTCTTCCACTTTAGGTTCAGGTGTAAGTTCACCAGTTTCTGGTATTTCAGGAGATTTAGTTGATTTATAAAAAATTGTTCCATTCATATCGATAGCTACTTTAGTTATCTTTCCTATTTCTATTTCTGCTTCTGTTGTCACAATCCATATTGGTCTACCATAATTTGAAATTCCATATTTCATGCTAATCGGCTCTTTTAGTCCTTCTTCCTTGGCAATATCGGTAGCTTTCTGTCTTGAGATTTTGAAATCTTCTTCATCAAAAAGATGCCCTTCTTTTTTTAAACTAATATCTTCTTTACAAATATCAAAATCAAATCTGCTATAGAAAGTCAAATCTTCTTCAAGCACATCCTTAAAAATAAGCTCGTATCCCACTGTTCCTCCTCTCCCTTCAGTATAATTTGCTATTTCTTGCAACATAAAATGTTCATTTAAATAATCTTCTCCTTTATTAGAAACAATAAATTCTTTTGTTTTATCCAGCATCAACTCTGCATCAGGATAATAGTATTTTATATCTTCTTTACAGGCACCATTTTCACATTTAGCATAACAGCTTTTAATTCTGCACGCATCAAGTTCCTGTTGGCATAGGTAACCACAATCTGCATCAGTAGAACAGGGGGTTAATGCTATTTCGCCTGGTTCTTCTATACCTTCTTTTTCTTGAGCAGAAACTAGAATTGAGAATAAAAAAATCAAAAACAATCCTAAAATAAGATTTTGATATTTCATGTTATACATTAGGATTTGCTTTTATTTAAACTTATCGCAAACTTCTGCTTGAGTTGAAGCATTAGCTCGCCGACCGCAATTGAATATAACATCGCAAGTTGCTGTTAGTTTCCCTGACCTACGAAGTGGGGAAGGTCGCGTAGTGAGAAGTTCAAAAAAGACTTTCGTATTAAGCTCGTAGAGCCTTCTAGTTAAAGGAGTAAGAGCCCCAGAAAATGCAAAATTTTATATATTCAATTAATTTATATTTATAAAAAGAGGTTATGATGAAAAAAATACTATTTGTTATGTTCATTCTAAGTTTAGTAATTTTTATCAGCGGATGTGGACCTGGTGGAACAGGGATTTCTCCAGGCGGAATTCCAGTTGCATATTCTGACGAAACATATACTACAACTATTGCTGCAAATAGTACATGTAAATTAGTTGGAGCAACATCAATAGGTGGCACATTAAGTTTATCTGATAATTGTGTTATTTCAGGAACGGCACCTCACGCTGACAACACCAGAATAATTCCTTTCAAGGTTGAGATTACTGATGCCAATGCAGTATCAAATATTCATGAGATGCATTTGACTGTTCAACCACAGCCAGTAAGACTTCAACTTCCCGATAATATTGAAGATGGAACTGCTGGTAAAGCTTATCCACCATATAGTTTTTGTAATCCAAAAGCTGTAACACAGTGTGGAGGAGCGGGGACAATTAATCCAAGCGGTGGAAACCCACCTTATTCTTTCACAATTTCTGGCCAGCCAATGGGATTATCAATAAGATTGAATGGTGTTTTGTCTGGAACTATTCCAGAAGGAGCAACTGAGAAAGATTATAACATAGAAGTTTGTGTGAAAGATATGAGCGGAAATCAAGATTGTGGAAATACTGTACTAAAGATTACGTCTGAACCAAAAATTGAAGGAAGCAAATGGACAGGAAAGTACACAAATGAATTCACATTTGAATCAGGAGGTGGCGCAAGAGAAGAAGCTGAATTCTCTTTTACAGTAGGAGAATATGGTGGATTTAGTGGGACAGGGACCGGATGGCATAGAGCTTATTCAACAGGTATTTGTAAAGGAGAAGCTACTTACAATGATTTAGTTCTCGAGGTTAATGGAGGGTATGACAAAAGCGAGGAATACAATAAACAATTTTGGATTCAAATTGTGGAAGAAGATAACTATCGTAAATATATTACTGAATGTAGTTTTGGTTCTAGCGATGCAAGTGCTTTTCCCTTTAACCCAGTTGAAGCTATATACCTAAAACCAGAGGACGGAGCAACATACGATGGTCCAGTGACTGATGCTTTTCAAAGCCATGCAACAATTGAAATACATAGAGTTGAATAAAAAGTATTATCAGTTTTTGTAGAAATTTTCTGGGGCTCTATTGGTATATAGAAAGTCTTTTTTGAATTGAAACTAACATCGGAATTCCTGTTAAATACTCCGAGCTACGAAGTGGCGAGGACGAGGAAAGCCCGAAAGGGCGGTTTTTTGCGAAGCAAAAAATTCCGAAGAGTAAAATTCTTACTTTTCAATCAATCCGAGGCGAAGCCGAGACTATATTTTAGGGGGTTTCCGTCTTTAAGGGCGAAGCCCAATCCAACAAAAACAACTAGGGGCGTTTTTATCTAGCTCGAAGAGCTTTCTAGAAATACAATAAGGTTGGGGCAAAATATAAAGAAAAAAATTTATCCAAATATATTCTTAAACCAGTCAATTATTTTCTGAATAAAACTTGGACTTATACATTTGTTGTTTACACATTTGTTTGTTGAACACTCATAATTAGTACTGCAACTTGTATCTTCTGGTTTCTGATTTTTGAAACTATAATCAATATCGCAGAATTGAGTTTTAGTCTTGGTTCCAATAGGAACACAATCATCGTTTAAGTTACATCCTTCAGAGATTCGTTCATTTGAACATTTTTTTGGCTTTCCAGTACACCTATCCGTAGTGCAGGCATTTGCATCATCACAATCAGAATCTGCTGAACACTGATCAGGCTCAAGACAATCTTTATCATTTTGGTAATTACAATTAGGTGGACAATAATTGTCTCCAGTAACACAATCAATGATTTTTTCATTAGCACAAATTTTAGATGTTTTTATACAAGTATCTTTTGTTGAAGCATCATTATCATCACAATCAGAATCAATAATACATTCATCTTCGGGTGGTGGAAGTTCCTGGGTTCTTTTATAATGGAATGTAGGGTCACCCATTATTGTATTTCCGCCTATTGATAACTTTGTGGAAGTGTATGCTTCAGCTAATGTAGCTCCTTCATTTAGTTTCTTATACAAAACTTCAAAAGTTTCTTGACCTTGAACAAATGTTGTCCCACCAATAAATACCCTTAAATTGGGATTCTCAAAAATTCCTTGGCTAAATGTATTCTCATTTTCTGGGGGATCGTATCTCTTATTATTACTTGCTTCATTGAGCAAAGATGAATCCACATGACATCCTTTTGCTACGAATATAGGCGATTTTAAATTTAACATATCTTCATATTTGAAAGCTTGAATGTTTTTATTTGAGACTTGAACTATCATAGGAGTTCCATGACCATAAACTCCATAAAACATATAGTTATCCTCCAGATGAAAATTACAACTGTTAGAATCACTATTAATCTCACAGTTATGGTCTCTATTAAGGTTTCCCAATTCGGATAAACCTTCTATATCTGAACGATGGAACATAAAATCAGGTTCAGTTGCAGAAGTTGCAAGATTATAATCGAAAACCAATATGTTATTTGTATAATCTATGTTTCTATTTTTGCTAAATTTATCAAAAACATTAATTATTTTATTTTTTCTTTGATTATAACTTAAAGATGTAGACGGGTATATTAATGACACAGCTACCTCTGGGGTAAAAGGAGAATGTGTCGAAACTTGAGATTTTCCACCAATTATTTCATCTATTTCCTCAACTGTTGAATCTTCTGTGAATTCAGTGATACCTGCTTGTATTATTTTATTATACTCATCATAAACAACATATCTTATATTCTCATTAAGTTCTGACCAAAGTTCTATAGAAGGAGCATCTTCATTATTTACTTCAGCCTTTAATACAGTCCTTATATCTTCTCCTACCATAACTGCTGCCTTAATAGGGTTTTTAGAATAATATGTACGTATGGCTTCTCTAATTCTTGCCGGAGTATTGGTTTTATCTTTTAGATTAATAACAAGGCTGTTCCAATCAATATCTGATTTAACAGCATCAGCATATTTATCTATCGCGGTTCTTATTTCATTATCGCTAGCATATTGGGGTGATATGAAAATTAACATATGTATTGGGGTGGTACTTTTTTCAATTAAGATAGCTTCACTCTTTGTAGGAAGCCATTGTTCAGATGGATATTTTATGCGTGGCTTTACTGTACTTCCCCCTACCTCTATGCATGAGTTATCCTCACACCCATAATCACAAATTTTTGTTAGAATAAATCGTCCTTTATCATTACAGATTGCAAGTCCATTGGTACCATCACATTTAGTTTCTCCTTCTATACAACTTGCTGAAACAAAAGACACAGATAAAAGTAAAATCAAACACAAAGTTAATAACTTTTTCATTTTTTGATTCACCTCTTTATGAAATTATAGTTTCTTTTATAAAATATGCTGATAGTTTTAACTTATGTTAAACTTTTATAAAAAAGTATCTATTTGCCCCAACCTTTCCATCGAGTAAAAAACGCCCCTTTCACAAATTTAGGAAACCCCCGTTCTCATCTAAAAAGTAAGAATTTTATTGTATTTAACATCGGAATTCCTGTTATGCTCTTTGACCATACGCAGTGTGGTCAAACTTCGTCCGAAGAGTTGAGACTCAGAGCCCCCATAAATTTATAAATATTGAGTATTCTTAATCTCTTATGGAAAAAATAAAATGTTATAGATCACCAAAAACAGAAGTTAGGCAAAGTAATATTGGTGGAGTGGGTTTATTTGCCAAAGATAACATTTCTAAAGGAGAAATTGTTTTCATCAAAGCAGGTCATATTGTACAATATAAAGAAGCAATGAAATGTAACAAAGATATTGGAGAATTTGATGTTCAGATTTCAGATGATTTTTTCTTGGTTCCAAAAAGCAAAGATGAAATTAAAGATTTGGTTGTACATTTCAACCACTCATGTAATCCTAATGCAGGACCTGATGGTCAGATAACTTTTACCGCAATAAGAAATATTTGCAAAGGTGAAGAAATTACTTGCGATTATGCAACAATAACTACTTATCCTTATAAGTTGGAATGTAATTGTGGTAATAAAGAGTGCAGAAAAGTTATTACTGGAGATGATTGGAAATTAAAGGAGCTACAAGAAAGATATGGAAACCATTTCTCCTGGTTTATTCTAAAAAAGATTAAGGGGCTCTGAGTCTCAATTGAGCATAACATATGCATTGCTGTTAGTTGCCCCGACGACTGAAAGGAGGAGAGCGCAGCGGCGTGCCCAGCAAAGCTGATACAAGCTTGCAGGTGAAAGTCCTGACGTGGTAAGACCAGAAAGCCATGTAGCATATGCCCATCTGCAACAGTAATGTTGTATGGTGAAGCGGTATGTAAAGCATTACTTTGGATGAATTGAGTCACAACTTGACTACTAGTAAGCAATGTTAATGTGAGCAAACTAGCAGTCCGTAACATAAAGTGAATACTGCTGCATCGTAATTTCGATTAAATGGAGAAGTCGAGCCTGACGTTGCGAGGCGAAGACAGTAGATTGTTTCATTATTCTGGAAATATGAAATAATCTTCTCTCGGTGTAAAGGTAGCGGAATGTTAGGAAAGTTTGTATTGGAACTGGGGAGACCCTATACAATCCAATACTGGTAAGAGCTTGTATAAGTTACACGCGAAATCAAACTCAATGTTGTATAGGGAGTCGGAGGAGTTCATAGTACCAATAATTGCAAAGACAACATAACTTTGCATAGGAAAGGGGCTCTACTTTGACCATGTTTTGAATGGAGGTAAGTGTGAATGAATGCCGATAAGGCTGACCACAGATTAAATAGAAAAGCACAAGAACTTTGTGAGAAACTATATCTTGCTGCCAAGAGGAGCAAGACCAGAAGATTCCATCAATTATACGATAAAGTATATCGGATGGATATCTTAACAGATTCTTGGGAAATAGTGAAGCAGAATAAGGGATGTTCAGGCGCTGATGGGGTAAACATTGGCGATGTTATCCTGTATGGACAGGATAAATATCTCCAAGAGCTACATAATACTTTGCTTGACACACATAAGTATCATCCAAGAAAGATAAAGCGTGTGTACATCTCTAAAGCAGATGGAAAGCAAAGACTATTAGGCATACCAGCAATAATAGACAGAATTGTACAAACAGCAACCAAAATACTGCTTGAACCAATATTTGAAGCTGATTTTCTCAATTGCAGTTATGGGTTCAGACCGAATAGGTCTTGCCATGAAGCGCTTGAGGAAATCAGAGTTTGGACAAATAGAGGATTTAAGTTTGTATTAGACGCAGATATCAGTGGGTACTTTGATAACATTAATCACGAGAAGTTGTTAGAATTTGTCCTTATGCGTATTAGTGATAGGAAAATCCTAAAGCTAATACGTAAATGGCTCAAATGTGGTGTTGTTGGTGAATTATGGGATAATGAAGTCGGAACTCCGCAAGGTGGAGTGATTAGTCCTCTGCTCGCTAACATCTATCTGCATGAGTTTGACAAATTCTGGTACACACAGAAAAGAGTTAGAGGTAAGTTAATAAGGTATGCTGATGATTTTGTAATTCTATTTGCTAGCAGAAATGACGCAGAATTAGGATTACGACTAGTGAATGCAAAGATGACAGAGTTAGGATTGACATTGAATACAGAGAAGACAAAAATTGTTGATATGAGAGATGGTAAGGAAGGATTTGATTTCCTTGGATTTCAGCATCGACAATCCATCTCAAAGAAGTACAAGAAAAGATATACGTTGAAATTCCCAAAGAAAGAATCTGTTAAGAAACTCAAGCAAGCAATTAAAGACAAAACATCAATGCGAACCACATTGGTATTGCCTTTAGAGGAAATTATCGAGGGGATTAATCCACTCTTAAGAGGATGGATGAACTATTTCAAGTTTGGTAATTCAACTAAGGTGTTTCACAGTATTGACAGTTACGTACATGAACGGCTAGCGTTATGGCTAGCAAAGAAACACAGAAAATCAGGAAGAAGATGGAAAACAGACTTCACATACGAGAAGTACAAGAAATGTGGTGTAGTGATGATGACTGGCAAAATTGTTTACTGGTCTAAAACTTTGAATGCGTGAGAAAGAAAGTCATCGGAAAGCCGTGTGCGGGAGAATCGCATGCACGGTTTGATGAGGAGGAGATGGTGAAATCAAGAGAGGAAACCATTTCTTTACTCTACAGGTCGAGGAGGAGCGTAAGCGACGACTACGAAGTTCTGGCTGGCTCTTGATTTTTATTATTTACTTTATAGTGGTTATAAAACGAAAAGTTTATAAAGGAGTTATTATTTATACTTTAATATGAGCAAAACTGGTATCCAAGATACGATAAAAGAATTGAACAATGGAGATTTATTCTTATTTGCGTGTGATTTAGTAGAAACAAGTAGATTTGCTGGTTGTTTTAAAGGAGGAAAAGAAGTAATAAAAGATATTTGGGAAATCACTGAAAAAGAAATGGAAAAGAAAGGAATTAAACTTCCACATCCTGAAATAACATATCACATTGCAATTGATTCAATTTATACTGAAAAAACCATGTTCAATTATTTAGGCATTAAGAATTGGAAAGATTTAGTAGAGAATTACAATTAATTCTAAAACAACAAGGTATGGAGTTATCTGAGCCAGCCAGAATTGCAACTAACATAGGAATTAATCGCAGTGGCAAATTTCCCTCGAAAAATCCCTCAAAACTGAGGCAGTCCATAGTTTTAGAGCTGGATTTTTCAGAGATGGGAATTTGACATTGAGGGGAGCAGGCAATTTTGCTTGGTAAAATAGCGTAAGTGGTGCCTGCGAACCGATTAATTCCTGTTAGTTTCGTTTTCAGTTACGAAGTTCTGAAAACCTGCGTCCGCAGAGTAAAATTTGAGTTCCAATAAATTCGAGGCGAAGCCGAGACAATATGTCCGCAAGGACTGGGGGTCTGAGAGTTCTATCTACTGAGCGACAGCGATACTTCAAGAACATGTTATCAAAGGGCTAATCTCTATTTCAACAAAAGATGAAAGGCTGGGAACTATTTTTTAATAAGTCATTGTTGATTTACTATTCGATGATGTGGTAAAAATTAAAAGATAGATTTATAAATAAGTAAGTATTCATATAACATAAAGAGGTGATAATTGATAAAACCTCTTGAAAATTCTTGAGGTTTAAGGGTGATTAAATGGATTTGGATGCTATTGTATTGGCAAAACCTGAAGCTTATGAAACGTTGGATAAGTCAGCAGCAGAAGGATATTTTAAAGCAGAGCAAAGAGTGCTTTCTGCAATTAAAGCCGGATTAATAGATATTGGAGAAGAGCAACTAAAAGCAAAAACAGGGTTTACAAGTGAAAATCTTCCTGATGAATCTCCGAAAAGAACAGAATTCTCATTGGATGGAATTGATTTTGGTCTAATAACAAATGTGAAAGTAATCAATCCACCATATCAGACTGCATTTGACAAAATAACTGGATTTCTTGAGGTATTGGTAAATGACCGGAAACAAGGTATTAGAAAAGATAATGTAAAGACATATGATAAAAAACCATTTGTAGAAATGAATTATCTCATGCGGAATGCATTATGGTATTTATCTATAGTAACAGAACTGGGTGTAGAAAACAAGTTTGAAAGAATCGCTGCTCCTGCTGAGATTGATAAGGCGGATCTTGAAAGGTTAGTTATTCCAGTAGAATTAATGCAGGATTTTGACATTGAGAAGCCTGGTGCTGCAAAACTGTGGTATCAAGCAAGAAGATTCTATGATGATGTAATTGCAACAGCAGTAGCACCATTAAAAGATGAAATGGTTAAGAGAACTGGCGTGACGATAGAAGAAATGCCTGATGAAACACAAAAATATTGGGAACAGTTA
The DNA here is from genome assembly GCA_018819345.1 of Nanobdellota archaeon. Lineage (GTDB taxonomy): Archaea > Nanobdellota > Nanobdellia > Woesearchaeales > CG1-02-33-12 > CG1-02-33-12. The sequence goes on from JAHJQG010000030.1 coordinate 10,913, forward strand.
GGGGAATACTTGTTTGTTGTTCAGAGCATTCCTTCCACCAGAAGGGAACCTGGAAAGGTAATAAATAGATTGTATATGATACCACAAAAAACAAAACCAAAGGGTAGCACCACATTGCCAGTAGTTCCTGGACCTGAGAATTATCTACAGCTCCTTGAAGATTATAGGGCTATATTACCAACATCCCTAAAGAAATGGAAATATACGAAAGGAGAAAAGAAAGGGGAGTATAATTACGAAGGAAAAATCGGAGAGCTTGTTATTTTCTACTATGGCATTGAGAATGATCCAAGAATCCAAGACCAATTCCCTTTCTTACCAGAGTTTCAGCTAAAAAGGGATGGAGACAAGATGTTTGTGTCTATACAAGCATTATATGACAGGATGAAAGCACTTGAAAAGGACTATGTAGCAAGCAGGCTATTGCGAGTTCATAGTGTAGTGCCTATTGTTTAATTTTTATATATAAGTTTGTATTACTTCTTATTGGAGGTAAATCAATGACAAATAAGTTCATGTATGCTCATCTTGATATTAGGAATTTCTTTGCAGCATGTGAACAATACTTAAATCCTGAATATCGAGGAAAGCCCATCGTTGTTTATAATGAGAGTGCTAACGGTAGGCAAATGATTATAGCTGCGAGTAAGGAAGCTAAAGAAAAGTACGGCATCAGCAGAGATACGCCTATAGACAGAGCGAAAAGAATACCTGATGCAATACTGATTAAAACCAGGAGAGAAGAGTATGAAAAAATAGCTGACCAGCTATATCAAAGATGTCGCGAATATGTTGAAAAACAAGGATACTCGATATCAAAGCTTCATATAGATGACCTAGTTATAAAGTTACCTAATGACTTGGGTGTTGCAATAACACTAACTAGAAAAGTAGAAGAAATGTGTAAAGAATTTGATTTCAACTTAGCTATAGGTATTTCTTTTAATGAAAACTATGCCCATATAGCAACAAAACTGAGTAAAAAATATGGTCTAATTTATTTTGGAAGTGGTTTTGCTAGAAGATTTATTTATAGAATGCCAGTTATAGAATTTCCTCAAATTGGTCCTAAGAGGAAAGAAAAATTAAATAAAGCAAATATATACACAATAGGTGATATTACCAATAGTTCATTAGATTTAATTATAGATACATTAGGTAAGAAAATAGGAATGAAAATTTATTGTTCAGTTTTAGATATAGAACCAAATAAGGCCCAATTGGAATTATTTGAAAGTGAATAAAGTTTATTTTATTTTATAAATTCAAAAGTTATTTAAATTATGAAAAATACAAATAGAATAATAAAAGCAATTAAAAAAAAGTGTGATTGAAAATGGAAAAACAAGGATTTATCCCAGCATTGACAAGCGTGATAATAATATCAATTGTAATAATTAGTGTTATTTGTTTTGTGATTTATAATGTAAGATTAATTGGTCCAGTAATAATACTACTAGGGTTTATTCCTTGGATTCCATTAAAGATTTCTGGAAGAACAATAAAATCTACAGGAGCAGATATAATCTTTGGGGCAATTGACACAGGGATGTTGGGAATTGCAGCACTAATCGGGGCAAGTTTTGCAGGAGTTCTTGGAGCAATTGTTGGTGGAGCAGTGGGTGATTCAATAACAGATGGATTTGCAGGATTATTCGAAGGAAGAACGGCAGAATATCTAAGGAAACATGGAATTGAAGAAGCGAGAACTCCATTAAGCTCTTCTATGGGAAAAATGAGTGGATGTTTAATTGGTGTGGGTATAGTTTTAACAATTGCTTGGACGATAATTGGAATATCAATAGGTTAGAAAATATGAAGAAAAAAAATCATAAACCATTAATTGGTGTCACATTAGCAATAATAGGAACTATAGTAGCATTTATCTCTTGAAGATTGGGTGAAATAAAATGGAAGCATTATATTTTGAAAATCAACTCAGGGCTTTTAATGTTGTATTGGCTTCTCTTAAAGCTTCTACAAAAGATATTTGCAAAAAATGTATTGGTTTAGAAGCAGCCAAAACTAAAATTGATGAAATGTTGAAAAAATTAAAGATCGACCTAGAAAAATCAGATATTCCAAATGGGAAAAAGAAAGAGATACTTACACATATAAAATTTTTTTTAAAGGCAAATGAAACATTATCAATTGAAGAACATTGTGAGTGTCAAAAAGGAACAGGACTTTGTAAAATTGGTTCTGGATGTTTTGCATCTGGCGCTCTTGAATTGTTTAAACAAATCACAGAACCAAAATCAGGAGGTTAAAAAATGAAAGAAAAAATTACATTAAAAATTGAGGGAATGAGTACGCCCTGCTGTGCTGTGGAAGTAAAAGAGGCTTTGTTAAAGGTTAAAGGAGTTAAAAAGGTTCCCATCTGTTGCCCAAAAAGAGGTATAGCTGAAATTGAGTTCGAGGCTGACAAAGTAACTAATGAGCAGCTAATTAAAGTGGTCAAAGAGGCAGGTTTTAAGGCAAAAATTAAGGAAGAAGGTGAAGAAGGAGAACTTCAAGAGCTCTTGAAAAAATTCGAGAATGAGTTTGAGAAATTAGCCCAGAAATACAACATACCAAAAAAAGACATTAAGGAGCACTGGAATTTAGTCAAAAAAGAAGCAGCTGAGGTTTATCAAAGATGTTGTGATTGGTCACTTGGCCATGGTATGGCGATTAAGGACGCTGAAGCCTATTGCCAGAGTGCAATGCTTGTTGGTTTTGGAAAACTCTTGTGGGCTGAGCAAACCTTTAAAGTAGAGCCCCAAAAAAAAGAGATGACAAATGAGGAAATTAAGGGTCTGGTTACCGAGCGCTATGGGAAATTCGCTGCAAAATATGCTGAGACTGGAAATCCCTGCCCGATTAGAAAGAAGCAAGTTAAAGAACTTTATAGTAAGGAAGAACTTTCTTTAGTTCCAAAAACTGCTATTAATCTTGCTTTAGGCTGTGGTAACCCAGTCAGTTTTGCTAATCTTAAACCCGGGGAAGTAGTAGTTGATTTTGGCTGCGGAGCCGGCATAGATCTAACTTTAGCCGCTCATAAGGTTGGTTCTAAAGGAAGAGTAGTTGGGATAGATCTTACTCCTCAAATGATTGAGAAAGAAGAGCAGTCAGAGACTGAGGCTGGTTTTTCAGCTTCAAGGATTGAAGAGCATGTTGGTGATATCGAAAAACTCCAGCTCCCTGATAATTTTGCCGATGTGGTCATATCCAATTGCGTTATCATTCTGACCCCAGACAAAGAGGCTGCCTATAGAGAAGCCTTCCGGATTTTAAAACCAGGTGGCAGACTGGCTATTTCGGATATGGTCTTTTCAGAAAAGATAGACTCTGAGATAAAAGAACGTTTTCAGTCAATCTGGGCTGGGGTGGTAGGAGGAGCTATTGCCGAGAAAGATTATCTTGAGC
>JAHJQG010000031.1 GCA_018819345.1 Nanobdellota archaeon
AATACTTTCATATAATCTCTCTCGGCTTGTTAAGGTATGCTATACATGGAATCCCAGAAATAGGAGCTTATTTTATTGGCGGCCTTGCAGGCTCAATAATCTCAATAGCTGTTATAAGGCATGACCTTGGAACAAAAAAATATGAGAGAATACTCCTTGATTCATCAGACCTTATAATAATTGCAATAGTTGTTATTTTCCTGGCAGCCCTTCTTGAGGTTTATGTAACTCCTTTGTTATTTTAGAGTATAATCTCATAAAAGGCAGATATAACAAAGGTTAAATGCAATATTCCTAGACGAGCCAGAGAAGCAGGAGAGATAGTATTAATTAATTTCTTTAGTAGGGACTATTTTCAAAAGTTTTATAATATACATTATTCAACATAACAATATGAATGAAAAAGAACATTTTGAAAGACTTAATAAATATTATATAAAATCAAAAGCAGGTTATGATATATTTTTATGGGGTTCAAAACATTTTGGCTTTTATCCTAAAAGTAAAAAAGTTACTGAGAGAGAAGCTCAGGTACTAATGCAAGATCTGGTTGCTAAAAAGTTAAAATTATCTGCTGATGACCTTGTTCTTGATGCAGGCTGTGGTCAGGGGGTTATTTCAACGTATTTAGCTAAAAAATATGGATGTAAAATTGAAGGTATAACCCCTATTCATTTTGAAATTGATAAAGCAAATCTTTTGGCAAAAAAACTTAAGGTTTCAGATAAGATTAATTATTCTTTAATGGATTACTCAGATATGGAATTTAAGAACAATTATTTTGACTGTATCTACACAATTGAAACTCTTTCTCACTCTGTAAATATTAGAAAAACTTTGAAAGAATTTCATAGGGTGCTAAAAAAAGGTGGAAGGATTGCTTTATTTGAATACACTATTGCAGAAGATAATTGTTTCTCAAAATATGAAATTAAAATATTAAATAAAGTATCTCACGCTTCTACAATGGATTCACTCGGGGATTTTAGACATGATAAATTTCAAGGTACTTTAAAAGAAGCAGGATTTAAAGATGTAATAGTTGAACATATCAGTGAAAATGTAGGACCTTCATTGGGTCGTTTAAGAAAATTTGCAATACTTCCTTATTATCTGTTTGTAAAGCCTTTTGGATTACAAGAAAAGTTTCCAAATGTTACTGCAGCAGTTGAATTTTACAAAATGGCTAAAAAGGGATTAATAAGATATAATATTTTTACAGCTGTAAAATAAAAGAATGAGCCCCAATTTTTTATATTGAATGCCCCTAAAATTATTGAAACTAACATAGATTAAACTCAATTTGATTATCACAAATTATTTAAATAACTAATAGTTTGTATATTTAATATGGCAATTGAAACAATAGAAACAGTAATTCTGATTTGGTTAATTCCCTTGGTTATTTGGGAAATTGTCTGGAAGGGCATTGGCCTATGGAAGTCTGGAAGAAATAATCAGTTGAAGTGGTTTGTTGCTATTTTTATATTAAATACAGTTGGAATTTTGCCAATTGTTTACTTAAAATTCTTTCAGAAAAATAGATGAGCAAAACTCTTGAAAAATTAGGCAATTTAATTTTTATCTAAGAATTTAGTTATATAATACATTATTTTCTCTCTCTTTTCAGTATTAATAGATACCTCTTTTCCATAGCTAGTAGGTTTTATAAATAATATTTCTTCTTTAATAAGATCATCCACATAACCTCTAATTTTGCCCCAAATATCTTTTGGAAATCCCTTAGGAAGATTGTCAATTGATGTATGGCTATGCTTAAATTTTCCCAGACGAGTTAATTTATGCAGAATTTTTCCTTTGATCTCTTCATCTGTCCACAAAAAGTCCACCTAAATATACTTTGAATGCAAACATTTATATACTTTTCTATTTTAAGATATGATATGAAAGAGAAATCCTTACTATTGCAACTAACTGGAGAAATGCCTTTATTCAAGATAATTGATTTTTTAGTAGAGAATAAAGGAATGGATTTTGATAAATCCAATATAGCTGAAGGTGCCAATATATCTAGAGCCTCCTTATTTAACTATTGGAATGAATTAGAAAAACATGAAATAGTTAAGGTAACACGACAATTTGGTAAGACCAAACTCTATACATTAAATTCAAAAAGCGTAATTACCAAAAAGATATTGGAATTAGAAAAAGCATTAATCTTAGATACCCTTGAAAAAGAAGCTCAGAAGAAAAAAGAAGTTTTAGTTAGTGCTTAGTTTTTCTTTAATTATTATTTATTATTCTTCCCTTTATGCCATTCAAGGTGCCCGCTAATCTTTGAGTCTAACTTGTTTATAGAATCCCTTAAATAAAAAGAATATCCTAAATTTGCAATTAATAATCCTATAACAAGCTCTTCAAATCCCAGGCTTCCCCCAAAAAGCTTAGTTAATAATTCATATATTAAGTATACTAAAAATACTAAAAATATCCAGTATATGATTTTTTTAAAAAGTTTTTGTTTTGCTTTTTTAATTTTAACCACCGCGCAACCTCATAACAAACCATATAACTAATAAGATTATTATAATAATCATTGCTATTGTTAAGAAATCTGGTTTTTCTTTTTTGGCCATATTTTATATAAGATAAATTTTATTTATAAAACTTTTGTTTTCTGGTCGAAAGAACTCCGAAGTTTAATCTTACTAAACTTTTATTTTTGCTTTTGTGTTATTCTAATATCTTTATCCTGCCAGGACTTATCTCAAACATCTCTCCTTCTCTCAGGAATTTCTTGATTATTTCCTCTGCATCCTTTATTCCTGTTTTCTTAATGATATCATCAATATCAACTCCCTGGCCTGAATCAAGCTCTTTTACTGTTTTATAAACTATCTTAGGATTATTTGTAATTTCTTTGGTCTGTTCTTCAGGCTCATCACCGATATTTTCAACAATCACCTTTTCTTCTCTTGCTGGCAGTTCTGCTGTTTTTAAATTCTCTATTTCAAGCTCTATTTTTCTGACATCAATCCATTTTTTGTTGTCAATCTTTTTTATGATTTCAGGCACAATATACTTTTCAGAGCCATATTCTCTTGGCCTGCCAATAATAACTATTATATCCCCTATCTCTTTACTATTTATTGCTTCACTCTTTTCAAAAGTCCTTAATGATATACTTCCAGAGCCATCATCAATTATAATTGATTGATAACCCTGCCCATCATCGCCTTTAGAAATAACCGTCCCTATTAAATTTATTCTTGATATATGCCTGCCCTGTTTTGTTACTATGTAATTTGGTGTCCAGCCCTCCTCTTTTACATACTTCCCATTAGTTAAATCAGAAATTCTCACCTTGCATGCTATTTGTCTTTTTTGAGGTTCTGGCATTTTACAATTTGCTTATAAAGCCCCTTTTTGGCTCAAATATATCTCCAGAGCGTTTAAGTCTTTCTATAATTTCTTCAACTTCACTTTCCTCAATACCCTTCTCAGATGCACTACTTAAAATATCATCTAATGGGATTGTTTTGCCAAAAGTGCTTTCAAGCTCAGTTATTATTTCCCTGACCTGGACAATCCTGCTTCTCTGGCTTGCAGGTATTCCAGTAGAGATTCTGTCAATATCTATTTTTCCTGTCTCATAATCAAAGCCAACCTGCATAAGGCAGTACTTTAATATTCTTATGGCGCGCTTTGCATCAGATTTTGTAACTCTTTTTGAAAATCTCACCCTAGCAGAACCCTCTGAAAGCCTTACCAAGGCTTCCAATTGCCTTGCTGATATAGGTATTGGCTTTATTCCCTCTTCATCTGTTCCCATATTTCTCAGGTCAACATAAAATCTTTTGATTTCATCAATTGCCCCATCTGTTAATTTTGGAAAAATATTCTGCTTTGCATAGGCAACATATTTTTTAAGCAATGGGCTAGGAATCTCCGGCTCTTTAATGTCTATGCTTTGCTGAAGACTAAGAACATGGCTTGCAATCTTTTCATCCATCTCCTTGTTTGGAAGGTCTCTTACAGGAAATATCAAGTCAAACCTATTTATTAATGCAGGCGGCAAATCAATTTGCTGCGCTATTGGCTGATAAGGGTCAAACCTTCCAAGCTTTGGGTTAGCAGCTGCAAGAACAGTTGTCTCTGCCCTTAAAGTAGCCTGTATATTTGCCTTGCTTATACTAATTCTTTGTTCTGATAATGCCTCATGCAGTGCTGAGCGATCTTCTGGGCTTATCTTATCAAGCTCATCAATCATGCAATAGCCACCATTAGCAAGAACCATTGCCCCTGCCTCTAATGCCCATCCCCTTAAGAACTCATCTCTAACCACAGCAGCTGTAAGCCCTGCACCACTTGCGCCACGACCAGCAACATACCTTGCCTTTGGAGCAGCATGAGACATAAAAATCAATAATGTGCTTTTTGCAGCCCCTGGGTCGCCTACTAATAATATATGCATATCTCCTCTTGTTATTGTGCCATCCTTTCTTTCTTTCTTGACACCACCCATTAACTGCAATACTAATGCCTCTTTTATATCATCATGGCCATAGATAGAGGGAGCCATACTTCTTGTTAGTTTTTCATAAACTTTCGGGTCATTTGCCAGTTTCTTGATTTCTTTCTCATCTTCCTCACTTATATCAATTGTTTCAAATGTTTGTTCAATGGGCTCTATATAGTTTGTTTCAATAATAATATCAAACCTTGTGGATGTACCACCTTCCCTTAGAATAATAGGAATCTCTTTTAATATTCCTGTAACCAGAATCTTGCTTCCAGGTGTTGTTTTTTTCTCCATTATTGGCTCTACTAAATCTTCCCTTAGAAAAACAGAAATTCTCTTTGGCTGCTCTCCGCCATCTAATGATTCTGGTGCTTCTTCAACAACCAAGCGTTGTGAATCAACAAGTTCTTTGCTTAAAAGGCGGAATTTGCCCTTTCTCCCGCAGGAGCATCTTGTTGGCTCCCTGAATTTTTGTCCAAGCTGGAGTATTGATATGGTATTGCCGCAGCTAGGGCATTCAAACTTTGCAGAGATTGTTTGTGGCCTTACATCAGATGACTGCCTTACAATTCCCTTTAAGACAAGAAGCTTGTCTATGTGATTAGCTCTTATATGCCTTATTGCAATCTGCTGGTCTTCTGGAATATTTGTTAGCCTTATCTTAAATCGCTTTATAGGTCTTGGAAGCTCAAACTGCTCAACAGCTATCTCAGCTGCTTTTATTGTTTCTTCAGGCTGCTCTAAAAGATCTTCTGCAAGCTCTGGATCAAATCTTGATAATTCCTGAAAATCAATTACAAAGAAGTTTTTGCCTTTTCTTACTGTTTCCAATAAGTTATCATGATAGTTTTTTTCAAGAAACTCATAAAACCTTTTTATTTGTTCAGCAGCATCCATTAGCCAATAACCCCCAATACCTGCAAACAAGGATTATTTATAAATTCTCTTATTATATAATGTAAATTTATCGAAATATATGTTAAAAATACAATGCCCCCTTGTTTTCATGTGGAATTAGGTGATTATAAAGCTTCTAGTTCCTAATTTCTTAAATCAATGATTTAATACCTAAAGACACCCCTTTGTTTCCTTTGGAGATTCTTTATATTAGCATATAAAAAGGGCTACTAATTTATTATTTTTCCTTTAATTTTAAAGAGGAAAAAACCATGGTTTTTTAGTTTAATAGCATGATTTATATATGAATCTTCATAAGAAAAACCAAATAAATATTTTTTGACCTTTTTTTCCTGTGGAGCTTGAAAATAAAATAAAAAAAGAAAAATTATATATGAAAAACTATTTTTTCTTAAAGCCTTCAATTGCCCTGAGTATTTCCAGTGGAACCGCAAATATCACTGTGTTGCTTTTGTCAGAGCTTATGTCATTTATGCTTTGCAGTGTTCTTAAGTGCAGTGCTCCAGGACCTGTTGCTAATATTTTTGCTGCCTTTGCCATGTTGTCTGCTGCAATAACCTCTCCACTAGCCTTTATTATTACTGCCCTTTTCTCTCTTTCTGCCTCTGCCTCTTTTCCAATGACTCTTTTCAGGTCTTCTGGCAATTCAACATGCTTGAGCTCAACTGATTCAACCTTTATTCCCCATGGATCTGTTGCTTTATCCACAATAAGCCTTATTTTTGATGAAACAGCATCCCTCTTGCTTAACAAATCATCCAAGCTGACCTCTCCAACAACATCCCTCATTGTTGTCTGGGCAAGCTGTGAAACAGCATAACCATAATGTTCAACCTGGATTATTGCCTTTTCTGCATCTACAACCTTAAAATACAGAACAGCATTTACCTTTATAGAGACATTATCCTTTGTTATAGCATCCTGGTCAGGAACATCAATTACCTTTATTCTTATATCCACTTTCTGCCATGTCTGTATTATTGGTATGACAAATCTTAAACCAGGCATTATAATCCCAGAGAATTTTCCTAAGGTAAATCTTACTCCTCTCTCATATTCCTTAACAACTTTTAGTCCAGATGCAATAAAAACCGCAACTAAAATATATATCCACATATAAACCACCCCATAATTTTATTAATTGATTATCTTAATAAATCTTTTGATTATTGATTCAAGCCCCTTCAAAGATTTTAAGTTTTTTTCTCAATTGGATTTAACATCGCAATTGCTGTTAAGTTCTTTTCCCCTACGAAGTGGGGGAAAATTGCGTCCGCAAAGTAAAATTTCCATTTCAAATAAAATCCGAGCCGAAAGCGAGTGTAACTGTCCGAAGGATTGGGGGAGTTCCGTTCTATCAAGCTCGTAAGAGCCTTCAAGAACAAGAATTAAGGGGGCGTTTTGAGAAGTATTTAAATAGTAGTTTGACTATGTTTAAAGAAAAGAGGTAAATAGATGAAAAAGGTAATTCTAATTTTAGTATTGTTAATTTTAATTAGTGGTTGTGCTGAAGAAATAGAAAAAGTTGCTGAAGAACAACCATCTGAAGAAGTAATAGAAGGAATTGAGTGGTTTCAGACTGGAAATACGCAAGATATAACCAAACTCCAACCCAAACAATCAAAAGAACTTGAAGACAACCGTATTGGCCAAATGATGAGAGCAGACATTTATAGAGAAGATGAGGTAGATGATTTTGTTCATCATAATACTGATCTTGGATTGAAACGGGTTCGGTTAACAATTGACTGGTTTGACTGGGATGAAGTAGAAGATACAGGAGAATATTCCAAATTTGAGATTGGGCCTTATCAGGATAAAGCAATAACAGAGCTAGTCAATAACGGCATAAAAGTTAAGTATACTTTAGTCTTTTGGGATGAAGAAATTCAAATTGAGACAGAAGAGGGAGAAGAAGAATATTCACGGTTTAAAACAGAAGAAGAAATTGAGCGTTACCTTGATTATGTGCGATTCATTGTCGGTCATTTTAAAGATAAAATTGAATATTATGAAATACTGAATGAACAGAATCATTGTGAAGGCACTCAACAGAATGTGAAACTAGACGATTATGTAAATCTTGTTAAGAGGGTTGTTCCTGTTATTCGTGAGGAGGATCCGAATGCGAAAATAGCGGCTGGGTCTGTTTCTGATTTGCGTCAGACAGAACCTAGGGAATACTTTTTGGAATTTATAAAGTCAGACGTGATGCCTTTGGTTGATGGTATTTCTTTTCATCCCATGTATGGTGTCTCGCCAGAACATGACATCCTCAGACAATATTATCAGGATTATTCATCTTTTATGCAGGAAATAAAGAATATAGCTTCTGCTAATGGTTTTGAGGGAGAATATATGGCTGACGAGTTGATTTGGCGTACCCCTATTAATCCTCATCCTGATGAAATTTGGACATACAGCGAGACGAAAGCTACAAAATACTATGCACGAGGCATTGTAATGAATCTAGGCATGGACTTCACCACAGGACTTGCTTTAGAATCACTTGAAGAATTACCGCTGATGGTAGGAGCAATTCGAAACCTATGCACTGCTATGGCAGGAGCTAAACCAATAGAATTGCCAATAGAAATACAAAGTGAAGCCACGAACATCAAAAGTTATAGTTTCTCTTTATCTAATGGAGATAAATTGATTGCTTTATGGACAGATGGTGTAGCGGTCGACGATGATCCTGGAGTTAAGGCGGATTTGATTTTTGATGGTTTTAGCGGGAAAGAAATTACTGCTATTGATGTGTTGAATGGTTATCAACAACAAATAATAACAAGCACTGAAAATGGAAATTTAGTTATTCAAAATTTACTTGTTAGAGATTATCCTTTGATATTGCGAATTATTTAAATACAAGTAAGTATTTACTCATTTATAAATTAAAAAGAATGTGATAAAATGCAGATAAAACCAATAATGGTTTTTTTAATAACTTTAGCTTTGCTTACTCAACCTGTTTCTGCTGGTTTTTTTGACGATATTATTAATATAATCACTGGCAGAGTAACTGAGGAGGTTGAGGAGATTACTGCTGAACCAGAGCCAGAACCTGTACCAGAAGAGCCTGTTGAAAAAGTCTCTGAAGGGAGTGAAGCTAGTGGTGGAGGAGGTGGTGTGCCTGTTATTCCAGCTGAAGAAGAAGAGCTTGTTGAAGAGGAACCTGAACCCTGCACACCTATTCCCATAACTATGCTATGTCCTGGTTGTGATGAAGAAGATATACAGAAGTGTCTTTGCCCCATGAAAACAGATGAAAAGGGCTGTTCATTTTGGGATTGTGACGCTTGTGAAACAACACCTGGAGAAGAATGTATAGATAACTTTGATTGTCCTTCAGGAATGAAATGTGAAAATTCTGTTTGTGTTGATGTTGGATGTATAGAAGAAGGCCAAAGAACACCAACAGTAGCAACTAGTCCTGAAGGTTTTGAAATGTTGGAACATATGGCCACTGAATGTTGTGGGGGTCTAAGAGAAATAATACAACCAGATGAATTCGATGAAAATTGTAATTTAAAACCCCTTAAAGTAGGAGTTATAGGAGGAAGAACAGTATGTTCTAATTGTGGTAATGGAATTTGTGAAAGCTGGGAAACAAAATGTAACTGTCCTGAAGATTGTATACCACGGGTGCCACCAGTTCCTCCTGTAGAGTGTAAAGAAGGAAAGGTAAAAAATTATGTTTGTGAAGATGGAACAGAAGTTCCCGAGTGTGAATGCTCCAGTAATATGTGGGTGTGTAAGATCTCTCCTGAAAATGCTTGTCCTGAATTACCCACTCCCAAAGTATGTGCAGCGAGTATAAAAGTAACTTTTGATAAAAGTATTTATTATGTTGGAGATTACGCGACAGTTATAATAGACATTTTTGATTCGCAAGGAAATCATCTTCCTAATTATCTTTTTTATGGGCAAATGTATGATGATAGATGGCATACACCAGACTTAATGAAAACAAATGAAAAGGGATATTTTAGAGCTACGAATAGGGTAGAGGATAATGTTGCTGTTGATATAGGAAAAATTAAGCTTAAAGTTTATACAAAAGAAATTGGGGATTGTGGGGAAATTCAGGATATTATAGAAATCAAACTTAAAAGAAAAGAACCAGAGCCTTGTGGAATTGGAAAATGTGTGCCTGAACTTGAGTGTGAAGACAAAGTTAGAATGTGTGGTGGTCCTTGTGTTCCTTGTCCAGAAGAAGAGGAAGAAGAAAAAATATTTTATCCCTGCCGTGGTTGTGAACTAGAGGATAAATGTTATCCTTTTGGCTATAGAAAAGCTGGAAAATATTGTTCAGATAATAATCAGTTTGTAACTCAATTAGGAGCCGATGCTTCTTGTGATAATAATTTTGAATGTAAGACTAACTTATGTATTGATGGGGAATGTATAAGTAGTAGTTTATGGAGGAGGATTCTGGCTTGGATTAAGAGATTAATTGGTAAACCAGAGCCTCCCAAGCCTGAACCTAAACCGGAAGTGGATTGCTCTGAATTGCTGATAGAGAAAGATATTGGAGATTACAAGTATAAAGAGTCTGCATATGGTAATGTTAAAGAAACTCAGGCGCCATTAATCTCAGATGAAGGTGAGCAGATAGGAACAATAAAGTGTTGTGCAGCACAATATCTAGACCAAAATGAAATAAGAGGCATGGCGCTTGTCTGTCCATATGAAAACAGAAAGTATGTGGAAAATTTGATTAAGATAGGATTAAACCAAGCCCCGGGAGCCAGGTTTATTCTAGAAGATTACAAAGGCGAGAAAGTGTATATAGATAAATGGATATCAATGGTTTGGACACATGAGAACTATGCTGTTGCTACGGGCAGAGACCATAGACAAGAAGGCTCTATATTCCCAGAGGCTATTGCCGATGCTTATCTTGCTAGATACCCTAATGATTTAGGGTGATTTTTTATCATTAAAAGTATAATTTTAATACCCTTAATTCCTTTCCCTGCCCCTAGAAAAAAAGATTTGTAAGTGAGAATTTGGTTTTTCTGTTTTATAATATTTCGCCCTTTTTAATTACTAATTTTTTATCAAAAAATATAGTGGGCTTTAATAAAACTACATCTTCGTGGATTTTACACTTTCTTTTATTTCCAAACCCCCCAAAAGCTATATGTGCAGAACCAATAATTTTTTCATCATGAATGATTTTTCCAACTAAACTTTTATGCTCAGGATTTGTTCCAAGACCCAGTTCTACAACTTTTAGAGCCTTTTCACCATCTATTTTTCTAAGATATTCAACAAAATTTTTAGCTTTTCTATTATTATAATCTATAATTTTCCCTTTTCTAAGAATTAGTTTAACATGATATTCTGGTTTTATATTAACTCTTGAAAAATCAATGGCAACTACTCCATCTACAATATTTATTGGTGCCATTGCAACCTCACCATAAGGTAAGTTATTTAATTTTCCCCTTGTAGTGGAATCCCCATCATCAACATCAATTGCATCTTTAATCACATTTACTTTGATTTCAGTTCCAGATGGGGTTCTAATTCTTACTTTTTTGCATTTTTTTAATTTTTTAGAAAGCTTATTGCCAATAATCTTAATCTTCTTTTGATTTACTCTCATGGCTTTTAAAAACAAATTTTTATCAACCTCTACCATTGAAATTACTCTAACACCATATTTTTTTCTAGCAATCCCTGTTTCAGGACAATGTGAAATGCTTTTATCTGTTATGGCAATTATAACATCATTTTGAATAAATGTTTTTTCTAATTTGGGCAGGGGAGAGCTGTGAGTTCTATTTTTTGTTATATGAATTTCTGTTAAATTACCTTTCATTAATTTTACAGCATCACAAACTGCTTTAAAAATAGGACAATTTTTTCTATCAGTTACAACTACAACTTTTTCATGTTTTCTTAAGTTAATATTCTGTTTGAGTAATTTAATTGCTGCTTTTTGGATAGTTATTTGTGCCATATTGACTTTGAGTAATCTTAACTTAATAAAATTATTGTTTATCTCAAGCAAAACCTTAGTCTCTATTTTTCAATCCACCAATACTAACTTAACAAGATCCAAAACAGAAAGCTATATAAATAACCTATGAATTTCTGTTCATATGAAACATTATTCATATAATAACTTTTTCATGAACTTTGCAAACAAGACAAAGCTAAGGATAATTTTGGTCCTGGAAAACGGGCCATTAAGCGTAAATGAAATCACAGACAGGGTTAAGAGCGAGCAAAGCAGGATATCACATAACTTAAGAAAACTGCTGCAATGCCACATCCTAAATGTTAAGCAAAAAGGAAAACAAAGAATTTACTCTTTAAACAGCGAGACAGTTGTCCCAATCCTTAAGATAGTCAAAAGACATATCAAAAAAAATTGCTTAGTATGTAAAATAAAAAATAAATCAGGAGATTAAAATGAAAAAAGTATATCTTGATAATGGTGCAACAACAATGCTTGATCCAAAAGTAATAGGGGCAATGCTGCCTTATTTTAATATCAAATATGGGAATGCATCATCAACACATTTATTTGGAGAGGAAGCTAAAGAAACATTGGAAAGGTCAAGGTCAATTATTGCAAAATCAATAAATGCAAAACCAGAAGAGATAGTCTTTACATCCGGCGGAACAGAATCAAACAATTTTGCTTTAAAGAGCATAGCATTCACAAATAAAAATAAAGGCAATCATATAATTGTCTCAAAAACAGAGCATAAATGCATTATGAACACATGCAAGTGGCTTGAAAAGCAGGGCTTTAATGTAACTTATCTTGATGTTGACAAAGAGGGCTTTGTAAATCCAGATGAGCTTGACAAAGCAATTACAGATAAAACAATTCTTGTTTCAATAATCCACGGCAATAATGAAACAGGAACAATAAATGATTTAAAGGCCCTTGGGAGCATATGCAAAAAGCATAATGTCTATTTTCATACAGATGCCTGCCAAAGCTATACAAAAACAGAATTAAAT
>JAHJQG010000032.1 GCA_018819345.1 Nanobdellota archaeon
CTAATTGGAATTATAGCTGTCTTATACGGTGCAAAACAATTATAATAGAATTTGTTAAAAAATCTATTCAATTTTAACTTTCTGGCCAATGCTTTGGCCAGGCATTCCTTTTTCAAAAAGAACTCTTAGTGCTCCCTTGCAGCCATGAGCAGCTTTTACAAGGCCTTTAATCTCTTTCTTTGCAGGGCTTGACCATACAACCTTTTTGCCTATTAAAGCATTGGCCTTTTCCTTTGAATCAACACCATCAACTAGCATTATCATCTGATTATCATACTGGGTGTGTCTTCCACCCCTGAAATTCATAATAACTCCTTCCATATTATCACAAAATCAGGAAACCCAGATTATTTAAAAACCTTTTGGAATTCTTAATTTAGAAAAATAAGATGTACTAGGACATATCTACTTCAGAATAACAAAATATTTAAACTGCTTGTTTATCCTCTAATTTAAAATGACAGATGCTCAGTTTGCTATAGAAATAAAAGAAATTAATGCAGAACAACTTGAGGAAATATTAGTCCAAAATGCAAAAACCTTTGGTATTAATGCTCGTATTTTTGATGGTTTTGATATAGGGGGAAAAGTACGTTATTTTGAGTCCTCTAAATCAGAGTTATATAATAATGGAGAAGGTTATGTTGGAACAAGGATTATATTGAGAAAAGGAGGTGTCTCTTTTGCAGAGATAAATTTCAATAAAAAAAGGATAACAGAACCACTTAAAGTTGGTATGAGTATTTACCAAAATCAGAATGTTTTTAATGAAAATGAGTTAGCAAAATATTTAAAAACAATAGAGCATCTTACTTAAATTCTAAAGTATAAAATAAAATATTACTGGCAATAACAAGCAACCCATTGCGTGTGTTCTTGAAATATTTACTGTCGGTGGTATTATGCCAACCCCAGTGCTTACTGCCAGTATTAATAATCCCAATGGGCCTGTCAAAACTAAAACAAGAGCAGATATTAAAAATATAACAGAAAGAACCATTTTTCTGTAATCTAAAATGCTTACAATTCTTGAAAAAATCCTGCCAAGCCCTAATGCAAGGAAAACAGATAAAGAGCCTGCTATCAAAACAGCTGAAAGAAATATCACAATATGGTTTATGGTTATTGCATCAACTAATTTCTGGATAACTATTATTGAGCCATTCCTTGCCTTATTCAAAACATAAAGTGTGACCATGGAAAGTATGAAATTAAATGTATTTATTGATCCCATTAAAATCATAAAGCCGTCTTGGCCAAGCTTTCTTGTTATCTGCATTGAAATAACAGCAGCTGTTGATGCTCCAAGGCCTGGCATAACAGCTGTTATAAATCCTGAAAATCCTCCTGAAAACAAGGCCTTAAAGGTTTTTAAGTTTGGAACTCTTACATACTGTTTTTTTGCTTGCATTGGAATCTTCTCATTATTCTGAAGGCTTATTATTAAGGTAGATATTCCAAAAAGCCCTGAAAACAAAGGGAACAAAGGATTTTCAAAATTAGGCATATTTAAAACAATTAAGCCCAGAACACCTGCTGTAAGAAAAACAAAAAAAGCCCATATTCTTTTCCTGTCTCTCATTATCATAAAAACAACAACAACAATCAGAATGTGGCCAATGTAATTTTCTATGTATGGGTAGGCTAGTTTTACAAAAGGTATTAGCAAAGGAAAGAACAAAATACTCAATAATAATGCCCCAAAAGAGCCTATAATAGTCAGCTTTACAGCTGTCAGGCCAAGGCCTTTTAGCAAGTACCTATGGCCTGGAAGGACACCCAAAGCCATATCTGAATCAGGGGCTCCCAAGAATATTGAGGGAATTGAGTCAAGAAAAGTATGAGTCACGGACATTGCTATTATAAAGCAGCAAAGAGAAATAATGTTAGTGTATTGCAATAATATTGGGGAAAAGCTAAGCAGTAAAACAGAAATAAGATTTATGTGTATGCCTGGGATTAGGCCTGTAAAGATTCCAGCTGTTATGCCAAGAGCTATTGCAATTAGGATTTCAAAAAACATAAACCATAATAAAAATTAAGGATTTAAATAGACTAATCAAAAAAAATTGTAAGATTTCCGGAAAAAATTACATCTAGTTTATTAACAAGCTTTTGATATTAAATTTTATGGAAGAAAAAAGTTTGCTTAGGCTGGCTTTAATATGCTCATTAGTTGGAATAATTGCCTTGTTCTTTATCTCTGAAAACATGGAGATTAAGGAAAAGAATATTAATGAAATAAACAAGGATAATGTTGGAGAAGACATAAAAATAAAGGGAATTGTAAGCAAATCAACTGACAAAGGCAAAATTATTCTTCTTGATGTAATCCAGCCAGAAACAATTACTATAGTTTTGTTTAAGGACAGTGATTTCAACATAAGCACTGGAACAAAGGTAGAAATAACTGGCGAAATAGATGAATTCAATGGCCAGCTAGAGATTATAGGAAATGAAATCAAGATTTTAAAATAATATTCCATATAATTTTTTATAATATAAATAGAAAAATTTATAAAGGATTGTAACTATTTTGAAATAGTAAGCAAAATATATAAGTAAGTACTGATTTAAAGAATTAGTGATTAAAAAAGAGGTGTAAAAAATTGATAAGGGGTGAAAATATCACTAATTCTTCTAGGGGGTAGAAAAATATGGAACAAGAACTAAAACTATTAAATAGTTCAATATCAGATTTGAATTGGTTTAAAGAAAATTCAAAAGAGATTAGAAAAAAACATGAGGGTAAATTTGTAGCAATAAAAGATAGTTCAATAAAGGAAGTTGCTAAAGACGTCGAGTTATTAATAAAGAAATTAGATAAAAAAGGAATAGAGAGCAACTTTGTTTTAATTAAATATGTGACTCCAAAAGGAGTAATTTCTATTTTGTAAATGAGAATACCTCTATTAACCTCCTCGGATCAACCAGGAATGAATTATTTGAATAATGTTATTCTTTTAAAAACACCTAGGAAATTTTTAAGAACTACATTTATATTAGATACAGGAAGTCCAACAACAATATTAGGTTATAGTGATGCTTTGAGACTTCAAATTCCTTTTGATAATTTAAGTAAGAGAAAAATAATAAGATTAGGAGGAAGGAAGTACCAAGGTTATGTTTTTAATAAACTTATATTTATTTTTAAAAGTGAAGATAATAGAACGGTTTCGGAGAAATTTCCTGTAACTGTAATCAAACCAACTAGTGACAAAGAAAAAGAAGAAATAGGAGCAACTCCAACAATTATTGGAACCGACTTTTTAAAAAATAAAGGATATAAACTATTTTGTGATATGGCAAGAGATATTGCATATTTAGAAAAATAGTACATGATGAAACTTACTTATATTTTATATACTATTTTTTATCTTTTTTCATTACAAACTTTTCTGCTTTTTTTATCATCTCTTTTTTAAGGCCAATAAAAACACCGCCTTGCTTGCCAGCACAGTATGTTGCCTCTCCATCTTTTATTATTTCATTAAGCTCAGGGCTTTCAATATCAATGTGCATTATCCTGGAGTTTGTCAACGGGTCCTTTTTGTGGATATAGACCTTTACATTTTTTATCTCTATTTTGCTTTTAGCAGGGCCACTCATAAAAACACCTTTTATCTTAGGAGGTTAAGCACAATCCCAAGAAATATTAGTTGTTTCATTTCTTTAAAGATTATTTTATTTTCTTCTCCAGCTCTTTCAATACACTATCAAGAGCAACAAAAAGGTTTTTGTCTTTTGTGTTAGCTGATGTCTTTTTTCCGCCAACAACAATCTTTGCATTGATTTCAAATTCATTGCCCTGCTCATTTAATTCAATAACAAGCTTTTCAAAATCCTTTAAGCTGTCAGAGAACTTTCTGGTGTAGGAGCCGACTATCTTCTTAAGAATTATCATTGAGCCTCTATCTAAATCTGAAAAACCTGTAAGCTCAATATTGCCGCCTAGTGTGATAGTTTCAGACATATCTGCATCACCCCTATATTTTATTATAATTTTATGCATATAAATAGTTTTCGAAATATAAATATACTTTTTAGTATACTAATATAGTTTTATTAATAGAATTTAAAATACTTTTAATATAATAGTATATAAAATAATATATTAAGATACTAAAGACACTTCAATCCTTTCCTTGCCAGCCCCTATGTTGTTTCTTTTAAGTTTTATCTGGCCAATCTCTTTTGTATTCCTTACGTGAGTGCCGCCGCATGGCATTAGCCATTTTCCGCATTCCCATAATCGCCTTGATGGGTCTTTCTCATCCTCAAATGTCTTTATGTCAATTCCTTTATTTATTACTTCCATTGTTTTTTCCTGTATCTCTGGAAGCATCTGGCTTATTGATTCATTGTAAGCAAAATCCAGGCGTGCTTTATCTATATTGATGTTAGAGCCAATGACTTTTTGTTCTCCAGCTTTCTCAATAAAGAAATAATAAACAATGTGTGCTGCTGAATGTAATTTCATTATCTTATGCCTATAACTCCAGTCAATCTCAACCTTTACATTATCTCCAACTGCAAACTTTGGCTCTTTTTCAAGAACATAATATATTTCATCATCTTGCTTGACTGCTTCCAAAACATTAATTCCATTAATTGCTCCCTTGTCAGAGGCCTGGCCTCCTGAGAAAGCAAAAAACACTGTTTGGTCAAGCCAAACCTTATTGCCCTCGATTGCTGTAACCTTTGCATAACATTCCTTCATATAGGGATCCTGCCAGAAAAGTTTTTTTAACATTTCAATGTTTTTAATTAACAAAACTATTTAAAGATTTTTGTTTTCATTTAAAACATGGCAAAAATATTTATTGAGACTTTTGGATGCTCTGCAAACTATAATAATTCAGAGATAATGGCAGGGCTTTTGGTTAAAAAAGGCCATAAGATTGTTGATAATCCCAAAAAAGCAGAGCTTATTATAATAAACACATGCACTGTAAAGCTGCCAACTGAAAACAGAGTAAAGAAAAAAATAAGGGAATTTCTAAAACTTAAAAAAAAGCTTGTTGTTGCAGGCTGCATGCCGGAGGTCCAAAAAGATTTGATAAGGGAAATTGCCCCAAAAGCTTCTTTGGTTGGCATACATCATGTAAAAAATATTGCAGAAGTTGTTGAAAAAATACTTGCAAATAAAACAGTTGAAAAAATAGGAAAGAGGAATGAAGTTAAATTAAATTGTCCAGAGCTAAGAAAAAACCCAATAATCCAGATAGTCCAGATATCAGAGGGCTGCAATGGAATATGCACTTACTGCATTGTAAAGTTTGCCAAGGGAAAACTATTTTCTTATCCTGAAAGAGAGATTGTAAAGCAGATTAAGTCAGGAATAAAAAATGGCTGCAGGGAAATCTGGTTAACATGCCAGGACACTGCTGCATATGGTCAGGACATAAACCTAAATCTTGTTTTATTATTAAAAAAGATAGTTGCTATTGAAGGGGATTTTAAGGTTAGGATTGGAATGATGGATCCGAATAATTTAATTATGATTCTTGATGATTTAATTAAAATTTTGAAATCAGATAAAATCTTCAAGTTTCTTCATATTCCTGTACAGTCAGGCAATGATAATATCTTAAAAATGATGAAGAGGCCTTACACCATAAATGAGCTTAAAAAAATAATAAAGAAATTGAGAAAAGAAATACCAGAAATAACAATAAGCACAGACATAATATGCGGCTTTCCCTCTGAAACAGGGGAGCAGTTCAATGATTCTGTAAAACTAATAAAAGAGATTAAGCCAGATGTTTTAAACATCTCAAGGTTCTGGCCAAGGCCTGGAACAAAAGCAGCAGATATGGAAGGCCAGATACATGGCAATATAACAAAGCAGAGAAGCCAAGAAATGACAAAGGTTTTTAATAAAATAA
>JAHJQG010000033.1 GCA_018819345.1 Nanobdellota archaeon
ACATTTTTTACCTCAGGCCTTTTCAAGACCTCATTAATTGCCTCTTTTCCAGAACAAGAGCATGTTGCCAAGGTGATTTTTTTCTTAATCTCCCCATCTTTTATATTTTTCATTAAATCCTCTTTCCAGAATGCAGGGCTCGCCAGTATTATGTTTTCAATCTTGTATCTTTCAACATAATCATAAAGCTTGTTTATAACCTCATTATAAAAATTTCCTGTTTTTGTTTTCAGATCTGCCTTTTTCTCAACATCCCCTTTTATTTCTGAAAGCAAGCTAAAGCCCTGTTTCTTTAAAAGCCCAAAGCATGCATTGTCCCTGTCAAGAACGCAGATAAGTATTTTTTTAGTTTCAACTGATGCCTGTTTTATTTTTTCAATCTGAAAGCTTAGCCATTTCTCCTTTATTATTGTAATTATAGAGCCCTGCTCAAGGTTGAATGTATGATAAGAACCCTTTGTTACATCTTCTGGACCCTGCGTTATAGTTCCAGAAACCCTTAAGACAGAAGAATATTCATGAAACTCAACATTCTCAACTCTTATTTCAATAAAGACTGTTTTTTTTACAATATTGACTTTTCTCTGGTTAGTTTCGCCTATTTTTATTTTCCTTATTGTCTTGCCTTTAACAATATCACCTGGCTCTATTACATGGCTTAAGCACCAGAGATCATCCATATTTTCCACCTTAAGCTTTAGCTCTCCTTTCCTTAAATTAAAGTAAATTTGTTTCATACCTTTAAAATAGGAAAACTTATATATATTAAGTTATCTATTTAGGAAAGGTGATTATACATGAATTTAACTATAAAAAGTAAAAAAGCTAATGGCACTACCATTACTAGCGCTGGTGGTGCAATGGGGCTTGTATCCCTCATAGTTGGATTAATTATATTATATATTATATTCCTGCCGCCAGATGAAAGGGCAGAATTATTAGGGGAAAACAAAACCATTGAAGAAGAAGAGGAAGAGGATGTTGGTGAGGAAGATGAGGAAAATATTTTACTGCTTGAATATCCTGGGAGGATTGATTATCTGAAAGAAAAAGAGTATGAACATGATATCTCGCCGTTTTATTTATCCAAAACAACAAATGCAGAAGAGCTTGATACAATTAATCCATTTATAATAAGGCATGGGTTATTTGATGAGGTAAAAAAAGATGTTACCTTTAAGATATCAGACCTGAAGAATACAGATAATGTTTTGTTGTCTTTCTCAGCAAAAAAGCATAGCGGGATATTAACAATAAAATTAAATGAATTTAACATATTTGAGAATGAGATAACAACCTCAAACCCAAAACCAATAAAAATCAAAAAAAATTATCTTAAAGAAGATAATATATTAGAGTTTAGTGTTTCTGGAACAGGGATTAAGTTTTGGTCAACAAATATCTACAGCTTTGATGATATGAAGATAGTTGGTGATGTTGCTGATATAAGCAGGCAGGAGAGCAAAAACATATTCTTTATAAGCGAGAATGAAAAACTAAACCTTGAGAGAGCCAAACTCAGGTTTTTCCCTAACTGCAAACCAGATGATGTTGGAAAACTTGAGGTATTGATTAACTATCAAGAGGTCTTCTCTGGAGTGCCTGACTGTGGGGGCATAAATGTTTATAGTTTCTCAACAAATGTTCTGCATAGGGGAGATAATAATATTGTTTTTAAAACAGACAAGGGCTCTTACCTTATTGAGCAGATAAAGGTACAGACAAACCTTAGAGAACTAACCTACCCAACATATTATTTTGAGATTAATGAAACAGCATTTGAAAAAATTGAGAATGATGCATATGATGTTAAACTAGTTCTCGAGTTTGTGGATGACAAAAAAGACAAAATAATGAACCTTAACATAAATAACAGAATGATTTATGTTGACACAGATGAAGCAAATTATTATAAGAATATAGATGACTATGTAAGAGAAGGTAATAACTTCATAAAAATAGAGCCATTATCAATGCTTGACATTGTTGAGTTAAGAGTAGAACTTGAAGAATGATTTTTTTATTTTTCTAAAAAAGAGGAATTATGCCAAGAGAAAGAAATGCAATATCAGATATAGTAAAAGGATGGGCAGGTACAGCTGGAGCAAGCCTTGGTTCCATAAACTTCTTCTTTATTTTGTGTATTACTTTTCATATGTGGGATGTTTTAACAGACTTTAGGGAGCTTAGTGCAAGGGTAGGGGTTTATATATTTCTCTTGGTTGTTGGATGGCTTACAGTATTCAAAAAGGAGCAGGGTGTTATTGATGTTGCTGATCTTAAGATGCCAATAATACTTTCAACACTTGCTTTTTTCATACCATACTTGGGAAATGTAATACCTTTTTTTGCAAGGTCCCAGACATTCCATACAATGATTATTTTTCTGCCT
Organism: Nanobdellota archaeon; assembly: GCA_018819345.1. GTDB lineage: Archaea > Nanobdellota > Nanobdellia > Woesearchaeales > CG1-02-33-12 > CG1-02-33-12. Next base: position 2,393 of record JAHJQG010000033.1, read on the forward strand.
GTCTGGGTGATATACACTTGTTTTGCAATGCAGGAAACAAAGTTTATTGTTTTCTTTAGGTGGGTGCTTATTTTCTTCTGGTTGATATTATTCCTTCCCTCTATCTTTATTAATATTTCAGCTGACTTTAATATAAGGGATATTGAATCAACAGTCAATGTACAGCAAACAATAGTTGATGCAACAAGGGATTGGGGAAGTAATTTCAAAAGATTCTGGAAAAATGTTTTAGATATCCCGGCAAGAATTGGAAAAGAAGTCAAACACATGATAATGTACGCAACAGGAGACTATTATACAGGTGAAGTTGATGAATATGAAAAAGAGCCCATTGGGGTTTATCTTGAAGACCTAGAATCAACAGACCCTGTATTTTTCCAGGGTGAGGATATAACTATCTGGGGAACTCTTAGAGCAAAAACCCTTGATGATGAAATAAATATAAAGGTTTCATGTTATGCAGAAGAGGGAAGCAAAAAAGTTATGGGATACATTATGCCTACTGAATTCAATATATATGATGAGGAAATTGAGGATATTAGCTGTGTATTCAGTGACCTTAAGCCAGGGAAGAAAGATGTTGTATTTAATGCTGAATTCAATTTTGAGACAATGGCCTATTTAAAGCTTTATTTCATAAACAGAGAGACCTTAAGGGGTTTCAAAAGAGATAATATTGATGTTTTTGATTTTTATGACATAAGCCACATACATCCTGTTGCAGTATACACTAATGGACCTATAAGAATAGGGATGGGAATAAAAAAAGAGCTTCCAATTGGAGTAGATACTGATAAAGAAAATATTCCATTTTCTTTAGGAATAACCCTCCAGAATGATTGGGATGGAATAATAAAGGATGTAACTGAGTTAAATGTTTATTTGCATGATAGTATGGAATTAATAAGGTGTGACCATGAACTGGAAAATATGGGGCATATAGACGAGGAGCAGGCAAGTTATAATGTTTACAGTTTAATTGTTCCTAACAGAAGAACACAGAATATATCTGATTATGAAACCATAACATGCAGTGTAAATGTCCTTGATTCTGAAAGTTTGCTTGGTGATGAAAGCATAATAACAAGATACTTCAGGGTCTCAACAAAATATATTTATGAGCTTGAGAAATCAACTCCTGTTGAGGTTGCGGAAACAGAAGGGTATGAAGCAGCTCCAGATATTGATGAGCTAAAAAAAATGAAGGATAGTGAGGAAATAAAGAAAGAATGTGACAGTATAGAGAGTTGTGATGATTACAACAATGAAAATAAACACTATGATTTACATGATTTCAGCATCAGGGTATGGTGCGAGGCAGACCCATGTGATTTAAAAAACTGCTATTGGGATGAAGGCAAGATGAAATGCCTGGAAAAAGAAGAAGAAATACCAATAGCAGAAGA
>JAHJQG010000034.1 GCA_018819345.1 Nanobdellota archaeon
AAACATACAATATCACTCCAAGCTAAAGCTCCTTTGTGATATTTCTCAAAGTGGTCGCTTCTTCTGATTTCCTCCCAATACATAAAATCATCTCGTTCATATGACTATAAATTGATAGTCATAACTACTATATAAACATTTCGGTTTTTAGAAATTGCTGGGCTCTGTTTTGTATCATAAAAATCCGTAAAATATTAAAAGTGCAGGTTATTTCTTTTTGTTATGGCAAAATCCAATGATCCGCGGGACATAAAGAATATTAAACTTAAAAACAGGATTCTTATTGGCCTTGCAATGTTCTGCCCTTTCTCTGTTGTCAAGAAACTTGTCTATTGTTTATTAGGCGCAAAGATTGGTCGCAATGTTTACTTCGGCCCGCAATCCATAATAATAAGCAATAATTACAGGAAAATAAAGATTGGTGATAATGTATTTTTCTCATTGGGTGTTGCAATAACAGCAGAAGAATTAGTAATAGGGGACAACACTCATGTTGGTTATCAGGCCTTGATGACAGGGAAAAAGATATACATAGGAAAGAACTGCAATATTAACAACAGGGCTTTTATTGAGGCATATTATGCTCCTGTTATAATTGAGGATAATGTCACAATAGCTGGCTCTGCAATGATTTCATCCCATGACGGCTCTTTCATGAATGTTCTTGGCAAGGAGATGATAGCAAAGCAAATCACCTTAAAAAAACAATGTTTCATTGGCAATAATGCAGTCATACTTCCAGGAATAACAATAAACGAAAAGGCAATAGTAGGTGCAGGAGCAGTTGTAACAAAGGATGTTGAAGAAAGAACAATTGTTGTTGGGGTGCCTGCAAAAGCTATTAGGAAAATATGATTATAATCTTTTTAATAACCCAATAACTTTCTTTTTCCATTTCTTGAATTTATTGAAATCAATACCTAAATAATGAATGTTCTTGTCTGAAAAATTGTTTATGACAAATATTAATTCATTCCTAAACTTTTCCTTTTTGTATTTCTTAAGCAGTTTCATGTATGTTTTCCAATTAATATCTGAATGCAACATAATAGTGATAATATCTATTGCATCTTTTTCTCCCTTAATGCTGTTTCTCCTGTCAATCTCAGCACCCTGTTTTAGTATTAAAAGCGGCTCTGCTCTTAATGTATTAATGCCCTTTATCATAACTGTTTGAGTATTTAAATCCTCTAAAGGAATTGCTAGATCTGAGAAATATGGAACATAAATATCAATATCAAATTTTCCAGATTTTATTTCATATTTTTTAAGCCTGTTATTTTTAACCAAATCATATTCTTGTTTTAGTTTTTTTAATGTGTTGTAATCAACAATTATATCAATGTCTTTTGACTTATGCAAGCCAGTGTGAAGGTATGCTGCCCATCCGCCTATAAGTATAAAATCAAATTCTTTTTTAAGAGAAATTAATCTTTCCCAGCTTGCCTTTGTTAATAATTCCGGCCAAAACTCCATTTATCTCACCTTTAATATCTTCTGCTCTAATGCCTTTAAAAATTCTTTTGCGTACCACGTGCCCAAGTTCCATAAATCCACATATATCTGTAATGATGGCGCAATATTATTTCTGGATAATCTGTTCATCTCTTTGTCTTGATTGAGTACAACTAAATTTTCATGCCCTTTTTTTAAAGGAAATCTTGCTTTAATTTCATCAAGTTTATTTGAGTAAATAATAACCTCGCTGTAATCTGCAGGCACATCATCAAACCTAAATTTATATGCAGAATAAGCTGTGTAAATAATCTCTGAAGGCAGATTTTTCTCAATATCCTGGATTGATAAATTAATATTTGTTTTATAAATAATGTCTTTGTCAAGATTTCTTTTAGTTGCCCAGAAGATTAGTATTTTCTCAATGTCTCTTATACTAAAAAACCTTTTTTCAATGCTTATTCCCCCTATTTTATCAAGGGGTTTTAGGGCATTGTTAACTGTGCTTAGGGAAACATTTAGCTTTTTAGACAGCTCAAGCTGTGTAAATCTATTTTTTTTGCTTTCAATTGCATCAAACAATATCTCTCGATAGATTATTTCTGTTTTTTTCATGTTTCGATAAAATATATCTTTATTTATAAATGTTTCGATAATTTTCGAAAGTCAATTTTTTATTAAAATCAATTAAGAAATCAAAGAATCAATAAGCTCTTTCTGCTGTTTTGACCAGTCTTTATCAGAATGAGTCCTGATGTAATTAGCCCAGTATTTTATCATCCATTCCCTGTCCTGCTTGTTTATCTTATCCTGCATATTTTCCTATGATATGTTCGTAGTATTTAATTTTTATGGTTCAAGAAGCCATTTCTATAATGGCAAAATCTTTCTGTTGATGGAAAGGTTTTATAGCAAAATCTTTCTGTTGATGGAAAGGTTTTGAAAACACAATAATTATATATTAATAGTTTTAAGGAAGTCATATGAGAGTCATAAGAACCATTGAATCCTTTTATCCGTATGTCACAGGGCCTGCAAACCAGGCCTTTAAGATATCTGAAGGGCTTTATAAGAAAGGAATTGAATCT
>JAHJQG010000035.1 GCA_018819345.1 Nanobdellota archaeon
ACAACAGGCTTCCAGAAACCAATTGATGGCCCTATTTCCCTTGCAAGAACATTTACCTTTCTCGGGTCCATGCCAAGCTGTGTTATATCTGCCTTAAGCTCAAATATGTCAGCGCACTGCATGCAGGGATATAATATCTGTGATGCCTGCTGCACCTCAGAATCTTCTCTTCCCATTATCTGGCCGCATCTTGTTATTCTCTTCACTGTTGTGTTTCTTGCAATCTGCATTACCTTTTTCCAGTATTCCATGCTGTTGACAACATCTGAAGCCCTTATGAACTCAACCTTATCAACATCCATACCGCATGTTTTCCATACTTTAATAAGATAATCCCCGCAGGTTTGTATTTTTTTAAGGTCACCACCAAGCTTGTTGTTTGCCCAGCCGTGCCAGTCTGCTGCATACATCTTGAATTTAATGCCTGCTTTAATCATCTTATTGACATTAACAGCCCTCATAATGCCCTGGGCAATGTGTATCTGGCCAGATGGCTCAAAACCGTCGTAAGCTATTGGATGCTCTTTTGTTTCCAATAATGTTTTTAGCTCTTCCTCTGTAAGAATCTCCTCTCCAACCTGCCTTATAAGCCCTAATTTTGCTGCAATATCCATTTTAATCAGAATAAACTACAATTAATATTAAAAGTTTTGGTTTTATTTTATGATTAATCTTAAAACATAATAAAATCTAAATTTTAATTTTATTAAACCTGCCACTATACCTGTTTGGGGGTGCACCTTTTATTTCATGATGTAATCTGCATACTGCTTTATATAAGTCTTTACCACCCACCACCACAATTTTATCATCAAAGCTTGCTGGTTGAATTATTCCATTTTTCCTAATAAGCCTTTGAGATTCTGTTGCTGGATGCTCACATCTATAACAAGAAGCATACATATTTGTTATTTCGGTTGCTAAGGTTAATATTTTTGAAATCTCACTATTAGGATAACCAAAGGGTTCTCCTCTAAAATCTCTTTTTAATCCTGTTAAAATTATCTTGTAACCCTTGTATAATAATTCCTTAACTAATTCATATGACCCTTTTATAAACTGCACTTCATCAATCATTATTAAATTTATTTGCTTATTTTTTTCCAGATAATTTCTTATATCATCTGTGTTGGTGATATCTATAGATGGAATATCATCTTTATCATGAGAAACAACTTTATTAGTTGAATATCTGCTATCCCCCATCCATTTAAATATCGCAATTCCATCTTTATTTGTAATTTGGTAATATCTAGTATGGAGCAAATCTGTTTTTCCAGAAAACATAGGGCCCACAATTGTTTCAAGAGAAGGTTCCTGATCTATTAGATGGGGTTTGTAATCTGGCCTGCCTTCAAACTCATAATCAACCAAACATCTTGGTTCGAAAATTTCTTTATTATTTTTTATTATTCTTTGAGTTCTGTACGCATTTTTATTACAATTCTTATAATTACAAATTGCCGACATTATTTCATAATTATCAGCTTTTGCTAATAATTGATCCATACTTCCATAAGGGGTTCCGTCAGATTTTAAATTTATTCCACCTGCAATAATTATTCTACCACTTTCTCTTAAAGAATCACATAAACTAACAATATTTTTATCATAAAGATGTATGCCGCTGATAACAACAAATTTTGTTTCATCTGTTATTTCATTAGCTATTTCATCAGCAGATTTATATTCTATTGCATCAATACTTGTTTTTTTAAAAGAAGATATTCTACCTCTTGAATTTTTGTCATCTTCTGGATGTTTAACAACTAATAAATCATTATTTAATTTTTTTTTATCCATAATAAAGGTTCTTATAAGGGTGATTAATTTATTACTTTTACCTGATTTTACAGGACCAGAAATTATATCAAACCTTGCTTGATTAAAATTCCTTAAATGATCTATCATAAACCCCCTTTTAGATTAATACATCATTCCATGACTAACTTAAGGATTATTAAAAGATTTTGATTAAGGAAAATAAGGGTTAGAATAGTAGTTTTATAATATAAATAATATAAAAATAAGTTTATCTTATATTTTTCTGGAAAAATATAATTAACTAAGCGATTGCTGTTAACATGTATTTATATTTATTTTTTGAATGTTTAAATTTAAAAGGATATTTGGTTTATATAATCTTTAACATTTAAGATAGTAATATCTTTATAAAGAGGATTTCTTTTTAATAATTTAGTTTGAATACCCCCTGGACCACATTCTATAAAAGTTTCAAATCCGCTCTGAATTGCTTTTTCCAAAGACTGTTTCCATTTTACTGTTCTATATATCTGGTTAACCAGTGATTTTTTGATTTGGTCTTGTTCATAGACAAAATCAGCAGTAAAATTTGCTATATATGGTATTGTTGGTTTTTTAATTACAATATTTTCTAATGCTTTTTCCATGCCTTCAGCAGCAGGCTTCATAAGCACTGAATGAAAAGGTCCTTCAACTTTGAGGTAAATTACTTTAATGCCTTTACTTGTAAGATGTTCAGCTGCCCTTATTACAGCATTATTATTCCCGGATATTACTATTTGGGATTGAGAATTTACATTAGCAACATGAACAATATTCTTGGGTGATGAATATATTTTACAAGTATTATAAACTAAACCATGATTATCAGTTAAAACAGCTGCCATATGAGATGTACCTGGTTTTACTATTTCATCAGGTATACACTCGCTCATTAATTTAGCCCTTGTCTTAACCAATTTTACTGCATCTTCTAATGATATAGCCTTTGAGGCAACTAAAGCAGAATATTCACCAATAGAATGCCCAAGTGTTAATGAACAGGGAATTTTTTTGTTCAATACAGAAAAATAAGCTAAATTAGCTAATAATATGGCAGGCTGGCAATTAATTGTTTTTCCTAAGTCTTCTTCTGGGCCCTTAAACATTAAATCAGTAATATCAAATTTTAAAATTTCATTACCATTATGAAAGATTTTCCTAGCAGATTCATATTTATTATATATATTTTTTCCCATGCCAACAGATTGAGATCCTTGGCCAGGAAATACATAACATACTTTCATCTATAAAAACCCCATATATTTTTAATAGTTTTTTGCAATATATAAAGGCTTTTATGATATTCATCTATCCTGCTTTATCTCAGGCACATTATAACTAGCCATACAAGAATTTGGTATATTGGTTGTAATTGGATGGCTCGCTACCGAAGTTATTTATAACAATTTTTCTAATTTTGAGACAATTTTTAATTTTTTTCTTGCTCTACTACCCCCAATATAAAATTCTGTTGAGGTTCTCCAAAACCATAACTGCTTAAGAATTTTTATAGGAGAGTCATCTAAATATATATCAATATATCCAGTCAAATCAAGTTTTTTATCTTCACACCAATGTTTTTCAACATATTGTGTCAAATCAGATGGTCTATCTAGTATTCCAAGTAATTCTGGTTCATACTCTCCTTCAGGTAATCTTTTTTCAAATACGCATATTAAATCAATATCGTTATATCCATTATTTCTAATAAAACTACCATATGCTATGAAGCCTCTAAAATTAGGAAATCTATTTGTTACGTCTTCTGATAAGGATTCTAATTTTTTCATAACATATTTTTTACTCATAATCTAATCCTAATAAAAAATTATTTAAATCTATCGCTCGTCTGCCAACTCTTCTGGGTTTTTTGGCTTTGCTAAAAAACAGCTTATACTTAATTAAAAGAATTAAATTTTGGTTGGTTTAAGGTCTTTCCAGACAGAATCAAACATCTTGGTCATGGCTGATGCAAAGAATGGTGTTTTTATCCATATTCCCAAATCATAGGTTGGGTGCACCTCTTTATCGTCTAAGGCCATAAACCAAAAATCTTTGTTGTCAATAACACAAAACCTTGCCTGTATATGGCTTATGTTTCTTAGTTCTGCAACTTTTGATAATTCTTCAGCTATTTTCTGTGAATTAGAGCTTATTGGTGCTGCTATTCTTATTTTAACACCTTTATCATTAAGTTTCTTAAATGTTTTTTTGAATGATTTGTTTTTTCTCTCAAGGCCTTCTATTGTAGTCATAAGAATTATATTATCCTTGGCTTCCTTCATCAATAACTCGAGGTGATTATAAGAGTTTTGCCTGCCTTTTAAAGATCCTGATAGTTCATTTGGCTCAATCATCTTAATACCATTTTTAAACAAGAGGTTTAATTCATTTAACACTCCTGCTGATTTCATTGTGTCAAGAAGTTTTCTCTTGTAAATAGTTTCTTCATCTATCTTTTTCTTTATTCTTTCAACAACTTCTTCTGGCTGGACAGCAATGTATTTTATTGGCTTGCCAATTTTCATTATTATAAATCCTTTTTTCTCCAGTGACTCAAGAACATCATAGCTTCTTGATCTTGGAACATTTGCTATATCACTTAACTCGCCTGCTGTTGAAACCCCTCTTGATAAAAGGGCTGTCCAGAGCTTTGATTCATAACTGTTTAAGCCAAAATCCTTTAATTTTATTAAAAAATCCTTTTTCACAATCATTTTAAACCCCAATCATTATTTAATTTAATATAGTATTTAATAGTAGTAAAGATATTTCATATATAAACCTTTCGGTTTTTGTTATTTTAGAGTAATAAAAACCGAAAAATATCCAAAAATTTCCTAAAGAAACCATACTCCCCTACCCCTTTGTTTCATATGGACATTTTTTATGAAAAATCATTAAAAAATTGCATTTAAGATTAAACTTAGTTTATTATTAATTTAATTAAATTAATAAATTATAATAATTAAACTTTATCAGTTTTAATATTGATTTGATGTTTTTTATTATTTACTATCTAAAATTAAAATTATTATTTTAGTTTATCTTTTTAATCAATTTTTATTTATTATTATTTATAGTCAATAAACATATTTGTTTTCAATATAGAAAATATTTATTTATTATAATCATTTATTATATTTGTATTATTAAATATATATATTATAATTACTATTATTAATAATATAATAACCCAATGAACATTTTAATTTACAATAGTATATAAAAATAAGTTCATATTTTTTTATGATATTCTCCAAAATATATTTCATTTGAAATAAGGGGGTGACTGGCAAAATAAGGAAATTTTTATGATTTAAACAATAACCTTACTTTCAAGTGGAAAATGGTACAAAAAGGATTAACTGGATTTTTTGAAAAATTTTTAACTAAAGAATCCCTATTTATTAATAAAAATATATTGCAATCAACATATTCTCCTGATTTAATTTTACACAGAAATGACCAAATACAGCAAATAGCCAATATATTGGGGCCTTCTTTAAGGCTTGAAAAACCATCTAATCTCTTTATTTATGGGAAAACTGGTGTTGGAAAAACTCTTTCTGTTAAATACACAGCAACAAAAATGTCAGAAATAGCAAAAAAAGAAAATATTGCTTTAAAAATTTTTTACATTAACTGCAAGCTAAGAAAGGTTGCAGATACTGAATACAGGCTAATAGCAAAGTTAGTAAGGGAACTTGGAAAAGATATACCTCCTACAGGCCTTCCAACTGAAGAAGTTTATAATATATTCTTTAATATAATAGACAAGGAAAAGCAGCTTTTTATTTTAGTTCTTGATGAGATAGATCAATTAGTTAAGAAAGCAGGTGATGAATTGTTATATAATCTTACCAGAATAAACACAGAACTGAAAAATTCCCAAATATCGATTCTGGGAATATCAAACGACCTTGTTTTTGTAGATAATCTTGATCCAAGAATAAAATCCTCTTTGTCAGAAGAAGAAATATTATTTCCACCTTATAATGCTCTTCAAATACGGGACATATTAAACCAAAGGGCAAAAGAGGCATTTAAAAAGGATGTTATTGAACAAGGTGTTATAGAAAAATGTTCAGCTTATGCAGCAAGAGAACATGGTGATGCAAGGCGCGCTTTAGAACTCTTAAGGGTTGCAGGAGAAATAGCTGAGAGAAATGGTTATTTAAAGGTTAAGATAAAGCATATTGATGAGGCAGAAGATAAGATAGAAAGAGATAGGGTTCTTGATATTGTAACAACGCAGCCAAAACAACTCCAGGCAGTGCTTTATGCAATAATTTCACTTTATACAAAGAAAAACAATATAATATTCACAGGAAAGGCATATGAGGTTTACAAGGGAACATGCTTTAGGTCTGGATTAAGGCCATTAACACAAAGGCGTGTTTCTGATATAATTGCTGAACTAGATATGCTTGGCATAATAAACGCAAAAGTTATTTCAAAAGGCCGTTATGGAAGGACAAGAGAAATATCACTTGCAATAACCTCTGCTTCAGAATCAAAAATCAAAAAAACATTAGAAGAAGGATTAGGATTAACTTGATTTAATTAAGAATAATTCTTCTCACCTAAAAAATGAAAGAACTTGTTTCTAAACAAAAAGAGGTAGTAAGCTTTTTCCTAAAGAATAATATTTTCATAAGCCCTGATCTTATTAATAAAATAAATGTTGAATATAACATAGAGAAATTAAATAATTTAATATCAAATAAAATAACATCAGATGAATTTTTATTATTAAATAAGGATATACATGATGTATTGTTAAACAAAAACATTCCTGATATAAACTGGCTTGAATTTGAGAGATCAAAGGTGTTATATGAAAAGGGCAGGGATAACAAAATATATCTTAAATTTATTGATTATCTTAATGCAAGGGAAGATAAGGAAGAATCAGATGTCAAGGTTTTATTTTCCTATAAAGAGGAATCAAAGAAAAGAGAGATTCAGGACTTTGTTTCATTCTTTAACTCAAGATACAAAGCTATAGAGGGCATGCTTAAGAACAGACAAGAACTACAAAACATCATGTCCATTAACAGGATTCTAAACAAAAAAGAAAGGGAAACTGTTTCATTAATAGGTCTTGTTGATGACAAAAAGGTAACCAAAAACAATAATATAATACTAAAATTAGAGGATCAGACTGGCTCTATAAGCATTCTTATCAATAAAAATAAAGCAGATTTAATTAATATAGCAAAAGACATAGTATTAGATGAAGTAATAGGTGTGGTCGGTGTAAGTGGAGGGAATATTGTATTTGCAAACAATATAATATATCCTGATGTACCTGTAAACAAGGAGATGAAAAAATCACCTAGTGAGGATTATGCAATCTGCCTTTCAGACCTTCATTTTGGATCAAGCTATTTCTTATCAGATGATTTTAACAAGTTCCTTAAATGGATAAATGGGAAAACAGGAAATGAAAACCAGAAGATAATTGCAAAAAAAGTTAAATATATTTTTATAATAGGTGATTTGGTTGATGGTGTTGGGATTTATCCAAACCAGGACAAAGAGCTTGTTACAAAGGATATATATGAACAATACAAAGGATGCGCAGAACTTTTAAAACAGATCCCCCAGAATATAAAATTGATAATATGCCCTGGAAATCATGATGCAATGCGCATTGCAGAGCCACAGCCAGTACTTTACAAAGACTTTGCAGCCCCAATATGGGAATTGCCAAATACAATACTTGTATCAAATCCTGCCTTGGTTAATATTGGGGCAAAAAAAGGGTTTCCTGGATTTGATATATTGATGTATCATGGTTATTCTTTTGATTATTATATGGCAAATGTTGAATCCATAAGAAATAATGGTGGATATGAGCGTGCAGATTTGATGATGAAATTCTTACTGCAAAAAAGGCATCTGGCTCCAACACACAAATCAACACTTTACATTCCTGATATAAAGACAGACCCCCTTGTTATAACAAAAATCCCTGACTTTTTTATGACAGGCCACATTCATTATTCATCTGTCTCAAACTATCGCAACATAACAATGATATGTGGCTCATGCTGGCAGAGCAAGACAACATTTCAGGAAAAAGTTGGCCACCATCCACAGCCTTCAAGGGTTCCAATAATAAATTTACAGACAAGAGATGTTAAAATATTAAAATTTGGAAAATAAGATGCAAGAACAAAAACAAACAAGCCCTGAAATTGAGCTATACTTTAAAGAGATAGATGATAAACTTAAAATAGCATATAAGCTAGCTAATGAAGCAAGAAAGAAAGGGTATGATCCTGAAACCAGGGTTGATATACCTCTTGCAAAGAATATGGCTGAAAGGGTTGAGGGCTTAATCTCTACTGTTGCACCGCAGATAGTTGGCTCTGGAATATCAAAGAGAATCCTGGATTTGGAAAAAAAATATGGTGCCCTTGACTGGAGAATTTCACTTATTATTGCAGAGGAAATTGCAAAAGGGAAATTATGTAAGTTTAAGGATAGGAAAGAGGCAATAGAGGTTGGCATAAGGGTTGGCTTTGCTTATCATACAATGGGAACTGTTGCATCCCCATTAGAGGGTTTTGTGGGTCTTGATATAAGAAAAAGAAAAGATGGAAAAGAGTATTTTGCCCTTATGTATTCTGGCCCAATAAGAAGTGCTGGCGGAACAGGAGGCTCTTTTTCTGTTCTTATTGCAGATTATGTAAGAAAAAAAATGGGTTATTATCCTTATGATCCTACAGAAAAAGAGATTAAAAGAATTGTAAGAGAGGTTCTTGATTATCATGAAAGGGCAACAAACCTACAATATCTTCCAAGTGAGGAAGAGCTTGAATTTTTGGCAAAAAACCTCCCTGTTCAGATTGATGGAGATCCAACAGAAAAAATAGATGTTTCAAATTATAAGGATATTGAGAGAATAGGAACAAACAGAATAAGAGGAGGGGTTTGTCTTGTTTTTGCAGAATGCCTTGCACAAAAAGCCCCAAAACTATGGAACAAGCTTTCAAAATTTAGCAAGGAGTTTGATTTAGAGCAGTGGAATTTTATTGGGGAGTTTTTAGATATACAAAAAGGGGTTAAGGCAAAAGGAGAGATAAGTAAAGCTAATAAAGAGATTACACCAAACTATACCTTTATAGAGGATCTAGTTGCAGGAAGGCCAATACTGGCATTTCCATTAAGAATAGGGGGCTTTAGATTAAGGTATGGCCGCTCAAGAACATCAGGCTATTCTGCAAATAGTATAAGCCCTGCTACAATGATTATACTGCAAGATTATATTGCAACAGGAACACAGCTTAAGGTTGAAAGGCCAGGAAAGGCAACTACTGTTAGTCCCTGTAATTGTATTGAGGGGCCGGTTGTTAAGCTGAATAATGGCTCTGTCTTAAGATTAGATTCAGAGCAAGAGGCAAAAAAATATGTTAAAGACATTAAAGAGATTATCTTCCTTGGTGATATGCTCATTAGTTATGGGGATTTTTTCAACAGGGCCCATGTTCTTGTGCCAGCAGGCTATTGTGAGGAATATTGGATTCAGGAGATTGAAAAGGCAACCGTTAATCTATTTGGAAACCTTGATATTGTAAAATTATCTAATCTTGTGGATATTCCTGAGGACAGCTTGCATGAATTATTAAAAAAACCTCTTTATATTAAACCAGCAGCCCAGGACTCAATAAAAATATCTGAAGCTCTTAATATACCATTGCATCCTGCTTATACCTTTCATTGGAAGACAATATCTTTTGATAAATTAAAAATTCTCATAGACTGGCTTAGTGAGATGAAAATTATAAGAGAAGAGAGCAAAATAAAGATAGTCCTGCCTTTAAAAGAAGAGCCAAAAAAGGTTTTAGAACTTCTTGGTGTTCAGCATTCTGCTGTAACTAATGAATTTGTTGTTATCAGGAAAGATGATGCAATTGCTTTCTTGTCTAATCTTAATATTTCAGAAAAAGAAGATCTTGAAAAAATAAAAAAAACAGTTGAGGAAAACAAGGAAAAAAATGTACTGGATATAATAAACATTTTATCAAGAATCAAGGTAAGGGATAAGTCAGGCATATTTATTGGTGCAAGGATGGGAAGGCCTGAAAAAGCCAAGATGAGAAAACTAACAGGAAGCCCCCATGTTTTGTTTCCAGTTGGACAAGAGGGTGATCGTTTAAGATCTTTCCAGGCTGCACTGGAAAATAAAAAAGTAACCTCTGATTTTCCAATTTACAGGTGTGAAAAATGTAGCAAGGATACTGTTTTTTCTGTTTGTGAGACATGTGGCAGGAAGACAAAAAAACTATATTATTGTAACATCTGTGGCAATATTGAAAAAAATAAATGCAAGCATGGAGAGGCAAAAGCATATAAAATTCAAAGCATAGACATAAATTATTATTTTAAGGCTATGCTTAAAAAACTCAAGACAAGGGCTTGCCCTGATTTAATAAAAGGGGTAAGGGGCACGTCAAACAAAGATCACACACCAGAGCACCTTATCAAGGGAATATTAAGGGCAGAGCATGATATATATGTTAATAAAGATGGAACAACAAGATATGATATGACGCAGCTTCCAATAACACATTTCAAGCCAAGAGAAATAAGAACCTCAGTTGAAAAACTAAAAGAATTGGGTTATGTAAAAGACATAAATAAAAAAGAGCTTGAGAATGATAATCAAATATTAGAAATAAAACCGCAGGATATTATATTGCCTTCCTGCCCTGATTCAGCTGAGGCTGGTGCAGACACTGTTTTATTTAATGTCTCTAAATTTGTTGATGATATGTTAGTCAGGCTTTATAATGAAAAGCCATACTATAACCTAAAGTCAACTAGTGATCTTATAGGTCATCTTGTTATTGCTTTAGCGCCTCATACATCTGCAGGAATAGTCTGCAGAATAATAGGATTTTCAAAAACACAGGGATTTTATGCCCATCCAATGATTCATGCTGCAACAAGACGTGACTGTGATGGTGATGAAGCAAGCATTATGCTTTTAATGGATACCTTGCTTAATTTTTCAAGACAGTTTTTGCCTGCTCACAGGGGCTCAACACAGGATGCATGCCTTGTACTAACCTCAAAGCTTATTCCATCAGAGGTTGATGATATGTTCTTTGATATTGATGTTGGATGGAAATATCCTCTTGAGTTTTATGAGGCATGCAATAATTATGTAAATCCAAGAGATTTAAAACTAGACCAGGTAAGCACAAGACTAGGAACAGTAAGTCAATATGAGGGCATGGGTTATACACATCCTGTTGAAAACATAAACTCAGGTGTTTTATGCTCTGCTTACAAGGCTATTCCCTCTATGGAGGACAAGCTTAAGGGCCAGATGGAGCTTGCAGAAAAGATAAGGGCTGTTAATGAAGCAGAGGTTGCAGCAATGGTAATTGACAAGCATTTTATAAAAGACATAAAGGGCAATTTAAGAAAATTTTCCATGCAGCAATTCAGGTGTGTAAAATGCAATAAAAAGTTCAGGAGGCCGCCTTTAATAGGCAAGTGCGATTCATGTGGCAATAGGATAATCTTTACAATATCAGAGGGCTCTATTATTAAATACCTTGAACCAAGCATAAGCTTGGCCAATAAGTATGATGTTCCTGCTTATTTAAAACAAACCCTTGAGCTGACAAAAAGAAGAGTAGATGATGTCTTTGGCAAGGATAAGGAAAAGCAGGAAGGCCTTGGAAAATGGTTTGGTTAGTTTCTTTTAATATATGTTAGTTGCAATTGGCAGGCTAGAAAAATATTTAAAGTTCCTCAAAATTATATGAAGGATATAAAAATGGATGATCTAGAAAAAACAATTAAGAAAAATCCTCTTTCCAGAGAGAATATAGAATTGATACTAAAAACTAAAGTTAAAGAGGTTATTTTTTGGCCAATGATTGCTTCAGCTGCTTTATATTTTTCCCCTATTTTGGGAGGTTATATTATAAAAATAAACTCACGTCAAACGAAAAAAGAGCAGAAAATTGATTTAATTCATGAAATCGCCCATATTGCTTATAATTTGGTTGATCTAGAAACTCCCCGTCATTGGGAAGAGTTATTAGAAAGAGAATCCGAAAGATTCTATAAAGAGAACAAAGATTCCATAAACCAAATTTATAAGTTAGCTAAAAAATGGCGAGCCCACCAACTTTGATTTTTTCTCTTCAGGAACGTCGCACTAAAAATCAATCCTTATCAGGGGATATAACAGCAATTTATATGTTATACACAATCGAGAAAAAACTCTAAATTATAAGAATAGTTTGGTTAACTATCCAAACTAACGGCCTGCACATACGGAATATCTTTTATTTTAATTATGTCTTTTTTAGAAATAACCTTTGATTTAAGGCCAAGCTTAACTGATTTTTCACCGATAAGGTTAATCATATATGCCTGTTCAAACAGCTTAATAATCTCTTTCTCTGTTTTTTCCCTTCCTTTGTAGAAATCAGAGCTTAGGTCAAGCTTTAAGTCACTGGTTTCAAACCTCTTTCCAATAATCTCTTTATCACAGACAGTAAGAATCAACTGGTTATTAGCTGTTATGTGTTCTTTTACTATCATCTTATATCTTTGTTTTAACAGTATGCCTTGCACCGCAGGCCAAGCATTCCAAATAAGTAATATTCCCTTCTTTTACAAGCTTTGTATCTGGCCTCTTGCACTCAGGGCAGATTACAAAGATATCAACATACTGCTTGATTTTCTCATTTATCCTTATTGATGAGACTTTCCTTCCTATTAAAAGCCCTGTGCTCTTTAAATCACCAGGTGTTGCCAGCTCTTTTAAAATATATTTTAATAGATGCTCTGGCTTTCTTTGCAATGTGTTGGCTATCTGGTTAAAGTTTGATATAATGGTTTTATTTCCCTGGATATGGCCAATAACCCTTGGAACCTCAAATCTCTCTGTTTTAGAGCTGATCTCTGGAAGCTCTTTTCTGGCCTTTTTCAACATTTTCTTATAATCCATTTTATGTCTTGGAATTATGGTTTATATATAAATTTATCTGAAAAACAACCTTACCATAGAAAAGGTTTTATATCTAAATTTAAACTCTTCCCTGATATGAAAAGAATTGGCATAGATATTGGTTCTGACAACTTGAAAGCAGTTGTAATAGATGGAGGAAATATAAAAACCCTTTATCTGAAAAAGATAAATGGAAAGCCAATTTCTGCTTTAAAAGAAACATTAGAAAAGATTGT
>JAHJQG010000036.1 GCA_018819345.1 Nanobdellota archaeon
CTGTAGTTAAAACAAAACCAGAAACTATTCCAGAAGGAACGGATTATGTAAAACATCCTAAAGAAGAAGGTTATATACCTGTTAAAGTTGTAAAAATATATATAGAAGTTCCAGAGGATGCAGAACTTTGGAAAGAACATAATTTAATTTTTACTGCAACTGGTAGTTGTTTTACAGAGCCAGGTGCAGTCGTGCCTGCAATAGCAACACAATTAAAATTAAAAGTTAAAACAATTTCTGAAGAATTTACTGAAGTTCCTTTAGAAAAAGCAGCTGAAAAGGAAGAAGAGAAAGAAGAAGTTGAAGTTGTTAAAGAAGAAAAACTAACAGTGCCAATATCTCAAGTTGTAGAGAAAGAAGTAAAGGTTGGTGTATCTACTAGTACATTTGTTGGTGTAGTTATTGTATTATTAATAATTATAGTAGGAATGTTTATATTTTTTGTTAGAGGAAAAAAGAAAAAAGAGGAAAAAATAAAATAAAAACGATATATTTTTATATTTTCCTAAGTAAACCATATTCATGAAAAAAATACTTTTATTTTTCCTTTTAATCATAACTTTTCCAGCATTAGTTAAAGCTCTAATAGAAGTTGAGCATAGTGTTACAGCAACTGTAACAATAAATGAAGTTGAAGGTAAATTAAAAGTTTTTCCTTCTTTTTTAGAAATAAATGCTCCTCCTTTATCCTTAGTTAAGAAAAATTTAACTTTTTGGCAAGAAAATGGTAATATTGATCTTAATGTTTCTCTTTATTTAGAAGAAAGTGAAATAAATGATTGGCTTTCTTTCTCTGCTGTTGATTTTACAGTAAAACCAAATGAAACAAAAGATATTATTACTTATATTAATATCCCAAATATTACAATAGGAACCTATTCTGGAAATATTCATGCTATAACTAATAGTCAAGATTTAATCATTCCTGTAAACATAACTATAACTGATAAATACAAGATAGATATAAATATAGACGCTCTTGAAAGAAAAATCAAAGCTGGAGACTATATTTCTGTTTTTACAGAACTGACAAAAACAAAGACAAGAAATAAAGATCCTGAGGTTGAAGGGAAAATAACTGTTGACCTTGTTTATAATGTCCTGAAAGGAAAGGACTTAATCACAACTTTATCAACAACAATGGATGTTGTTGATTATAGTGAAAAAAACATTTCTATTCCTATTCCAATAGATGCAACTAGAGGTGGCTATATTGTAGAAGTAATAGCAACCCATTTGGATAAAACTGCTAAAGACAGAGATAATTTTTTTGTTACAACAAATTTGCTTACAAGATTTTTTAATCTTTTTAGATGGTTTGGATGATGGGGCGGAAATTGAACAAAATATTTTTGATTTTAATAATTGGAATAATTTTTGTTAGTGGATGTACTCAAATTAAAAAAATGGATTTTGAAACAATATCAAAAGGACATTATTCTGATCATAAAGAGCCAGCTAATTATATTATTAATAGTAATGAAGAATTAGAAAGTCTTGGAATAAAAATACCAGAAATTGATTTTTCACAATTTAGTGTTATTGCAGTCTTTATGGGCGAATTTAATACAGGGGGATATTCTATAGAAATAATAGAGATAATAGAAAAAGAAAATGAAATAATTATTAAAGTTAATAAAACATATCCAAAACCAGGTAGTTTACTAACTCAAGCATTTTCTCAACCCCATCATATTATAAAAATTAAAAGAACAGATAAACCAATTATCTTTGAAGAAAAATGAAAAAATTGTTTATTTTTGTGATTATGGTAATTTTTGTTTTGTCTATTGTTTATTCTAGTGGAAATAATCTAACAAATACAACAGAGTTTAATTTAACTAGAAACAGTAGTTTAACTAACGAAACTTCACTAAATATTACCAATATAACAGAGTTTAATTTAACTGAAAATATATTTAATGAAACTGAAAATATTATTACTTCAGAAACAAAAGAAAAAATTTCTAAAATAGATGTTGTTGGAGTTGATAAGCCTTTTAGTTCAATAAAATTTGATGTATCAGAAATTGGTGCAAAAATTGAATCTAGAATTTATGAAGAGTTAGAGAAAAAAAATAAAACAAGGGTTATTGTAATTTTAAAAGAAGACTGGACTTTTGAAGAAAAATTAGATAAAAAAGAGAGATTTAAATTAATAAAAGAAAAAATTAAAGAAAAACAAAATAAAGTTTTGTCTAATTTAATGGAAGATTTTGAATTAAAAAATAGATATAAAACAATAAATGCTTTTTCTGGTATAGTAACAAAAGTTGGATTAAATAAATTAGAGCATAGTCCTTTTGTTGAAAGGGTTTATTTAGACAGAAAAGCTTATACTTCTCTTTCAGAAAGTGTTCCTTTAATTGAAGCAGATGATGTTTGGAATTTGGGTTATACTGGAACAGGAACTGTTTGTATTACTGATACTGGTGTTGATTATACTCATGCTGATTTAGGAAATCCAAGTTGTAGTATAAGTCAAACTATAAATGGAAATATTGAATCTTATTTACTTGAATCGCCACATCCTTATTCAAACAACTACGATAACACATGGCAGATAACAAAGCCTGGTTATACAAGCATAGCAGTGCATTTCAGTAAGATCGAGGTTGAAGCTAACTATGATTTTGTATATTTGTATAATGCTCAAGGAAATTTTGTGCAAGTCTTCACCGGGAATTATTATGACATATGGAGTGTGTCTATTCCAGGCGATACGATCTACGTTCGACTAGTAACAGATTCTAGCGTTACTTCCTGGGGCTTTGCTATAAATCAAGTGTTGAACGGGACTGTGGATTCTACATGGAGCAATTGTGGTCAAGTCATCGGAGGATATGATTTTGTCAATAATGATAATGATCCCATGGATGATAATGGACATGGAACTCACGTCTCAGGGATAGTTGCTTCCCAAAACCCAACTTACAAAGGGGTTGCACCTGGAGCAAACATAGTTGCAAATAAAGTCTTGGATAGCAGTGGTAGTGGTTGGTTTTCTAATGTTGCTGCTGGTGTTGATTGGTGTATTGATAATAAAGACAAATATAATATACATACAATAAGCATGAGCTTAGGAGATGGTGGAGAGTACAATAATCCCTCTACGCAATGCGACCCTTATGCTGTTGCAATTGCAATAAATACAGCTTTTGATCAAGGAATTTTTGTTTCTGTGGCTTCTGGAAATGAAGCTCATTTAAATGGTATTAGTTATCCTGCCTGTGCTTCTAATGCAACTTCTGTTGGTGCTGTTTATGACGCAAATGTTGGTTCACAAAACTGGCAGCCAACTTGTAGAGACGGGACAACTTATGCAGACAAGATTGTTTGTTTTACTAATAGAGATGAAATTCTTGACTTACTTGCTCCTGGTTGTAAAATAACATCATTAAGTCTTGGAGGAGGAACTGCTACTTATTGTGGAACTTCAATGTCAGCTCCAATGGTCGCAGGAGTTGCTTCTCTAATGTTAAATGCTAATAATACTCTAACACCTTCTCAAATAAGAAATGTTTTAAAAAATACAGGTAAAGGTATTTATGATAGTAAAACTGGTTTAACTTTTCCGAGGATAAATGCATCTGCTGCTGTAAACTCTGTAGCTCCTCCTGTAGAATTCATCTCTATAACTCTTTATGGCTATCCAATTGACTTTGGAAGTTTAGATCAAAATACTTTTGATTCACCTGCATTAGGAAATGTAAATAATTCTTATATTATCAGAGTTGATAATACAACAACTGTTAATGTTGATACTTATATAAAAGGTGATGATTATACAACTAATAGTTATATTTTAGGTATTGGAAATATGAGCTGGAATACACTAAATAATGTTGCAACTTCTGTAAATATGACTAATAATTATCAAGATAAAGTTGCAGAAAATGTTGCTCCTGAAACAGATATAAATATGTATTATTGGATGGACATTCCTTTACAAAGAGCAGGAGATTATACATCAGCAATTTACATAAAAGCTGTAGAAATAGGAAACCTACCTTAACATATTGGGCTTATAAGGTTTGTAGCAATAGTTCAGCAACTGGATTTGGATTACCAATAGCACCATAATTTTTTCTTTTTCTTTGCTTTATTTATTTGGTATATTAACCTTTCCATTGATTATTTTTTCTTTTATGAGCTTCACATCTGAATCAATAGAATCAATTTTTATCCCCACTTTTCCAAGTTCTTTATCCATACCATAAACTTTGTCTTTTAACGGATGTAAATAAAATTTCCAAGCACCAAAACCTGAAATAAGTAATGAACCTAGCCATTGAACTTGAACTGGGATTTCAACGCCCAAAAAAGGCAAGGGGTCATTAGTTAATATTGCTATAAAAACAAAGGACACTAGTATTATAAAGAAAAGAAGCCCATTTTCACTCAAGAAATTTTTTAAGCGGCTAATCTTAAAGAAAATTGATATTAAGTAAAGTGCCACAAAGAGGGCAAGTAATAACCAATATAATTTAAGGTATATCATTATTTCACCAACAACTCTCTAAACTATACATATTTTATATTTATATTATTTAAAACTTTCTTATTTTTATCTGCAATTTTTCCGAGATAAATTAAATGTGGTCCTCCTCATCATCTTCATAGAAGTCCTGTTTTAGCTCTTCAAGTTCGCCCTGGAGTTCCTCTACCTGGCCTTCCAGGTCATCAATCTTTTTTTCAAGCTTTTGTATTATCTCTTTTGTCTCTTCATCCATTTTTTTACTTCTTTTTTATTCACTAAATGCAACAGCTAATAATACAAGCCCAATTATCACCAAAACAGAGGCAATTGCTCCAAAAAAGTATTTTTCTGTAAGAAAAGATGGAATAGCCCAGATAACACCAATAACAGTGAATATAACCCCTAAAAGAGTTGTTAAATTTTTCTTTTTCTGGTCCATTTTTAGTTTTTATATTGCTTTTTATCAAAAATTGTCAGAATACTGTAAACTTCAGTTTGCAGATTAATGACAATTTCCTCAAATACTATGGAATGATATCCATAGTATTTATTTAAATGTTTTTAAAATTAAAATAAAAAATTAAGAAAAGTCCTTGATGCCTTCTTCTATGATGTAAAAGCCTGCTTCGCCCTCTGGCAGGTTTGGTGAGTCAACAAGCTTTGCAACCCTGCTGCCTTTCTTGCCCTTTCTTAAATAAATCCTGAAAGTGCTTGCATGAGCAACTATATGTCCGCCAATTGCCTGTGTAGGATCTCCAAAGAACATGTCTGGCCTTGCCATTACCTGGTTTGTAACATAAACACATACATTGTGCATATCTGCCAGCCTTAACAAGACGTGCATATGCTTATTGAGTTTTTGCTGCCTCTCTGCCAAAGTGCCCCTTCCAATAAATTCTGCCCTGAAGTGAGCTGTTAATGAGTCAATAACAATCACCTTGACATTAAATTTTTGTTTTGTTATAAGATCCTCTATTTTCTCTGCAAGAAGCATCTGGTGGTCTGAATTATATGCGCGAGCAACTTTTATGTTTTTGAGCACTTTCATAGGATCCAGGCCTGCACCTTTTGCAAGCTGCTGGATTCTCTCTGGCCTGAATGTATTTTCTGTATCAATATAAACTGTTACTGCCCCTGGGTATTGTTTCTGGGAGTTAACTGCTAATATGTGGGCAAGCTGGGTTTTTCCAGAGCCAAACTCTCCAAAACATTCAACTATTGATGCTGTTTCAAAACCGCCTCCAAGCAGCTCATCAAATGATTTTGAGCCTGTTTTTATCTTCTCAACCTTTGCTCTTTTTTTCAATAAGTCTTCTCCTGACTCAAAGCCCATATCAAGCTTGTTTCGGGCAAAATTTATCATCTTTCTTGCACTTGCCTCAGAAACACCTGCTGCATCAACCAACTCGCCAGGGCTTGCTACTGCAATTCCTAGTATATTGTTATAGCCTGCATCAACAAGTTTTTCAGCTGTTGCAGCTCCAACACCTGGAAGATCCTGAACAGTGAGTTCTTTTTTCTCTTCTTTTTTCATTTTTTTAACATCAGTTTTTGGTTCTTTTTCTTTTGATTGTTTTTCTTCTTCTAGTTTCATAATATCAACCCCTTGTTTAAAGTAATCCTACTTATTTAAATAGTTTATCAAATTTTTTCTGAAAATATTCCGGGAAATTACTCAACATCCTCAACTTCTACTTCTTCTCCAGTATCTTCTTTAGTCTGCTCTTTTAGAACAATATGTTCATATGCCTTGTTCAGGACGAGAATTGCCTTTGGAAGGTCATTTATTCTTAAAGAATTCGTTGATTTCCACTCGCCGCTCTTGTCTGTGTATCTTCTTTGCAAGGATACTGTTCTGAACTCTACTGGGTTTCCATCCTTGCTTATTCCTTTGTTCTTCCAGATTGTGGCGCTTACTACGCCTGTACTAAACTTCTTTTCAGGTATATTTTCCTGATTCATTTGCATCGCCTCCATTGCTTTTCGCATCTTATTTCATAATCCCCCTAGCCATTGGCTAATCAGGGAACCGAAGCAATATGTATTGTATAGTTAGGGTTATTTAAATAGCTTATCCAAAGATGTCCAGTGTCCATTGGTCAAATTAATAAATAAAAGTGATGGGGTGTTTTGATTTTGAAATAGTAACATTTATAAAGATAAAATATATTTATCATTAAATGGAAGACACCTTAGTAGAAATAATAGAAAAATTAGAAGGATTAAAAGAATACTTAAACTTTGAGGGAAAATTAAGCAAATATACAGAAAAAATTTTAAGAAAATTTTACCAAGAAGACCCATTAGCATATAAGGTTGCAGCAAGTAAGGAATCATACGTTAAATTAATTAAACCAATTGAGGAAAAATATAATAGTTTTTGGAAAAGGATTAGGGTTCCAAGAACTGATAAAACTTTTGATAATGAAGTTAGAAGAGTTATTGAATCAATGAATAATGTTGGAGTAGAATATATTAATCCAGAAAATTTTACAACAGATAGAAAAAGAAGACATAATAAAAATATTTTATTAATCTCAGCAGGGACTGGTTTGTTTTTTGCTGCCCTCCCTAAACTTATTGAATGGAGTTATACAGCTAATTATAATGGCCCAGGAAATCTTAATATATTTGTTCCTATAACGGCAGCAGGAGTAATGTACTTGGGCAATAAACTTCTTGCATATCCTGATACTAACTTAGCGTATTTACAAAAATTTGCACAAAAGACTGACGAATTTTTAAGACAGCATTATCTTAAACTCTCTCCTACTTAGAACTATTATTTCTACTTTTTACATTCTTAATTAACCAATAAAAATTGAATATAACATAATATTATAAGAATAAAAAAGAAAATATTTTCCCATAAAGATCCTGTTCTTATGAAGCCTTTAGTTCTCTTCTTGGAAAATGGATAAAAGAACA
This sequence comes from Nanobdellota archaeon, assembly GCA_018819345.1. GTDB lineage: Archaea > Nanobdellota > Nanobdellia > Woesearchaeales > CG1-02-33-12 > CG1-02-33-12. Next base: position 7,409 of record JAHJQG010000036.1, read on the forward strand.
TAACTCCCTCAGGTGTTAAGGAGTCAAGAACAAGGTGAGATAAATAACCAATAAAAAATGCAGCAGCTATTTCAATTTTTATAATGATAATAACCATAGAGATTAATATTAACAGGAAAGGCGAGTGAAATATTCCCCTATGCCTAAAAAATAAGTTTATTAAAAAAGAAATTGGCTTAATCTTTCTTCCAACCTTTGATTTATAGGAATCAATGTCTGGAAGTGAAGATGCTATCAGCATGATTATAACAAATATAGTCTTATTTTGGATATTAAAAGAATTAATAATAAGCAAGCAAATAAAAAAACTAAATATTAGGTGTGTCCTGAACATCATTTTCCTTTGTATCTAAAACCTGCTCTGTCATGCTTTCTTTTTTTGCTTTTGTTTCTTCAAGCTCTTTGTTTAAAACTTTTATTTCATCATCTGGATCAGGGTTTGGAAAAACAAGCTGGCTTATAAACTCTAAGCGGTCAAACATCTCATTTTTTGTTGTTCTTCCAACAAATTTTATAATATTGCCTAATAATTCAGTTTTCATTTCTTCAAATTTCTCAGGACTATCCTTGTATTCAAGCATCTGCTCCTGTGTTTTATCTAATAATTTTAATGCCTGGTTCCTGAAGCATACAACCCTTATGTTATCTGTTCCGTCATCCAAAAAGAGATTTAAAACAAACGAGTAATTTGGCTGAACCTTGCCATGTGTATCGCAGAAAAAATCATCTTCCCTGAGCCTTGCCCTTCTGTTGCATTCAGGGCAGATTTCAAAAAACCTTGGGTCAAAAACCTGGACTATTGTTCCAAGAATTTCAACATTAGAATCATTTTCATTAAGCTGATTTATTTTCTTCCTTTTTCCAGAGCTTGTTTCCTTTACCTCACCAATTGTCTCGCCCTCTGGATTGATTATAAGCTTACCCATATTATTGAGATGCACTTCTTTCCCGTTTTGATTTTCCCTTACATAACCACCAACTACCTTTACTATTATGTTTTCCTTAAGTTTTGTTATGTTTTCTGCCTGGTCACCCCACATGACAATCCTTATGGTTCCTGTTTCATCCCCTATTACAAAAGATGCAACCTTTCCAGAACGGCCTTTGCTGTTAAATTCCCTAAGCTCAAATACTCTTAAAACCTTTCCAACAACCTCAACGCTTCTCATTCCTGTAAGAATATTTTTTATTTGAAGCTTTCCACCCAAGGCATCAAAGAGCTTAACTCCAAGCTCATTTGCAACTATGTGAGCAGCTCCTTCGTTGCTTATGAGTCCGGATAATTGCTTTAGTTTGGTGTCAATCTTTTCTTTTATTTCCTGCTCAGTAAGTCCTGATTTCTCCTGTATCTTTTCTAGAATATCATTATATGGCATCTTTATCATTTTAATCAATTATTGAAATCAACAGCTGTTATAAATAGTTTTATGTTTTGCAAAATAATTATTAAGAAATTAATTTAATGAATTCCACTTATCTATCCTATCTTCATTTGAAAATTTCTCAGGAACTTCACCTGAACTTTCATCTTCCGGCTTTTCCTCATTCTAACTTTCTTGTTTAAAATAAAATGTATACTCTTCAGATAAATCAAAGCCAATGTCTATGTTGAATGATGGTTTTATTGAATAGTTTATGTTTCTTTTGTTTATTTTCAGGTTTTCTGTTGCAATTCCTATAAGCCTATTATCTTTGAACAGCAGGTCATAGTTGTCAGAAGGTATTACCAGTTCTTCACCTTCCTTTAGCTCGGTTTCCTTGTATTTTTTTAAATAATCATTTAAATACAAATTGAAATCAGCTGAAAATGCATCATAAACCTGCTTTTTTGTTATTTCACAATCTTCTTTATTACACTTAAGGTTTTCAAAGCTTCCCTGTTTTTCCTTTATGTCCTTAATTGTTTTGTTTGCTGAATATTTTGCAGATAAGTCAATATATAATAATGCTTTTTCTGCCTGCTGGTATGTTTTCAATATTTCAAGTTCTAAGTTCCCGGGATTTTTAGCAACAAATTCTCCTTTTGTCCCATAATTGCTATAGAAAAATAATATTGCTATAAGTATGAATATTGATACAAATGTGAGGAATATTGTTGCTTTTTTGTTTTTTATCATATTATCAGCTCTTAAATTTGAAATATATTTCTATATTAAAGCTAAGATCATTTGATGGTATTGTGGCTTTAACTGTTTCTCCTGGAATAGGCACTCTTCTTTGCTGTTGAGCTCCCTTAGTAATATAACAAAATTCTTCTTCTCCGGATATAAACATCCCAACACGCCAGTTTGCAACATCTTTGAGTATTTCATTTGCTTCTTTAGTTAATTGGCCGTCTTTAGTGCATCTAGAGTCTCTAATAGTTGTATCCTCGACGCAGCAGAATCCATTGGATTTCATGCTTCCTTCAAGTTCTTTCTTGGTTAAAGAACCCAAATATTCTGCAATAGATAGTTTACTTTCTTTCATTGGCGTCCTTAAATAATTCAGCAAAGTGTGGTCTTTCTCAAGGTTCTGGCTCTTTTCCATTGCTGAACTCTCCATGCTTCTGTTTGTGCTGGTAAAAAATATAAAAACAAAAATAAAAATCATTGCTGTGAAAACCACTGCAATCAGTATATCTGTAAGGTCGTCATCAAGCCCTTTCTTGTTTCTTGCAAGTTTTCTGAATAAAATTAAATTTTTCATTTTTGTATTGAAATTAAAAGTCTTCCAGTGTAAAGATTCCCTTCATCATAAATCAAAACATGCCGGGATATTTTGTTAAATCTTCTGGCTCCCCAGTTTGGTGTTGAACAAACTTTGCGGTCAATATTTGCGCTTTCCAATTCAAACCTAAAGGAATATGATTTATCCTTGTTTGTAGAATAACATTTACTTATTTTATCATCATCAAACTTTTTTATATCGATAATTCCATGATATGCCCTTCCTGTTTCTCCATCTTCATAAGCAAAGCAATCTGGCGAGTTAAGGAAGCGGTTTATCAAAACTGTTGTTTCAACATTAGCTGGAATTGCATTTGTTGAAGTAATATTATATGATATGAAAAAACTAAAGAAAAGGAATGCAAATGCCAGGTAAAACAATACTGCCAGGAAATACATTGGTTTCTTTCCTAGCAGGTAACCGCTTGCCCTTTTCGAAAAAAATATTTTTTTATTTTCCATAATCAATTAAACCTTTTGCAATTGAATTGCCAAGTTCTGGTATTTTTTCCAGTAACAATTTTCCCTGTTCACTTTCAGCATTGCCAATTTCCAGCAAAACAAATATTTTGTCAAAATCAGCAGTTTTAAAATCCTCAACTTTTTCTCCATTTTTTAAAAAAATATCTTTTGGAAAGTTTTCATTGGTTGTTTCCAAATCAACCGGAACAATAGATGTTCCATCAATATTAACATCATTCAGTCTTTTATTACCAAGAATTGAGTTTATTATGAAGCAGGCCAAGATTTTGCTTTCCTTTTCTTTCTTTGAGCCAGAAATAATGAATGCTTTTATGCTGTTTTTTTTATTGTCATATTTCCCAGCTCTAAGGCTTATTATGGCATTTGCATCAATAGAAGCATCACTCTTTGATATATGGTCACAATATAATGATCTGGTTTCTCCCTCATCAAATTTTATTGTAGATAAAATATTTGAAGAATCAAATCCTTCTGTTATCATATTGCTGATTAAGCTATTTCCTATATTGCAGATTTTCTTGGATTCCCCTATATAGTCTTCTCCATAACCTGGATCAATTAGTATTTTTTTATCTTTTAGTTTTTCTTTTTTTTCGTTTAGTTTGTCACAACTTAAAATATTGAGATTTGTACGAGCAGAATCACTAATGAATATTTCATCGCCTGCTTTCGCAAGGAATATATTTTTGGGTTTTTCTAGTGTAATTCCATTTACTTCAATATTTTCAGAAGGAACAAACTTCCTGGTTATTTCGCTATTTTGTTTTAGATCATCATATATGCTCACAGAATTCCCAGTTAAATCAACAGAATAATCTGTTAAGTTGCCTGTGTAATTCACTATTATATTGCCCGGGCTTGCAAAAATAGAATCAATTGATAATGCAATATCCTTTGCAAGATATTCCTTGTATGGCCTTTCCGTACTTGTCCATTGCATTGCATTGCTGATTAGCAAGACAGCGACAAGTGCTGCACCGACTATCTCGCCGACAAGAAACAGTGAGCGTGAAATACCTCTTTTATTCATACATAACCTTAGAAGTTCATAGTTTAAATTCTTTTTGGTGAATTGCCTTTAATGAGCATATCATTCAGCTTCTTCAAGATATTTGCATCCAGTAATGTTTATCTCAGGATGTCCAGTTGTTGTTCCTTGTTTTCCTGATTTAAGGTTGTACTTAAAAGTAATTGTGTCTGGAGATTCTGCATATAATCCAATATGCCCTCTCTCTGATGATCTCAAAAGACAGGTATTTTCATCAGTACCCTTAACAAAAGTTATTTGAATGTCTTCTTTGTTATTTTTATAATAAAAAGTATAAGCCTCAGGCATAATTTTATATTTCTCACGATGTTCTAAAGTTAGTTCTTCTTCGTCTTTACTAGGAAGGAAATAAGAATAAGATAAATGCGGTTTATATATGCAGAAATCAGTGTCTGCTTCTACACTACTTAATTCCAGAATTCCATGTTTTAAAGTTATAATTAGTTTATTATTATCTGATTTGCTGAACTTAACACTGTATCCTTCAGGTATGTTTTGTGTGAAATCAAATGCACCACAACTGCAGGGCTCTCCTGAAAACTCTTTGTTTTTGCATGATTCAATAAACTTTGCAAGTTCATTAAGTCCTTCTATTGCTTCACTTTGTTCTTTGTATTCTTCGCTTACACATGAGCCATCAACTGTATTTTCACACACAGCAACAAACTCTTCGTCAGCATTCTTGTATTTCTCAACACAAACCTCCCTAAACTGAGAGGGAGATAAAGGATCTGTAATCTGCAGTACTTTTAAGTGTCTTGATATAACAAAACTTTCTGTAAAACTAACATCATCAAAACTCTCACAGAAAACAGAATCCTCTTTGCATGTTATTATTCCATCATCTAAATCTTTATCTTCCAAATCCCTGCATAAGCATATGCATGATTTATCCTTTTCGCATCCTTCAAAATCCAGTTTGATTAACTTCTTATCCTCTTTAAGAGGCATTTCTCTACCTGGTACTAGGATTGTGCGTAAAAAAGACTCTTCTTCTTTTGCAAAGCCAACTATGAATGTTTCTTTGTCCATGCGGAGAGCTGTTGTCTTTAGTGTACCTGCTGGTGAATTCCTATTGACATCTTTTATTAAGCTAACAAGTTTGTAGAATGACTGCCTGCTGTCATCGCTAAGTCTAAAAAGGCCACCCACAATATTTAATACAGCAATCAGGATTAGTATAGAAAGGACAATTCCAATAGCAAACTCAAGTGTTATCCTTGCTTTTTTGTTTTTTTTCATCTTTTAATTATTTCAGGAGAGGCATGCTCTTGATGTAAGTCTTTCCCTGTTTTCGTCAGTTATCTTTTCCGGGCACCCTTCATATTCAATTTTGGCGTCATCTCTAATGCAAGGGCATTTGTCCACTATGTCTTTTATGCCATCTCCATCATAGTCTCCTGATGTTGTTTGTATTAAATCTCCTGCATCGCCAACACTATCTCCTATGAGTCCTGTAAAAACCATTATTGAGACAGTAAGAACAACAAGTGTCATTGCTGCAATCACAATCACATTCAAGCTTAATTCAGCACCTTTTTTATTTTTCATTTTATTCACCTACAAAGCACACATCATCTTCGATTTTTGTTAAACCTTTTAGTTTGTATTTTGTAGTTTCTCCGTTAACTTTAACTTTAAAGTGATCTTTATCCACGAAGAGTATTTTATCTACAAAGCTTTTTTCTGAAAATCCTGATTTTTTCCACCACCACATTCCTGTTTCTATTACAGTAACAAAACAAGGAGTATATTGTATAGTTTCATAGTTAGGATCTATCTGGTCTGTTACAGCTATGTATGCTATATCAGAGTTTTTATTATCTTTTTTTATTATTGCAAGCATATTCCCTTCAAATTTTTCAAATTCTGTTTCTTCCATCTTTTTTTCCATTTTATCAGTAAGGTCGAATGTAATCGGACCTATACTTAATTCAACTATTCTATTAGATGGTTCATAATCCTCAGCTGATAACTCTGATATTTTATTTTTAATAATCTCTACATTCTTCTTCATATTTTCAGTAATCTCAAGGTTTGACTGCTGTTTTTCCTTTCCAAGGCCAAAGGTTGGAAACTCAATATGGGTTGTCTCTGAAAAAGATTTCAGTGCATCAGGAAATAGCGTGTTGACTATGCCAAATACAACAAATATCACAATCAGTCCCATTGTCAGTTTTATTATTGTGCTGAATCCAAGCATTTTAACTCATCCTCAAAAATTTAAACAAGTTCTGCAAGTCAGTAACCATTTTTTCTTTTAGTGAGGTGTTTATAACAAGCAGAATAATTAACACGCCTATGATTATCACCCAAAGTACAACCTCTCTCCACATTACTCCTTTTTTGTTTTTTTTTATTTTCATTTTATATGCTTTCCAGAACTTTACATTTATCTAATTCCTCTTGCTTTCCTAATTCCTCAATATATATCTTACTCATTGTCATTCCTGTTGTTTTCCCCTCTTTCTCTATTCCTGATTTCCAGAATTGCATATGACTAAAAATACCTGTTGTAATTTTCGTCCACCAGGTTATGTCTGGGCTCATAAAATTAATTGTATAAATATCATATCCTCCACCAGTGATTTTCAATTTATCTTCTTCTTTATCTCCATCCCTCATCATTATAACACCATTACCTTTATATGACTGTATGTAATCAAGATATGTAATACCTCCTTTTTCTTCATCTCCAATGTAATAGTGATCATTCATGTAGATTATTATATCATCTGGTGTTATTGGTTTTTCAAGTTTGCTTTTAACTGTGAATATGTAGCAGGTAAAGCACTTTTTATTGCTCAAGAAGTCAAATTCATCAAACAGGTTTTCATACTCCCCATTAAGGAACATCCACCAGCATCTTGCACTCATGTATGATATCTGCTCCATGACAGCATTCCTGTCTCCAGTAAGCTCGATGTTTTCCCGGGTTTTGCATACAACTGGGAATAATGGTGTTGATTCTAATGTTGCACCATGCCATTTAATTTTAAAAACAGCCTTTGCCCTAGAAAGTATGCTTGCCCTGCATACTTCTTCATTTACTTCATCTTTTGCATGGCCCATAAATATGTTAATAATAAAAACAATTATTATAAACCCAACTATTGCAAGGATAAAGAAAACTAAATAGTCTCTTGCAATTCCTTTACGGCTTTGGCAAAACATTTCCTGCCCTCCCTATCAAAAAAAAGAATACTATCAGAAAAACAATTACAATCAAGATTATAATCAATTGTTCTGGACTTATGTTAACGCCTCTTTTTTTTAGTTTATGCATGAGTAAAGCCCTTGTTTTTATGTATATAAGCTTTTCGGTGGTAAAAGTTATTTGAAAACAATACTTGCATAGCCAACAGCATTATTATAATCACCAATGATGTCAGCAGAGGTATAGTATTGCATAAGATTTACTTTCTTGGCCTTGCCCTTCATTAGCTCTATCAATATAGCTATTGGAACAGCACCGCAGATAGTTGCTTCCTTGGCCTTAACATAATCTAAAAAACCCTCTGAATCAAGGTTTTTTATAAATTCTATTGCATTATTGTCAAGGTTTTGCATATTCTCCTTTACATTTGTTGAAAAAGGAACATAGCCATAGCTAAAGCCATAATGCGTAAAATCAGAGCTTGCAATTATGCAAACTTTTTTTCCAGATTCTTCTATGGTCTTTTTAATTCCTGAGGCAAGCTCCTTGATGTTATGGTCAAATCCAATTGTTATAGGAATAAACCTTAAATCCTTCAGATAATCCTTGCTTACAAACTGCAGGAATGGAAGCTGGACTTCAATAGAGTGCTCATGAAGATGTGCTGTTGCATCCTCAACAATGCAGGAATTACTAATTAGTTTTTTTCCAAATTCTTTATCTGCTTTAATAACTCCAAAAGGTGTTTCCCAGTCATCCAAAATAGTTGATGTTCTGCCCATTCCAGAATGGTTTGGGCCAATAATAACAAACAAATCAGGAAACTCTGATTCTGCAATCTCCTTATAAGACCATGCAGCGCATGGACCTGAAAAAAGATAGCCCGCATGAGGCATAACAGCTCCCAAAACACAACCATTTCTTTTGTTTATCGGCAGTGCACCAGGCCCTTTTTCTGATTCAAAACATTCTATTATCTGCTTGTTTAAACTGTCAAAATCCCCTTCATAGAATTGGCCTGCAACAATAGGCTTTCTTATTCCCATAACTAGCTATAATACCTTATGCTATAAAAGATTTGCTTTTTTAACAGCAGAAAAATTATTTAATATTTGCTACTAAAGTTCCTTCCATTGTATGAGAAAAATGATGACATTCTGAATTATCAACCATTGTATCAGCACAATAAACAATTATTATATTGCCTTTTGTCTTGATATCAGATGGTTCTATTGGTTCTACTGGACAGATTAATTTAACAGTTCCCTTTTCCCCATGTGCAAGATGCCAGCCATCTAAATCCTTATATTGTTTAGGGCCTCCAGGAGAATCAGTTTTAAGGTCAATGTAACAGTCATAGTTACTGTTTATATCTCTAGTTATGTTTATACTCCTAATCATTATACCAGAGCCCATTCCATTTTCTAGTGTCAAGCTTATCGAACCTGGATTACCTGATATAATAGAAAATTCATTGCAATCCAAACCCATTGGGAGCGTACATTTTTCTGGTAAAATCTCACTAGGATGAAAATAAGTACCAAAGAAAGCAACAAAAAGAATAACTATAAGCAAGGGAATTATCATAAAAAGGCTACTTATAATTACTCCAGCAATTGCCAATCCTCTTCCTTTAAGTGAGGGGTCTTTCTTTATTTTAGACAATGCAATTATTCCTAATATTAATCCAACTATGGGAAAAAGAAATGCAAATATTAATGAGAGTATGGGCAATATGCTTGTATCACTAGATTTTTCCCTAGGAAGAGGCATTTTGTTATCTTCAGGATGGTCTTTTACTGCCCTTATTGCTTCTTCTACTTCTTGCTCTGGCCAACCTGCATCCAGCAATGACTTTTTAATGTGCTCTATAGAAATATTTCCTGAAAGGTTTTCTTTTATGTAATCAATAAGCTGTTGATTTGCCATCTTAAATAATTATAAATAAAAATAAAAAATTTACTCAACCTGTGTTGAGATTGAGCCTGCCTTGGTGTGGGGTAATAAACTTTCTCCGGTGTAGGTCATTATAATATCTTCCTTAAATTTGGAACTTGTGATATCACTACCACAACTAATAACTATTGTCTCTTGTTCTCCATCAACAAGTCCATCTGTAGCTGATGCTCCACCAACACAATCTCCTGCTATTGAAACACTAAATGGATTTAAATCTTCTCCTATTCCATTCCTGATAACCAATGTAACTGTATTTGCAGTTCCATCAACCTTGAAGTCAGTACAACTCAAACCTGTTCCTAATGTACAGCTTGATGGAAGGTATTTTCCTGGGTTCAATACTCCAAAATATGCCAGAGCTGCTATTGCAAGCAAGACAACAAGAATTGCCCAGCCATAGGTCATTAGAAATTCCATTGCAGCTTGTGCTTTTTTCATTTTACCACCTCTATTCCTGGATTTTATAGTATATTACTATACTTTTTTATATATTAATACTAACTAATATATAAAACTAACTATTTTTGAGCTAGATTTTTGGCACATCAATAAAGGTTTAGTAGCATTATTGAATAGTTACATAAATTTAAATATGTGCATATAAACAAATGTTTTATGAGAGAAAAGAATGCTCAGATAAGCATGGAATATGTAATTATAATTGGATTTGTTCTGCTTATTACAATCCCCTTAATCATGATTTTCTATGAACACACAAGCAACACCAGCTATCAGGTAATAACAAGCCAGGTAGATAAGATTGCAAAAAAGATTGTTGATAGTGCAGAATCAGTTTATTACCTAGGTGAGCCATCAAAAACCAGGATAAAGGTTTACATGCCAGAGAATATTGAGCAGGTTATAATATACAACAAAGAAATAGTTTTTAAGGTAAAAACAAGCAGCGGCCTCACAGACATAAGCCAGATAAGCTCTGTTAATATTAGTGGAGATATTGCAATAACCCCTGGAATCCGCTACATAAACATAGAATCAAAGGGGGATTATGTATGGGTAAGCACATAAGGGCACAAATAGCAATTGAGTTTATATTTCTTGTATGTGTTGCATTTGTAATGCTCTTAATTTTTTTAAAGGTAGTGGGAGACCAGGCAGACGAGCTGAATGAAAAAAAGGAGTTTATTCTTGTAAAAGACCTTGCCTATAAAATACAGTATGAAATCAACATGGCAACGCAGGTAAAGTCAGGCTATAACAGAACTTTTTTTATACCAGAAAAGCTTGATAACAAGGATTACACAATAACCAAAACAGAAAATAAAATTACTGTTGGTTTAAAAAACTCAGAGTTCACAATAACTATCCCGGAGATTAATGGCAATATAAACAAGAGCAATAACACAATAATAAATATAGGGGGTGTTATTTATCTTAACTAAAGCACAGGTTTTTTCCATTGATTTAATAATAGGGATTATTATTTTTGGGTCAGCCATCTTAATCTATTATAAGAGTGCAACAAACCTTTCTGACCAGGATGAGGCATTGCTCGATGACCTTCTTATTGATGCCAAGACAATTTCCAGCTCACTAATGAGCCAGGGTTACCCCTATAACTGGAGCAAGGATGATGTGGTGAGAATTGGAATAAGCAATGATAACAGAATTAATGAAACAAAGCTTGAAGAGTTTTCAATGATTTCTTACAAGGAAAGCAGAAAGCTTTTTGGAACAATCTATGATTATTATGTTTTTTTCAGGGGAAGAAATAATAATATCATAAGTTTTAATGAATCTCTTGAAGGAGTAGGCAAGCCAGGAGTTAATTCCACAAACATACAGACTGTTGAGAACCCAAAAAAACTTGTTAAGGTAACAAGGCTTGTGATTAAGGATCTGGATATTGCGAAAATGGTGATATATTTATGGTATTAAAAAAAGGTTTTCTTTTCACAATTGACTCAATAATTGGTGCAAGTATAATAATTATGGGGCTTTTATTAGTTAACTCTTTTTATATAGTTGAGCCATCATATACAAGCCTTGATTATGCATCACATGACCTGATTAGTGCATTATCAAGGCTAAAGATTAGCGAGGTTAATAATGCTTATGTTGATGAGCTTATATCAAGCGGGGAGATAACAAATACTGACAATAGTATTTTAGAGCAGATAGGTGAGTTCTGGGCACTTGACAAGATTGACAAGGCAGGCAACTTAACAAAAGAATTCACTAATGATTTTGTTGATGAGAATCTTGGTTTTGGGTTTTATATAGAAGGAGAAAAAATTTATTCCAAGGATAAAAGTCATAGTGGAATATCAATAACATCAAAAAAGATGATATCCGGCATACAAAGATACAGGACAAGAGAGGGCTTTACTGCAAGGGCAATTGCAACAAAAGTAAGCAAAAACACAACAGAGGTTTTTATGATAAATCCCAAAGGGAGCTCACACGGACCAGGCAACAAAGCGTATCTCACAAAGAAATTTTATCTTAATTCCAGTAATATAATAAATGCTACTTTATTCATATCAGTTCACTGGGGAACAAGCAGCACCCAGTCAAATAAATTTTATATAAATAACCATGCAATAAATGTGGGAAATCCATGGCTTTATGAGCAGGAAAAAAACAAAACACACATCGGCTTTGATGTTATTGACATAACGAATTATGTTACAAGCGGATGGAACGAGCTGAAAATAGAGCTTATAATCCAATCTGATGACCATACCCATATCCATCCAGGCTCAAAAATAATTGTTGAATATGAAAGCAGTGGAAAGTTTGTTCCCTCAAAAATAGTGGAAAAAAGGCTTTATTTTGATAATGTTTTAAGCAAGGGAGGCCAGAATCTAAATAAGGCAACTGGTGCATGGTCTGTGCTGCCTGTTTTTGTTCCAAAAGGAGTAATTATAAAAAATGCAACCCTGCATGTTGTTGGAAAAGAGCTTAAGAGTTTTGGAATTCCTGAAGAAGTTCCTGAAAAGGGCAATGTGCAGCTTTATTTGAATGATGGGAAAATAGAAATATTAAATATAACTGGAACCCTAAACAAATCATATAATATTAAGGATAATCTTAATGAAGGAACTAATGTTATAAGCATTTATCTTAACTGCTACCCAGACTATTTCTTTGGCAAGGATGATACATTACTTTATTCTGACCCTGAAAATGACCCAGAAGACTCATCCTATGTTGATATAAAATATGAAATTATTGACACTGCAAAACTGAAATATGGAAAGATTGATATTTCTATTGTTGAAAGATTTAATAAAAGCATGAGCACTAACAAATCATACACAAAGGATTTTGAAGATTATGATGTTATTGAATCATTTATTCAGGTTGCACAGCTTGACAGTGGTATAGTTAATGTAAAAGCAAACAGCCAGAATATTTTTACAACACCCAGGCCTCTTGCAACTCCATCTTCCATTTACATAGATTCTGATTATCTTCTTGAAGGGGAAAATAACTTTAATGTCTTTGATTCATGTGATGACTGCTATATCCTTAATGAAACAACCCTGCAGTACTATATTCTTATACCCTCCTTAGTTGGATATGGCCAGATATTTGACAGCGAGGAAGAGGCCATTGCAGATGCAGAGGAAAGATTAAATTTGCTATTGGGTGATTATGTGCAGGCAACCCAGATGGACAGGGAAGTAAACCCTATTGGAGGTGTTCCTTCCCTATGGGGCCCTATAATAGCAGAGGTGAGGGCATGGCATTAAACAAAAAAAGTATGTTCTTTAGTATAATTGCAATTGCACTCATATCCCTAATAATATTTTCATTCACAACTTATACTAGCTACAAGCTGAGGGATAAGGTTATGGTTACTGAAACAAGGATTTACTCTATGAACAGTTTTATAGATGATATTGAAAAAGATATAGAGAGAGGCCTTTATATCTCAGGATTCAGGTCATTGATGAGCATGGAGCAGTACATAACAGATAATGGAATATTTTTGTATGATGTAAACTCCTGCTTTAAAGAAGCTTTTTTGAATGGAACAATTAATAATTCGCAAATGGGCCTTATGAATGAATCAACATTTATCAACTGGACTCAAAGAATAAAAGAGCAGGCAATAAAACTGGATATAATAGTTGAGTTTGATGTACATGATGTGACTATCTACCAAAAAAACCCATGGGCAGCAAATATTGGCATTAATGTAACACTAAATGTTGAAGATGTTAAGAAAACTGCCTCATGGAAAAGGCCCCTCTACATAACAACAAATATCAGCATACAGGAATTTGAGGATCCTTTATATGTAATAAACAGCTATGGCAGGGTTACTAACACAATAATAAAAACAAATATTACAGACTTTGTTGTTAATAATGACACAACAAACCTTAAAACCCATGTTAATAATTCATATTATATTGAATCAGATACAGCCCCTAGCTTTTTGATGAGGCTGGAAGGAAATCTTTCAAACTCATTATATGGCATTGAAAGCCTTGTGAATTTAGAGGAATTCCAGGCACAGGAAGTTCCTATTAGGGATAGAAGCGTTGTTGATTATATATATTTTGGAGACCAGACAACAACCAACTATAACATTAAGGATATGCCCTCATGGTTTAAGCTGGATGAAGAGCATCTTGAAACATATGAATGCGAGGATTTAACTGAATGATAGCTTCAGTAAACTTTGATAAAAATTATGTTCTTAGCTTTCTCTTGATTTCTTCCTTTAGTTTTTTAATATAAAGATTAAATTGAAGTTCTACTTCTTTCCAATCCTCAGAACTTATTGGTGTACCATAATAATTAATTCCATTCCTTTTTGTTCTTACTTTTTCAAAAAAATCCCAGTTGAACTCCAGTTCTGGATGTTTTTCACAAAGATATGCAAATAAACATTGGTGCTTATCAATCTTTATATTCTTAAATCTTAAATAAGACTCACTTAACTCATGCAGTGCATCATAATATAATTTATAAACGCTATTCCATTGATTACTTTGTTTTGAAAGATTTTTCTTGATAGAATTTGCTGATTCAATATCCCCTTCTGCAATTTTAAGGGTAGCTTTTATCTTTTCAATATCAGTTTCTTCTATTACAATAAATCTCCCTTCTTTTTTACATTTCAAAAATGCTTCTTTCTGATTTAGGTATTCAGGCATTTATACCCACCCTCACAAAGTCCATATCCCCTTTAATAAGGTTACCCTTAATAATGTTTCTAATTAATCCTTCTCCAAGCTTAGATAAGTCTTTTTTATTTTGACAGATAAATAATTGAATATCTCTATGTAGTTTTAATTCGTAATCTACTATTCTAAGTCCTTTAGGATCACCATAAATAAAAATATCGATATCACTGTTCTTATACCAATCAGAACGCGAAAAACTTCCAAAAAGAATTATTGTTTTAGCTTTTTCTAAATATCCTAAATGGTTCAAAAGACCACTTTCATATAATTTGGTTAGTCCAAATATTCTTTTTCTATTTTTATATTTGGGAGAATCATAACTACTTATGTAGTAAGGCATTTTACCTTTTTTCTTTATTCTTTTGATTAATCCTTCTTTAATAAACTGTTTAAGCCATCTGTCTGCCTTACTTCTAGTAATTTTTGCTCCCTTAACTATTTCTTCAAAATGCCATTCTCTAGTTGGACTTTCAAAAAATAATTCCACAACTTTTTCTTCTTTACTTTGCATAATAGTACCGATAATGGGAACTAATTTATAAACTTTTCTCTTTTTAACGGAAAACTGCCCTTTGCTTTTTGTTCTTGATGCATTTCCTTGATTGCTCACTTTGTTCGCTTGATTAGAAAGTTTTGTTTTATATAAATCCTATAAAGCTTACTGCAGAGTAAGACCTGATTTTCGATAGATATTTATATTTAAAAGGAATTTTTTAAGATAAGATGGTTCAGGCTCCATTACTAAAAACAGGTGTTGACAGGCTGGTAAGCCTTATTAAAGAGAAAAAAAGAATTTCTGTTCCACAGGCAGCAAAAGAGCTTGGTATAAGCCAGGTAGTTGTTGAGGAATGGGCTGACTTTCTTGAGGAGGATGGCATCATAAGCATTGATTATAAATTTGCAACCCCCTGGCTTATTGAGAGAAAACTGAAAAAAGAGGAGATTGAAAAAAAAATCAAGGAGTTTCATGGGAAAAAAGATGTTATTGTAAGAAGGTCAGAGTCATTATTAAGCTTTCTGGATAGAGAAGGAGAAAGTATCTCAAAGATTAGAGAAGAATTCAAAAATATAAGAGAAGATATACACACTGAAGCAGATAATGTAAAAAAAGAACTTAAAGAGCTTGAAAGATATGAGGAACTGAAAAAGAAAGCTGATGATCAGCTAAAAAAACAAGACCAGGTTTTTGCAGACAAAATCAAGCAAATGGATGGGCAGATTATCAGAGCCCAGAGGAAATACTCAGAACTCCTGAAAGAAATAGGTGCAGAGGAAAAAATAATAAAAACAGAAAGATTAAAGACAGGCTCAATAAGAAAAACTGAGGAATCATTAAAGCAGAAAATTAAAAAAATTGATGGTAGTATAGATAAAGTCAAGCAGAAGATTAAGTCAGAAGATATCTATATTGAAGACTTAGAATCCCATATAAAAAGATTAAAAGAGCTGGCAGAGGACACAAGAGAAACAATTAATCTGCAAAAAAAGAAAATCATGCCACTAGCCAAAGAAAGCAGGGAGTATGAGAAAAAAGTAATGCAATCGCAAAAAGAGATTTTAAAAAAGGTTTTTGAAGGGGGCGGGATAATCAAAAAGGATATCAATGAAATTAAAAGACTATCAGACAAATTCAAGGAGTTCTTTGAAAAAAGGATGGAAACAACAAATCTGATTGAGAAAATCAATGATGACAGAAACAGTCTGAAGAAAGAATTAAATGAGTTTATTGCAAAGGCAAAGGCATTCAGCATATCATCACAGTCAGCAGATATCCAAAAGCAGATTGATATAATGGAAAAAAAGTTCAAGGAGGTTGACCAAAAAAAGAATATTTTTGAAAAAGAGATTAGGGAATTATGTAGCCTAATCAAAAAAAAGGGTTTTTAGGAAATTTAGTTTAAAACTAAAAATCTAAAAAAGAGGTTGATTTTATGGCAGTAAAAGATGAATATAATTTTATTTCTAATGAAATCCCTATAAAAATAAGGATTTACACAGAAAAAAAAGAGTTTGTGCCAATATATGATGTCTCTATATCCAGCATAAGCAAGAACACAGAGATAATACTTGAGAAGATAAGGCAGGAGCTTATCACAGAGGTCAACCTTGGCATAATTGATATAATAGACATAAAGAAGAGCGATCTGATTGAACAGAGATTTAAGGAAACAATTGACCTGTTAGTAAAAAAGCATTTCCCCGATGTTAACAAGAGAACAATGAAATTCCTTAAGTCATATCTAATACAAAAAAGCCTTGGCATGGGCAATATAGAAATCCTTATGAATGATAATAATCTTGAGGAGATAGCCATTAATAATGCAGAAGAGCCGGTCTGGATATATCATAGAAAGCATGGCTGGCTTAAGACAAATATAACCATTGAGAGTGAAGAGCAGATAAAGCACTATGCATCTTTAATAGGCAAGAAAGTAGGAAGGCAGATAACTGTCCTTGAGCCATTAATGGACGCTAACCTCAGTACAGGCGATAGGGTAAACTCAACACTCTTGCCAATCTCACTCAAGGGAAACACAATAACCATAAGAAAGTTCGCAGCAAAGCCATGGACAATTACAGACTTTATAAAGAACAAGACAATTTCTGCTGAGGCAGCAGCCCTTGTCTGGCTTGGTGTTCAGTATGAGTTATCAATAATAATATCTGGTGGAACTGCAACTGGAAAAACCTCTATGCTCAATGTTGTCTCAAACTTCTTCCCTCCAAACCAGAGAATAATATCAATTGAGGATACGCATGAGATACAACTGCCTAAATTTTTACATTGGATCCCCATGATAACAAGGCTGCCTAATCCCGAAGGAAGAGGTGCTATAACAATGCTTGACTTATTGGTTAATTCGCTTAGGATGAGGCCGGACAGGATTGTTGTTGGAGAGATAAGAAGAAAAAAAGAGGCAGAAGTACTATTTGAGGCAATTCACACAGGCCATTCTGTCTATGCAACTGTTCATGCAAACGATACAAATGAAACAATAACAAGACTGACAAATCCCCCTATTGAGGTTCCAAAATCAATGCTCCCAGCTATTTCAATGATCCTAGTCCAGTACAGGAATAGGAGAACTGGAATAAGAAGAACCTTTCAGATATCAGAAATACTTCCTGACAGCAGCACAAGTGTTTTAATCCAGCTGAATATAAAGAAAGACAAGCTTGAAAAAGCAAATAATTCTGTTTCTGTTATGAAGACCCTGGAGATGTTCACTGGTATGACAAAGAATGAGATAAATAAAGATATCAAGGAAAAAGAGCTTGTTCTGAAATATCTTGTTAAACATAACATAGATACTGTTGATGATGTTGGAGGGGTTATGGCTGAGTACTATACAGATAAGGATAACTTCATGAAGATTGTAAGATCAAACAAAGCACTTATGTTTGAGAAAAAAGAAACAGCAGAAATTGAAGAAAAGAAGAAATCTGTTAATTTAACTAAGAAAAAGGTGGCTCTAAAAAAGAAGAAAAGTGCTAGACCAATTAGGAAGAAAAGGTGATTTATATCAGTAATGTATTAATCAAAAGGATTGCAAGGACTCTTCCTGGGCTTAACACAAAGTTAAAACAAGCAGGCATGTTTGACACACCCGAGGAATTTGTCAAGAAGACACTCTTATCTACATTCTACCTTACAACAGGAATAACTGCCCTGGTTGTAACAGTACTTACCAAACTGGAGGTATTATCAAGCATAATCTATTTTGCTTTCCCGCTGTTTATGTTCTTCATTATGTTTTTCTACATGCTCAAGGTGCCTGATGTTAAGATATTAAGAAAGGAAAGAGAGATAAGCAGGGAGATTGTTTTTGCAGGCCGATTTCTTATAATAGAGCTTGAATCAGGGGTTTCTCTGTATGATGCAATGGTCAATGTCTCAAAAAACTATAAAGTAATTGGAGAATACTTTAAGGAAATAATAGACAAGGTATCTATGGGAACAACAATGGAGGATGCAATAAATGAAACAATAGAAACAACGCCTTCATCAAACTTAACAAAAGTTTTGTGGCAGATACTTAACTCGCTTAGGACAGGGGCAGATATCTCAAGCTCGCTTTCAAGCATACTTGACCAAATTGTTCGTGAGCAAATCATTGAAGTAAAGGAATATGGAAGAAAGCTGAACCCATTGGCAATGTTCTATATGATGGTGGCAATTATAGTGCCTTCATTGGGCATAACAATGCTTATTGTACTTACAACATTTATCTCAATCAAGATTGATTTGGCTGCTTTGCTAACAATAGCATTATTTCTTGGATTTATTCAATATATGTTTCTCTCAATTATAAAATCCTCAAGACCTGCGGTGGAAATATGAAGATAAAAGAACTGTTTAAATCATCAAAAAAAACAAAGGAGACAAAAGAAAAGAGTCAGGAAAAGAGTATTGAGGAAAGAGTCACGTTATACAGGAAGCTTCAGAAACAGAAAAAAAAGAAGTCGGTGATGGAGCACAGAAGGAATAGATTAAGGTATTACTTACAGAGAGCAGGTTTTGTTGTAGAATCAAACAAGTTATCAAAAATAATTTTTAACTTATGTGTTTTCCTGAATTTAATAATCTCATTTTACCTTATTTATCGTTTCTCAACTGACTTGAAATATGGTGTTTTATATGTTGGCCTTGTTATGTTTCTTGTATGGGCATTTTTATTTATTATGCTCCTGCTAATGCTGTGGTTACTATTTTATTTTATCATTGACCTAAGGATATTTAAGAGAAGGATTGGAATAGAAGATGTACTTGCAGACTTTTTACAATTAACATCTGCTAATATAAGGGCAGGCATGCCTATTGACAGGGCATTATGGTATGCTGTAAGGCCGCAATTTGGGGTTTTAGCCAGTGAGATAGAGATGGTTGCAAAAGAGACAATGAGTGGTGAAGATCTTGAGGGAGCTCTTAGAAAGTTTGCAGAAAAATATGATTCAATCATGCTAAAACGTTCAATAAATCTTCTTGTTGAAGGTATAGCTGCTGGCGGTGAAATAGGTGATTTGCTTAATAAAATAGCAATTGATATACAAGAGTCAAGGATTATGAAGAAAGAGCTGTCAGCCAATGTCACAACATATGTCATATTCATTACATTTGCAACAATAGTTGCAGCACCATTATTGTTTGCATTGTCGAGCCATCTGCTTTTTATAGTAAGCAACCTTATGCTAAAGCTTGACGTACCTTCGGGAATAACAAATTTTTCTATCAATCTCTCTGGGGCTGGTATGTCTATTAAGGATTTTAGGATATTTGCTATTACATGCCTTGTTATAACATCTTATTTTTCATCTGTGATAATTGCAACAATAAAAAAAGGGGAAATAAAAGCAGGAGTAAAATATATCCCAATATTCATGATCTCAACTATTGTGTTGTTCTTAATATTTTCAGTAGTTATTGGCAAGCTGTTTGGAAGCATTATCTGATTTCTTTGGTTAGAAGCTATTTAAAAACATAAAACTTTTATAGAAAACAGCTTTTGATGAATGTATGGAGCTTTTAAAACAGATTATTGATGGGTTAAGGCCAAAAAAAGATGTGGTTGATAAATGTACTACTGTTTTAGATAGCATAAACTCTGAAATCAAAAAAAAGAATATCAAAGCAAGGGCTGTTCTTGGCGGCTCTATAGCAAAGGGAACTTTCTTAAAAGATGATTATGACTGCGATATCTTTGTTAAGTTTAATTTAAATTACAAAAAAAGGGATATATCTGATTTGCTTGAGAAAGTGCTTAAGATTTTTCCAAAGGTTAACAGGATTCACGGCTCAAGGGATTATTTTAATTTCAGATCAAATGGAATAAGCTTTGAGATTGTTCCTGTTCTGGATATAAAAAAAGCAGAACAAGCAGTTAATATAACAGACTGCTCACCCTTGCATGTTAAATGGGTAAAGAATAAGCTAAAGAAAAATCTAAAATTAGCAGATGAGATAAGGCTGGCAAAGGCATTCTGCAAAGCATGCAAGGTCTATGGTGCAGAGTCATATTTAAGGGGATTTTCAGGCCATGTTTTAGATATATTGACAATTTATTACAATGGATTTATACCTTTACTGAAAAATGCTGTTAAATGGAAAGAGCGAGAGGTTATTGATTTCAATGATTACTACAATGGCCGTGCTTTGGAAAGACTGAATAAATCAAAACTAGGCCCTCTTGTTGTGATTGACCCTATACAGCCGGAGAGAAATGCTGCTGCTGTTTTAAGCAGGAAAAATTTCCTTTTGTTTAGGAAATCTGCAAAGAATTTTTTGAAAAAGCCATCAAAAAAGTTTTTTGAGAAAAAAGAAATTACCATTGATGAGCTTAAAGAGAAATCAAAGGGCAAAAATCTTGTTTTGCTTGATGTTAAGGCACTTGATGGAAAAGAGGATGTTGTTGGCTCCAAGCTTTTGAAGGCATTTAACTATATAAATAAAAAACTGGTTTTAAATGGCTTTACTGTTTATGGCAATGGATGGAAATGGGATAAGAAAAAAAAGGCCTTGTTCTGGTTTATTTTAAAGGATGAGATTTTACCTGAATCATTCAAGCGTGTTGGGCCACCAGTCAAAAATAAGGAAAATGTTAAAGCATTTATGAAAAAGCACAAAAAAACATTCATCCAGGGCAGAAGAATCTGCGCAAATGTAAAAAGAGAATTCAGAAAGCCTGAAAACCTGATTAAAGCCATGAAAAAAGCCAAATACCTTAAACAAAGGGCCAAAAAAATAGAAATATTTATATACTAGTTTCTTAATAAATTATATACTAATATACAAAAAGGTATAAGCATGAAAAAAGCACAAATCCATGGCCAGGTATTTATCTATATTCTAACCTTAATAATAACAGCTGCTATATTGCTTTATGGCTATAATGCAATAACAAGCATTAGCACTAAAGCAGAACAGGTTGAGTTTGTAAAATTTAAAAATGACCTAAAACAAGATTTTGAAAAAATAAGCACTGACTATGGCTCTGTAGAGGTAGAAACCTATTCTGTCCCATCAAAAGTAAAGGAAATCTGCTTTTACCAGGAGGGTGAGGATGTTGATTTTCATCCACTTCCTGATGATTTAAATCCTTTAATAAAAGATTCAATATCTGATGAAACAGGCAATAATGTTTTTCTTGTTATTGGTGATGCAATAGAACCCATGAACCTTGGTAGGATAGAGATTAGCAATGAGGGCTACAACATGGTCTGCATAAAGCCAAGTGGAAACCGGCTTAAGCTAAGGTTAGAAGGCCGGGGAGATGGAGTTTTGGTTGAGAAAGCTTAATTATTAAAAAATTAAAAATATCCTGAGGTGTATAAAAAAATGGAAAATAAAATTTTAGGTAAAAAAGTAAGATTTTTTTGTTTTGCTGTGATATTGTTGATATTTTTATTGTCTATAATAACTTTGCCATTAGTAACAGGTTATGATGATCCTGGTCCTATTACACACAAGGAATGTGTAAATGGGGAGTGCAAAGAGGTGTCTGGCTCCGGACGCAATACTTGCAAGTATGATAGTCAATGTACTCACAAGGAATGCGTAAATGGGCGTTGTGAAAGTGTTATTGGTCAAGGAATTAATAAATGCAATTATCCAAGTGATTGCAAGGATGAAGAAAAATGTTCCTGTATGGCTTGTGTAGGAGGCTGTGATCCTGGCTGCAAAATGCAGACCTTTTATGGAGATGACTGCCCTTGCGTTGATGACTGCTCCGAATGCGGCGGTGAAGGTCCTGACGAACCACTAGTACCAACACCAAAGTGTGGAAATAATATAAAAGAATATGGTGAAGAATGTGATGGCACTGATGTCGGTTACTGCACAAATGGTTGTGATACTAATTGTAAATGCAAACCCTCATTAAGTTCAGTATGCACAGACTCAGATAATGGAAAAGATTATTATAAAAAAGGAACAGGTGAAGGATGGAATACAGATACTGAAAAAGTTTCTTTTTACGATACTTGTTATAAAAGTTATTGGGCAAATTTAGTTGATTCTTGTGAAGGTAATGATTGTTATTTAGCTGAAAAATATTGTGATGGAAAATATGTAAAAACTGAGTTAAGTATACCTTGCCCTAATGGGTGTAATGATGGAGCATGCATAAAAGGAAAAGAACCTTATTGTAGTGCAATAGGAACAAGAAGTGAGGGTTGGTATCAAAATAATAAATTAATTAAATGGGATAACTGTAAGGGATGTCACGCAATTTGTAAAGCTATTGGCACAAAATCAGAGGGTTGGTATAGTTCTTGCACAAACTCATTAATAAAATATGAGAAATGTGGTGTTACAATAACAAATTGTGTTGGAGAAGGTGAGAAAGGTTCTGTGTTTAATGCTGACCCTAATGATGATGTTTGTTGTGCAGGATTAGAAAAAATAAAGGATTCAGTTCCAATTTCATATCCAGTAAAAGGATGTGCTTTGAGTAGAAGTGGTTTTGTATGCACTAACTGTGGAGATGGCAGATGCGGTTTAGGAGAAAACTACTGCAACTGTCCAGAGGATTGTAAAGAAGAGGAAGAAATACCTTGTAACACACAAGAGATTTTTGCAAAATGTGATTCTCTTAAGGATAGCTATAAATCATTTTCTTGTAAGACAGTAAAACCATGTGGGCGCTATGTTCTGTTTAGTGACATAACAACAAGTTGCCCTGATATACTTTCAACCCCCTATTGCAGTGCAGGAGATTGCTATGGTGTGAAAAAAGATAGTACTGATGATCCTTCCCCACAACCAGAGTGTATAAAAGAGGGTGAATTGGGATGGCCTCCTGCTGTTTGCTGTAAGGGCCTTAAAAATGTGGGTAATTCTAAACCAGTTAATGGAGTATGTACAAGTTATAAGAATCCTAGTTTTGTATGCACAAAGTGTGGAGATGGCAACTGTGGTTTAGGTGAGAATTACTGCAATTGTCCAGAGGATTGTAAAGAAGAAACAATATGCACAGACTCTGATGGTGGTAAGGATTATTATGTTAAAGGAACAGCAAGTGGTGAAGCTTATTGGAAAGATGAATATGTAACTAAGACAGATGCTTGCTATAATTGCAATAATTTAGCTGTTACATTTGATTCTTGTGATACTGGACCTGATTGTTGTGTTTCTGACTGGTATTGTAATATGGATGGTAAAGTATCTTCAGCATCTCTTAATTGCCCATATGGCTGTGAGGATGGAGCCTGTATTGAGGAAGGAACAGAAAAAATGAAGATTGATGGCAGATATTTAATACTAAATGAAAACTTCCAAGATGATGTCTATTCATCACCTATTGCCTTTTACACAGGTGTTCTTCCAATTGGAAAGATAGTGAGAACATTAATTAACTTTGATTTAAGTGGTCTTGAAAACAAGGAGATAAAAAAGGCAGGGTTAGTAATAAACAAGATACCAATGCTGCACGGAGAGGAATATGGAAAACAAACAACAGAAGTGCATAAAGTCATGGAAAAATGGTATTTCCACAGTGCAAGCTGGAACAATCAGCCAAGGTTTGATACAACAATAGTCAGTTCACAAGAGATAAATGAGAATGGAAAATATACATTTGATATAACACAAATAATGGATTACTTAATCAAACATGAATCTGGAGTATTGCTCAAAGCAGAGAATGAAGAAGAAACTAACCTGAAGAAATTTGATGAGGCATACCTAAACATCTGGTACACTGCAGAGGAAGAAGAAACAAAAAGCTGTAAAGAAATGGGTGGCAACTGCAGATATCTGTTTGGATGCAAGAGTGATGAAGCAGAATCAGACTATGAATGTCCATTCTGGGGAAAATGCTGCATGCCTTATGAACCTAAATGCATAGATGATGATGAGAACTGCCCAGATGGATGCACTATAGAAAACGACAATGACTGTGAACCAGAAATTCCAGAAATATTTGATTGTGGAAATGCTGGTCCTGATAATCCTGATTCAGAAACAGCTGGTCAATGTTTCATAGAAAAATTTGATGAATGTAGTCCTGCAAATTATTCTGTTTCAATAGACCTTGGACCACTTGGTGGCTTAACAACATATTACTATGAAATAATTGGTCATGAGAATGAGCTTTGTAAAATGAAAACAAAATATCTTGCAGTTATAAATCCAGAATGGGTTGGAAAAGAAATGATTTGCAATTATAACAATTCCAAAGAACTTACAGAAGCTAGTCAAGAGGTTTTCGATAGTTTTAATGAAGATGAAGAATTAGGAGACTGTGAAGGTGCATTGTATTATCTTATTAAAAACCCAGAGTAACATTGAAAACCTTTATATACATCTTTTATATTTTTTAAATTTATGATTAATAATCTATTGTATTTAATATTCATAACACTATTGCCTTTTCTTGAGTTAAGGGCAAGCATACCCTACGGCATTAATGTCTTAAGGATGCCCTGGCTTACTGTTTTCATAGTCTGCGTCATAGCCAACATAATCCTTGGAATCATTATATATTTCCTGCTTGACAGGTTTGTCCATTTTTTCCTAAGATATAAAATATTCTCCATACCTTATAATAAAATTGTTGTGAGAACACAGAAAAAAATACAAAAATCTGTTGATAAATATGGTGAGTTTGGAGTTGCATTATTCATAGGCGTTCCCTTGCCTGGCTCGGGTGTTTATTCAGGAGCATTGGGAGCTTATGTGATTGGCCTCAAGTTCAAAAAATTCATAATAGCAGACATAATCGGAGTCTTGATAGCAGGCATAATAGTAACAATAATAAGCACAGGTGTTCTACAATTAATATCATAAAAAAATATTATTGGGCAATAATAGCATTTGTTCTGTTGGTTAGTTTTTTAATTGATAATACAATATTAAAAATAATCCCTCTAATTAAAAATCCTATTTTGAATTATCTTTCTGCATTATTTACAAATTTCAGCTCTGTATTTGTTATTATAATAGTTTTAATATCCTTGTTTCTGCTTAATAAAAAGAAGAGGAAATTGGCTTTGCCTTTGGGAATAAGCTTTATTTTTTCTTATGTGATAACCTATGTATTAAAGTTCATAATAGCAAGGCCAAGGCCTTTAGGCATTATAAAAACCTTGCCATTAATAAACCTAATTGATTACTCTTTTCCAAGCGCTCATGCAGCTGTTGCCTTTGCAGCACTTCCAATCCTTAATAAAACATATCCAAAGCTGAAATGGCTCTTGATTTCATCTGCATCATTTATAGCATTTAGCAGGATTTATATAGGAGTTCACTATCTAAGTGATGTTTTGGCAGGAGCATTCATAGGATATTTCACAAGTATTTTCATAACAAAGCTGAAAGAGAGAAAATGGAAATCAACAGGTTTGAGATAAGAAGGCAGGCATTCCACATATGCCTTGGACTAACAATTATTATTCTGTTAATTAACAATATATTAAATTCATTAATCCTGTTTATTACACTTATTACTGGGATTCTAATCTCTATTCTTAGCAAGAAATTTAAGATTCCAGTAATCTATTCTTTTCTGAAGATATTTGAAAGAAAAGATACATTAAAAACATTTCCAGGAAAAGGAACTATCTCTTTTTTAATAGGCTGCCTGCTTGTTCTCCAATTATTTGAAAGAGATATTGCACTTGCATCAATAATGATACTGACTTTTGGTGATTCAATCTCCCACTTATTTGGCTGGTATCTTGGAAGGAAAAAACATCCCCTTAACTGCCTAAAATCAATAGAAGGAAATATTGCTGGCGGTATTACTGGATTTCTTGGAGCAATGCTCTTTGTAAGCCCCTTATCTGCTTTCCTGGCATCATTTGGGGCAATGACAGCAGAGGCTGTTGAATTAAAGATGAATAACAGGATAGTTGATGACAATATAATTGTCCCCTTAGTAGCAGGAACTATAATTTATTTAATGAGAATATACTTTTAAACTAATCCACAAGCCAAAGCTTTCCATCTGAAACAACAACTCTTACTTTCTGGTTTACCTTGAATTTCCTGTTCTTGATATTTTCTGGTTTTACAGACTGGAATGTCTCTGGGTGCAGTATTTCAACATGCGGAAAGACAAGTGAAACTATTGTTTCCTTAACCTCTTCAGCAGCCCTTATTTTAAGATGTTTTGGCATTATTGATGTTTTCTTTCCTGTTTTTATATTAATAATTGTAATATTTTTATCAATATTTTTTACTTTGAAAAGCTCCCCATCTATATTTAGAATATCCCCTTTTCTGAATTTTGACTGCCTAAACAGCACATTTATCCTATAGATATCCCTGCTTCTCAGCTTGTCCCTTGAGAACAATTTTTTACTGGCTTTTATTTCACCACCAAACTTGTTCAAGAGTTCTCTGGCAAGCTCATGTATATAGCCCCTTTTTGTCAGGTAAATGTCAAATCCATTCCTGACTTTTAATTTTTTAGTTATAAAGATTCCCCTTTGATTTTGTTTCCTGGCCTCATCAACAGCATAATCTATTACTTCATCATCAACATCCCTTAACTGCAGTATGCCCTCAAAATAGCCGCTTTTATGCCTGCTGCACCTTGGGCAAAGGATGAATATTACCTTTACTGAAAGGGCATATTCCTCTTTAACAGGCCTTTTCTTCCCAGGATAAGTGCCAAAAACAGTAATTTCTGTTTCAATATTTACTTTTACATTTGGCCCCTCCCTGTATTTTGGGATTACTGGCCTGATTTTAAACGAATTTATCCTGGCATCATCATTAAACACTAATCTTTTTTGCACAATATCCTTGATTACATCCTCAAGCTTTCTAAATCTTGTCCATTTCCCCTTAGAGAAGTATTTACGGCAAAAGAAGCATACAAGAATCTTCACAGGCTTAAAAGATATTAATAAAGGATTCTTGTTTAGATAGCATTTTTTACAAAGGCCATCCAAAAATACTTCCTTTTTCCCGCATTCAGTGCATATTTCCATGCTATAATAGAAATAGTAGTTGTATAAATAATTATTTGATTTATCAAAACCGATAGTTTTTTATTTCTTTTGCTTAAAACTCTCACTTTATGAAGAAAAAAACCTTAAAAAAAACATGGAAAAAGGTGTGGAACTTTATATGGGAGGATAACAGCATATGGAGCTGGATTGTGAATATTATACTTGCATTTATCCTTATAAAATTCATAGTTTACCCCGGGCTTGGTCTTGCTTTAGGAACATCATATCCAATAGTTGCAGTTGTCAGCAACAGCATGGAGCATAACAACCTTAATTTTGATGACTGGTGGCAAAACAGTGAAGAATATTACTCAGGCATTGGAATAGTAAAAAGCTCATTTGAAAAATTTCCATTGAAGAATGGATTTAATAAGGGAGATATAATGATTCTCTGGAGAGCAAATCCTAACAACATCAAGATAGGGGATGTAATCGTGTTCATAAGTGCCAGAACAAATCCAAAGCCAGATCCAATAATTCACAGGGTGATTATCATAGAAGAAAAGGATGATAACATAATATATCAGACAAAAGGGGATAATTATGTCACCAATCGCCGCCAGATTAATGGATGCTTCTATGACGGCTGTATTTATGAGTCAGATATCTGGCAAAACCAGATATTAGGCAAGGCATTGTTTAAGGTTCCTTACCTTGGCTACATTAAGATATGGTTTGTTGATTTATTAAATCTTCTTATTAAATAGGAGGTAAAAATGTTTTGTCCAAAATGTGGCTCATTGTTGCTGCCAAAGAAAATAGACGGCAAAAGAGTAATGGCATGCTCTTCATGCAGTTATGTAAGCAGGGACCTTGACAAAAGCAAGATTATTGAAAAAATTGTAAAGGAGAAGGAAGTTGATGTTGTTGAGGGTGATGAGTCTAAACATCTTCCTATAACAGAAGCTGAATGCCCTAATTGCGGCAATAAAAAAGCATACTATTGGCTTGTGCAGACAAGGGCAGGTGATGAGCCAGAAACAAAATTCCTTAAGTGCACTAAGTGCAACAATATCTGGCGGGATTACAGCTGATGAAAGGAATAAAACAAGGCATAATCAAGGTTATATTAAAACCAAACTCTTCTAAGAATAAAATTAAAGAATTTGATTCTGAAAGAAATGCCTACAGGATTGATATAAAAGCCCCTGCGCAGGATAATAAAGCAAATATAGAGCTTGTTAAGTTCCTTTCAAGAGCATTAAAGAAAGATATTAAGATAATCAAGGGTTTCAAAAGCAGGGAAAAATTAATTAAGATTTCCCAAAGGGCATAATCACTTTTTTTCTCTTCTTTCACTCAGAAAAATTATAACTGCCAGAATAATAATCCCCAGCAGTATATTGTATTTGTAGGAGATTATGAAGCCAATGATTTTAGCCAGAAAATTTGAATAATAGAAAAAAAATATTAATAAGACGCCAATTAAAACAAACATATACTTAAGGAATTTGTTCCTCTTATCGGTTTTTTTCAGGGCTTTTGGCTTTTTCTTTTTTTTCTTTGGTTTTTCTCTTTTTTCAAACCATTCCTCTTCAGACTCTTCTTCTGTGAAAAAGTCAATAATTGCATTCCAGATTCTTTTAAGGATTGCCTGTTTCTTTCTTTTTCTGGGCTTCTTCTTTTTCTTAATTTTTTTAGGCTTTCCCCCTTTAGGTTCCTCTATTTCTTCTGTAAAGAAATCAACTATCCCGTTCCAGGCGCTTTTTAATGCGCCTTTTTCTTTTCCCTGGATTTTTTCTATCTCACTAATCTTTTTTTTATCCTCTTTTCTTATTTCAGGATGTTTTTTCAGAAAGTCAATTATCCTCCTGAACCTTGAATCAAGCCTGTTTAGGTTTCTCTTAAAATAATTATTTTCAACTGAATTTTTTCTTACTGACTGGATTTCCTGCCTCAAGTCAGAGAGCTGTTTATTGAAGTATGATTTATCAATGAATCTTTTTTCCAGCTCATCAAGCTCTTTTTTCATGCTGCTGATGTCCTGCGCTCTTTTTTTAATTCTTGCATCAAACTTGTTTGCCTGCATCTTAAATTCATTCACATCAACAACAGTATTTTTTAGATCTTCAAATTCTTTTTTGATTCCATTGGCTTTTTCAAAGCTCTTAATCATAGAATTAATTGATTTCTTCAGCTTTAATGCTTCTTTCAGCTCTTTTTTTAGCTTCTCTCTTTTTTTTATCTCCCTTAAGACCCAATTATGCTTTTCATTTAAGGAATCTATTTCGCTTTGAAAGTCCTGGTTTTTAACAAAATCTTCCCTTATCTTAGAGAGTTTATTGTTTATATCCTGGACAAGATGCTCCTTTTCTTTGGTCAGGTTAATTATATCCCTTTTTACTGCAGAAAAAGATGATTTCAGGTTTTTATTTAAATTATAAAGCCTTATTTCTATATTTTCCTCTTTACCCCCAGAAACCATTTTTAATTTTAAAGTAATAATTAACTATATAAACTTTTCGATAGTTAAAGGTCAATAGGGCTTTTTATTTTATAAAGAACACACCAGTCACCTCTCCTTTCAGTTGTTATAAAACTAGTTTGATTATGTTATTTTAATTTGTGATTTACTGTTGGCAACATATAGTTCTCTCCTCTCAATATAAATAAGATTTTGTATAAATAAGATGTTGCCTAGGTTTTATTTTATTATAAAATTGAGACTTATCTTTCCCACAGTGAATTACTTTAAACTTTGAGTTCATTGTTTTGATTATTATATCTGCACCTTCCTTATGTTTCTTGATCTCCATAATTTCACCCTCAACTATTCTTTCTATTTGACTTGGATCCATTTTATTCTCCCAGCTGCGTTAGTAGTGCTGTATTTTCCTGTTGATAAAGGAACTATCATCTATTTAAATATTTTTCTATTTAGTAGTGGTAATTTTTATAATATACGGTTTTTAGTTTGATTAAATATAAAAACTTAGGAAATATTTTAGTGTTATTGATTCTCACGAATAAAAATAAGGAGTTATAGTCATATCTTTACTTGTACATCTCCGTTTTCCTGTTTTAATATAATGAAGAGGACACCCACCATAACATACTGGTAAATAATAACACTTCCGGCATTTTTCATCCTTGAAAGGATTTGATTTTTGATACCACCTTGCTATATGCATCGAATTTAGTTGCATATTGCCTGTTTTATCAATATAGCCAATATCCGCTGTTTCTGTCGACTCGTTTATACATTTCCATATTTTTAAATCAGGGGTAACATAAAAAAAATTAATTCCTCCATCTGATTCACAATATTGCAGATAATAAGCACTTTTAAGTATACTAAATCCATACTTATCTGCTTCATCATAAAATTTTTTTAAATCAAAAATTGTATTACTATTAGATACATTGAAATGGCTAGTTGAATAGATTGGCCTAAAATATATATTTATTTTTTTTCTCTCGTCTTTATCAAACAAATTAAAAATCGACTTAACATCATCAAGACTTTGATTTAATAAATTTACTCGTAGTATAAACTGAATATTTGATTTTATTTTAATAGCATATCGTACTGCTGTTGTAAAATTATTGACAATTGTGTCAAAGGTTTCACCATTATTATGTAATACACGAAGTTTATTGTGGGTTTCTTTACGACTGTCTAATGTAACTTGAATTGAAACACAATTATACTTTAATAATGCACTAACCATATCTTTATCTAATAAGAATCCATTTGTTACAATACTAGTACTTAACTCATAACCATATTTTTTACTTTGTATTAATAGGTAATCTAGATAAGAAAAAATTTCATCTTTTTTTAAAAGAGGTTCTCCACCAAATAAACTAATATGTACTCTTTTTTTATTACAAAAATTTTTATTAGCAAACTTCTTTAAAACATCAAAATAGTTTTTAACTTCATTATTTTCTTTTCCGGGTCCTGCCTCAAAACAATAGGGACATTTAAAATTACATCGTAATGTTGGTACTAATGCAACAGTAATTTTATCTGTTTGGAAATAATTTGCATTATATAAGTATTCAAGAATTTCAATTTCATTGATATTATCTGATAAAATAAAACCATTTTTTATCAATATATCTTGGTATTTCTTATTTTTTCCTGTACATGGATCTTTTTTTCTTAATATAGCCTTTACTTTTCCTAACTCAGCTTTTTTGACCTTAATAGACGCCCTGCTAAATGAATTAAATAAAAAAATAGAATCTTTTTCCAAAAAAAAATTATTATACAGGCTGGCCTTATACATACTTCTCTCTCAATAATTTCCTTATATTCTTGATGGCAAAGTTGAAGTGAGTGAAAACTCACGCTTCCGCGTACTCAACACTACATACAAAGAGATTAAGAGTTTCAGTTACAAGAACCGTTTCCTGTACAGCCACAGGCGTCAAGCCCTAATCTTCGTGTTGGTGTAAGTTCAATTGTATCTGGTTTAACCACTGCTTCATTAATTACCTTCATAATTTCTTCCGGTTTCGTTTGTTCTGCGTATATTTGATCACCTGTATACACATCTTGTGTCTGGTATGCTCTGTCTTCTTTTTCCTTTCCTGGAACAGAACTTAACTTTTGTTCTAATGCTTGGCTTACCATTTTATTTTACCCCCTATTTTTTCAGTTTAGTAATTAATATTATACTAATAAACATTGAAATATATAAACTTTGTGTTGATTTTTCCGGATGATTTCCAAAACAATGATTTCTAATGGTTTTCTCATCCCTTTTCACAATCGCTTTGAAAGTCCTGTCTTTTAACAGAATCTTCCCTTATTCTAGAGAGTTTATTGTTTATATCCTGAACAAAATGCTCTTTTTTTTGGTCAGGTTAATTATATCCTTTTTTACTGCAGAAAAAGAGATAGTTAAATGTCAATAGGGCTTTTTATTTTTTCCATGGCTGTTTTTGATACATGGGTGTATACCTGGGTTGTCTCAAGCCTTGAGTGGCCCAAAAGCCTTTGTATATACCTTATGTCAATGCCATGCTCAAGAAGATGTGTTGCAAAGCTGTGCCTCAGGCTGTGAGGTGTTACTTTCTTTTTTATGCCTGCTTTTTCAGCTGCTTTTTTGACAATAAGCTCTACTGCCCTTAATGAGTATTTATTGTTCCTGTTTGTCTTGAAGATAATATCTTTTTTCTCAATATCTAATGTTTTTAGGTTTTTCTTTAATTTTGGCGAGAGCATTACTATCCTGTCTTTGTTTCCCTTTGCAAGCTTTATATGGATTATGTTCCTGTTAAAATCAATATCTTTCCATCTTAAATTAATTATCTCGCTTGCCCTCATCCCAGAAGCATACATCAGCAGCATAATTGTCCTGTGGCCGAAGTTCTTAGTGCAGATAATCATATTTTCAATTTCTTTTCTTGAAAGGATTACAGGGAGCTTTTTGTCCCTTTTCAGGTTTGGTGTTTTTTCAATAATCCTGTTTATTGATTTATCCTGTTTTGCCTTAATGGCCAGATAAAACTTGATTGCAAAACCAGCAACCCTTACTGTTTCCTTGCTTTTTCCCTTATCAATAAGATTCAGCAGGAATTCCCTTGGACCAAGGCCTGATTCAATAAACTTGCCAACATGAAACATGTAAGCGCTTATTGTCTTTTTAGAATAGCCTTTAAGCTTAAGCTCATCTAGCAATAATTCTTTCCAGTTAGCATCATACAGGGCCCTGTTCATCGTAAAGAGGCCCCATCCTTCCTAACTTATAAACTTTTACCTCTTTTTTTCGGATTATTCCTCCTTAAACCGCAAAATAACCCTGTTTAATAGGTGTTAAAAGAAATTTTTTGCCTCTTTTTGAAATAAAATATAGTCTGCTTCGCAGAGATTTTATCAGGCAAAAAAACTCTCGATGAGCCTCTTCACTCCGTGATGAGTCTCTTCGAGCCTGAACAAGTTCAGGTCTCTTAACAAGAATTAAGATGTGAATTTATTATTTGCTCACGCAAATTTTTGCTTCGCAAAACCATAAATTCCCCCAAATTTCTCCATTTAATGTTCATCCATTGCTACGCAATACCCTAACCTGAGGGTTGCCTCCACCCATGAACTTAAATTCCAAAACTTCTCTTAATTCTTCAGTTAGTTTCAATAAAATTTGAGTTCTTTTTTTTAAAATGGGGGTCTGAGGTGCTTCGCACATATAGCCTCGACTTCGTCGAGAGATTTATTTTTTAAGAGGGGCTAATCTCTTTGATGTTTTTTTATTGGGCTGGGCACTTATTTGTTTTCAAATAATTCCAATTGGGCCTTATTTGGTTCTATATCTAAAACTGAACAATAAATTTTCATTCCTATTTTCTTACCTAATGTATCTATAATTAAATCTAATGAACTATTGGTAATA